>DJWR01000035.1 GCA_002441055.1 Caulobacteraceae bacterium UBA6225 | reverse complement strand
ACTCGCCCAAGGCCAAGCGCATCGAAGCCCGCTTCCCCGACCCGATGGGCAACCCGTACCTGACCTTCGTGGCCCTGCTGATGGCTGGCCTCGATGGGATCGAGAACAAGATCGATCCGGGTCCGGCCATGGACAAGAACCTCTATGACCTGCCGCCGCGCGAGCAGAAGAAGGTTCCGGAAGTCTGCGGCTCCCTGCGCGAAGCTCTGGAGAACCTCGACAAGGATCGCGCCTTCCTCAAGAAGGGCGGCGTGATGGATGACGACTTCATCGACGGCTATATCGAGCTGAAGATGGAAGAGGTGATGCGCCTGCAACTGCATCCGCACCCGGTCGAATTCGACATGTACTACAAGTGCTAAGCCTCATCTTCTGAGGTTGGTTTTGAGGGGCCGCGGCGCAAGCTGCGGCCCTTTTTCCTTCCCGTCCTCTGCGCATTGATTTGTCTTGGTCCCCGATTCATACCGGGGTCTGCCGAATCGCCCCAGCTTCCGAGCCAATGTCCAAGGCCCCTCCCCAAGCATCCCTGTTCGACGACGCCCTGAACCCGGCGCCTGCCTCCCCCATGGCCCAGAGTTCTGAGCCAAGGCCCAGTACAGCCGCGCCCCAGACAGCCCCTGCGGTGGGACCCGCAGGGGGCTATTCGGCCAAGGACATTGAGGTTCTCGAAGGCCTGGAGCCGGTGCGGAAGCGGCCGGGCATGTACATCGGCGGCACCGACGAACGGGCCCTGCACCACCTGTTCGCCGAGGTGCTGGACAACGCCATGGACGAGGCCGTCGCCGGCCACGCCAAGTTCATCGAGGTCAGCCTCGACGCCGACGGCTATCTCAGTGTCAAGGACGACGGCCGCGGTATTCCCGTCGACCCCCACCCCAAGCACCCGGGCAAGTCGGCCCTGGAAGTCATCATGACCGTGCTGCACTCGGGCGGGAAGTTCTCCGGCAAGGCCTATGAGACCTCCGGCGGCCTGCACGGGGTTGGCGTTTCGGTGGTGAACGCCCTGTCTGAACTGGTCGAGGTGACGGCCTGGAAGGACGGGTTCGAGTGGCGCCAGTCCTTCGCCCGCGGCAAACCGCTGGCCCCCATCGAAAAGGGCCAACCCAGCCGCAAGCACGGCACGATGATCCGCTTTCTGCCCGACCCGCAGATCTTCGGCGAAGGCGCGGCGTTCAAGCCCGCCCGGCTCTACCGGATGGCGCGATCAAAGGCTTATCTGTTCGGCGGCGTCGAAATTCGCTGGAAATGCGATCCCGCCCGCATCCAGGACCAGACCCCGGCTGAGGCGGTGTTCCGCTTCCCCAACGGCCTGGCCGACTATCTGGCTGAACAGGTCGAGAAGCTTGAGACCGTGACGCCTGAGCCCTTCGCCGGGCGTTTCACCCGTCAAGGTGAGGCCGGCGCCGTGGAATGGGCCATCACCTGGACCGCCGAGGGCTTCGGTGAGGCTGATGGCTTCATGCGGTCCTACTGCAACACGGTGCCGACGCCCGAAGGCGGCACCCATGAGGCGGGCCTGCGCGCGGCCCTCACCCGCGGCCTCAAGGCCTATGCGGAGCTGACCAATGAGAAGCGCGGCGCCCTGATCACCGCCGAAGACGTAGTCGCTCAGGCGGGCGCGCTCATCAGCGTCTTCGTCAAGAATCCTGAATTCCAGGGCCAGACCAAGGAGCGCCTCTCCTCCAGCGACGCCCAGCGCCTGGTGGAGGCCGCCCTGCGGGACCCCTTCGACCACTGGCTGACCGCCCAGCCCAAGGCCGCCAGCGCCCTGCTGGCCTTTGTCATCGAGCGCGCCGAAGAGCGGCTGAAGCGGCGCAAGGACCGCGACGTCGCCCGGGCCTCAGCCACCCGCAAGCTGCGCCTGCCCGGCAAGCTGGCCGACTGCGCAATCCAGGCCTCAGATGGCACCGAGCTGTTCCTGGTCGAGGGCGATTCGGCCGGCGGCTCCGCCAAGCAGGCGCGTGACCGTCGCACCCAGGCCATCCTGCCCCTGCGCGGCAAGATCCTGAACGTGGCCTCGGCCGGCGCCGACAAGCTCGGCGCCAACAAGGAGCTCAGCGACCTGATGCTGGCCCTCGGCGTCCAGCCGGGCGTGAAGTTCAAGGAAGAGGACCTGCGCTACGAGCGCATCGTCATCATGACCGACGCCGATGTTGACGGCGCCCACATCGCCTCGCTGCTGATCACCTTCTTTTATCGCACCATGCCGGGGCTCATCCGGGCCGGGCGGTTGTTCCTGGCCCTGCCGCCCCTCTACCGGCTCAGCCACGGGGGCAAGACGGTCTACGCCCGCGACGACGCCCACCGCGAGGAGCTGCTGGCCACGGAGTTCAAGGGCAAGAAGCCCGAAATCGGGCGCTTCAAGGGCCTGGGCGAAATGATGCCCACCCAGCTCAAGGAAACCACCATGGACCCGGCCAAACGGATCCTGGCCCGGGTCACCCTGCCCCGCTCCGAAGAGGCGGTGATCGACCTCGTCGAGGCCCTCATGGGACGCAAGGCCGAACTTCGATTCCGCTTCATCCAGGAAAATGCGGAATTCGCCACCGAAGATCTCGATGTCTGAGGCCCACCGCGTTACGCGAACAATCTGCGCACCCAGCAGCCAGCCGGGTGACATGCGTTGACTTAAAAGCGCTTCCGCCTATGTTCCGCGGCGCGCGTCGATCACGCCGCGCTTGTCGATCAGGGGCGCGACGTGACGCCCGCTGATCTTGATTTGCCGATGAATGACTGAATTTTCCTCTCTGGGCCTGTCGGATTCGACACTGAAGGCCATCGCCGAAACCGGCTACACCGACGCGACTCCCATTCAGGAGGCGGCGATTCCTGTCGCCCTGGCCGGGCGCGATGTCCTGGGGATCGCCCAGACGGGTACGGGTAAGACCGCGGCCTTCACCCTGCCGATGATTGATCGGCTGGCGGCCGGCCGCTCCAAGGCGCGGATGCCACGAGCCCTGGTGATCGCGCCGACGCGAGAGTTGGCTGACCAGGTCTCCATGTCCTTCGAGCGGTATGCCAAGTACCACAAGCTCAGCTGGGCCCTGCTGATCGGCGGCGTCTCGTTCGGTGATCAGGAAGCTAAGCTTGACCGTGGCGTTGACGTGCTGATCGCTACCCCCGGTCGCCTGTTGGACCATTTCGAGCGCGGCAAGCTGCTGCTCACCGGGGTCCAGATGCTGGTTGTCGACGAGGCCGACCGTATGCTCGACATGGGGTTCATCCCCGATATCGAGCGCATCTTCAAAATGACNNCCGGCCACCACCGCCGAGACCATCACCCAGTACATCACAGAACTGCCGGTCTCTGATTCCAAGGCCAAGCGCGCGGCGCTACGCGCCCTGGCGGAACGGGCCGACGTGAAGAACGGCATCGTTTTCTGCAACCGGAAGACCGAAGTCGACATCGTCGCCAAGTCGCTCAAGACCCACGGCTTCGACGCCTCCCCCATCCACGGCGATCTTGATCAGGCCACCCGGACCCGGACCCTGGAAAGCTTCCGCAAGGGTGAGCTGAAACTGCTGGTGGCCTCCGACGTCGCCGCCCGCGGCCTGGATATCCCGGCCGTCAGCCACGTCTTCAACTACGACGTTCCCCATCACGCCGACGACTATGTGCATCGGATCGGTCGGACTGGCCGCGCTGGCCGGACCGGCGAGACCTACATGATCGTCACGCCGGCCGACTCCAAGTCCCTGGACAAGGTGCTGAAGTTGATCGGCAAGACGCCGGAGATGGCGCCCCTGGATCTGGACTGGAGCAGCCTCACCGATGATCGCGGCCGCGGCGGCGGACGTGGCGCGGGTGGTCGTGACGGTCGTCGGAGCGAGCCCCGCCCAGCCTCGCGCAGTCGCCGGCCAGCCCGCGATGAGGGCGAACAGGTCGCCGCCGCCGCGCCGGTGGTCGAGGCCGCGCCGGCCCAGGCTGAAGGCCCGTCAACGCCTGAGGATCGGCCCAAGACCCGCAGCCGCGCCCGGACCCGTGCGCGCCCGGACAAGGTGATCGCCGCCGAGCCGGCAACGCCCGAACCCGTTGCGCCATCGCCCTCGCCCGAACCGGCGCAAAAGCGCCCGACGCGGCAGGCCGAGCGCCCGATCCGGGGCGTCAAAGTGCGTGATGAAGCCGACGAGCACCGTAATGGGGTTCGCGGCTTTGGCGGCGACACGCCGGCATTCCTGCTTCGGCCGACCCCGACGCGAAACGACTAAGACGCCAACCCGCGGTATCGCTTTAACCGCTCGTTTGACTCTGCCCCCTAGGAACACCGTCAAGACGCGGGAGAATCCGTGGGGTCGTCCGTCGACCGCGGTGGGCAGGGAAGGCAGTCAATGTCCCATGAACTCGAGATAAGGCTTAGAGGGCCCGAAGGCTTCGGTCTGGCTCGCAAAGCCATCGAGGAGATGGAGCGGCATCGGATCTGGCCGACCTCGACCAATTTCGAGCTGTGGATTCACTTCCTGGCCGCGCCCGATGGGCCGCTTGGCCGGGAGATGTCGCGCATGCTGTCGACCGGCACGGCCTTCACCGATCAGGTAAGCGAGGAGCTTGCGGCGCTGTATCTGCCGAAGGCCAAGCTCAATGAACAGATCCGGGACACAGGCGATCAACTGAGTCGCGAGTTGGCCTCTGTGTCAGCGGCGATTGACTCAGCCAAACAGTCCAGCATGGCTTATGGCCTCACCTTGGCCAGCGCCAGCCAGTCCCTGGCTGCGGAAAAGGACGTCGCCAGCCTGGAGGCCACCGTCAAGACTCTGGCGGGCGCCACCCAGCGCGTCCAACTGGAGAACCAGTCCCTGGAGAAGCGGCTCAGCGAATCCAGCAGCGAGGTCGCCCGCCTGCGCGAGCACCTGGAACTGGTTCGCCGGGAAGCCACCACCGATGGTCTCACCAACCTCGCCAACCGGAAGGCCTTTGACGAGGAGCTTGAACGGTCCTGCCAGGAGGCCGAGAGCAGCCGCGGGTGCCTGACCCTGGCCTTGATCGATATCGATCACTTCAAGAATTTTAACGACACCTGGGGCCATCAGACCGGTGATCAGGTGATCCGCTATGTGGCCAGCGTCATCGGCCGGGTGGGCGCCACCCCGCGATTGGCCGCGCGCTATGGCGGTGAAGAGTTCGCCATCATATTCCCCAGTGAGCAGCGTCAGGCCGCCGCAGCGGCTCTCGAGGAAATCCGGGAAGAAATCGGCTCGCGGGTGCTCAAACGCCGTTCGACCAACGAGGACCTGGGCAATATCACCGTGTCGGCAGGCTTCGCCGAGCGCCACCCTGGAGAGTCGGCCCACAGCCTCATGGAACGGGCAGACGCGGCCCTTTACGCCTCCAAACATGGCGGTCGCAACCGGGTCAGCATGGCAGAGCCCCTGTCAGACGCCGCCTGAGGATTGGGGCTCCCCCATTCCCTCCTTGGCTGACGCAACGTAGGTTCCTCCAGGATCGCAGTCCGCGCACCAGAGGAGTTCCGTCATGGCCTACAACAAGATTAAGACCTCGGTCGCCGACGGCGTGGCGGTGGTCACCCTTTGTGACCCCTCAACCCTGAACGCTGCGGGCCTCGATCTGATGGCGGAGTTGGACGATGCCATGGCCGGCTTCGCCAAGGCCGATTCCGGCGTCCGCTGCGTGGTCATCACCGGCGAGGGCCGCGGCTTCTGCTCTGGCGCCAATCTGTCCGGTCGGGCCGACGCGCCCGCAGCCCAGGATCAGATGCAAGCCCAGGCGCGGGATTCAGGAAGCGCCCTGGAGACCGTTTACAACCCCTTCGTGACGCGCATGCGGGACTATCCAATCCCCATCGTGACGGCGGTGAACGGGGCGGCCGCCGGGATCGGCTGCTCGATCGCACTGATGGGTGATCTGATCGTGGCTGGAGAGAGCGGCTATTTCCTGCAGGCCTTCCGCCGTATTGGCCTCGTTCCGGACGGGGGCGCGACCTATCTGCTGAGCCGGCTAGTGGGCAAGGCCCGGGCCATGGAGCTCACTCTTCTGGGCGAAAAGCTGCCGGCGCGCACGGCTTTGGAATGGGGTCTGGTCAATCGCTGCGTGCCCGACGCCGAACTCATGGACACCGCCATGGAACTGGCCCGGGCCCTCGCCACTGGGCCGAAAGCCCTGGGCTATATTCGCAAGCTGGTCTGGGACGGCCTAGACGCCGAGTGGGCGGAGCAGCTGCATGCCGAACGAGTCGTTCAGCGTGAAGCTGGGCTGACCGAGGATTCCCGTGAGGGGGTCGTCGCCTTCCTGCAAAAGCGGCCGGCCCAGTTCCAGGGCCGCTGACCGCGCTCTACGCCTGGTCAGGCTGCGGCACGATGGTGACGCTCTCACCGCAGCCGCAGGCGTCGGTTTCATTGGGATTTCGGAATACGAACTTGGACGACAGGGCGGTGGTCTCGTAGTCCACCACCGTGCCGATAAGGAACAGCACCGCCTTGGGTTCGACCAGGATGGTTACACCCTTGTCTTCCACCACCTCATCCATGGGATCGGCCGCTTCGGCATAATCCAGGACATACTCCTGACCTGCGCAGCCGCCGTTCTTCACCCCCACCCGCAAGCCAGCATAGGGCTTTTCGGCCCGGGCCATGATGTCCCGCACGCGCGCCGCCGCTGCATCGGTCAGGGAAACCACCTGGGGCCGCGGGCGGCGGGCGCGGGGCGCGGGAGCGAGGTTGGGCTGTTCCATGTGGGCTATATGGGCTCAGAACATGTTGAGTTGAAGCTTCGCCTCGTCGGACATCCGCGAGGGGTCCCAAGGCGGGTCAAAGACCAGATCGACCGTGCAGGAACGGATGTCCCCAATCTCCATCACGGCGTCATGAACCCAGCCCGGCATCTCACCGGCGACCGGACAGCCCGGCGCAGTCAGGGTCATCTCGATGGCCACGTCCTTATCGTCGGAAACGTCGACCTTGTAGATCAGGCCCAGTTCGTAGATGTCGACCGGGATCTCGGGATCATAGACCGACTTGAGCTTGTCGATCAGCTGATCGGTCAGCTTGTCCAGGTCCGCCTGGGACAGGGGCGTGGCGTCGGTGGTGGTGGCGGGGGCGTCATCCATGGCGTTCACGCGAAAAAGGTCTGAGTCTTGAAAAGGGCGGCGGCGAAGGCGTCAGCCTCAGCCTCGGTGTTGTAGAGGCCAAAAGAGGCTCGGGCGCTCGAGGTCACCCCGAAGCGCCGCATCAATGGCTCGGCGCAGTGGGCGCCGGCGCGGACAGCCACGCCATAGCGATCAAGAATCTGGGCCACATCATGGGCGTGAGCTCCCTTCATGGTGAAGGAGAGGATGGCCCCCTTGCCCGGCGCCTCCCCAATGACCCGCAGCCAGTTGGCCCCGGCGAGCTGGTCGCGCAGGCGAGCGTAGAGGGCTGACTCATGGGCGGCGATGGCCGTCCGGTCGAGACCGCTCAGCCATTCAATGGCCGCGCCCAGGCCAATGGCCTCAATGATCGCCGGAGTGCCGGCTTCGAACCTGTGCGGCGAGTCCGCATAGGTAACGGCGTCCTCGGTGACGGTGGCGATCATCTCGCCGCCGCCTTGATAGGGCGGCAGCTCGTCCAGGCGCTCGCGCTTGCCGAAGAGAACGCCGATCCCTGTGGGCCCATAGAGCTTGTGGCCAGAGAAGACGTAGAAGTCGGCGTCCAGCGCCTTGACGTCCACCACCTGATGGACGACCGCCTGGCAGCCATCGACCAGGGTCAGGGCGCCTGCCGCCTTGGCCATAGCGATGATCTCAGCGGCCGGATTGATGGTGCCGAGTACGTTCGACATGTGGCTGAAAGCCACGACCCGCGTGCGCGGGCCAATCATCTCGCCCATGGCCGCCAGATCGAGCTCACCGGCCTCGGTGACGGGCGCGAACCGCAGCACGACCCCCAGGCGCTCGCGCAGGAAGTGCCACGGGACGATGTTGGCGTGGTGCTCCATCTGGGTGAGCAGAATCTCATCGCCGGCCTGGAGGCGCGCGCCCAGGCCCGCCGCCACCAGATTGATGGCTTCGGTGGCGCCCTTGGTGAACACCACTTCGTCGGTCTCCGCGCCGATAAACCGGGCCACCGAGGCCCTGGCCTCCTCGAACGCCTCGGTGGTCTCGTTGGCCAGGGTGTGCAGGCCACGATGCACGTTGGCGTAGGAGGTCTCCATGGCCCGGCTCATGGCCGAGATCACGGCCTGAGGCTTCTGGGCCGAGGCCGCTGAGTCCAGATAGATGAGCGGATGGCCGTTCACCTGTCGCTGCAGGATGGGGAACTGGGCGCGGACCGCCTCGACGTCAAACGCCATCAGCCCACCCGCCGCTCGGCGGCCCAGGCGCGGGCGACCTCTCGAGCGCCGTCATGGACGATGCGGTCGATCACTTCGCCGATGAAGGCTTCGGTCAGCATGGCTCGGGCCTCCGCCTCGGGGATCCCGCGCTGCTGGGCGTAGAACAGGGCGTCCTCGTCCAGGGCGCCCACCGTGTTGCCATGGGCGCAGGCCACGTCATCAGCGAAGATCAGCAGCTCCGGCTTGGCGTTGACCTCGGCCCGGTCCGACAACAGGAGGGCATGATGCCCCATTCGCGCATCGGTGCGGTCGGCCCCGGGACTGACGGTGATCCGCCCCTGGAAGACGCCGCGGCCCTGGTCAGCCACCACGCCCTTGACCAGCTGATCGGTCGTCCCGTCCGTGCCGGCGTGGTTAACCGCCGTGGTCAGGTCGGCGTGCCGACGATCGGCGACCAGATAGGCGCCATCCATGCGGACGACGGCGGCCTGCCCTGGATGCTCCACCCGGGTCTCCAGACGCTGCCTGCGGGCCCCGTCGGTCAGCACGGTCTGCGAGAGTTCTGCGTCGGGGGCGAGGGAAACAGTGGTGATGCTGACGCTGACGCCTTCAGCATGGTCGCCAGCCAAGACAATCCGCTCCAGCCGGGCGCCGGCCTCCAGGCGAACGCTCAGCGCCGCATCGGCCAGATAGTCCGGCGCCTGCCCCTCATAGGATTCCAGCAGGGTGAGCTGGGCTCCGGGGGCGAGATTGACGTCCAGCTTGACCCTGTGGCTGGTCTCGGCCGTCGCAGAGACGAAACGCAGGCGCACCACCCTCGCCTCGCCCTCACCAACGGAAAGCAGGGACGCATCTCCACGCACCCGACCATTGACCACCAGCAGTTCGGCCTGACCTTCGTCGCCGAACGGGCCGGGGGACATGTCCGTGGTCACCTCGGGCGACGGGGCCGGCAGTTCGCGGATCAGGCCGCGCAGATCGGTCCAGCGCCAGTCTTCATCCCGGCGGCTGGGCAGGTACGAGAGGTCTCTCGCCTCAAGAGCCAGTGAGAGGGTCAAGCGGCCCTCGCATACTTATCGTAGCCGTCCCGCTCCAGTTCGTGGGCGAGTTCGGGTCCGCCCGTCGCGGCGATACGGCCAGCCGCCAGCACATGCACCTTGTCAGGGCGGATATAGTCCAAGAGGCGCTGATAGTGGGTGATGACCAGCATGGCCCGGTCGGGGCTGCGCAGGGCGTTGACCCCATCGGCGACGATCTTCAGGGCGTCGATATCGAGACCGGAGTCCGTCTCGTCCAGGATCAATAAGCGAGGCGAAAGCATCGCCATCTGAAAGATTTCCATCCGCTTCTTCTCACCACCGGAGAAGCCGACATTGAGCGGACGCTTCAGCATGTCGAAGTCCATCTTCAGCTGGCCCGCCACCTCGCGAGCTCGCTTCAGGAAGTCGGTGGCGCTGATTTCCGGTTCGTCCCGCGCCTTGCGCTGGGCGTTCATGGCCGTCCGCAGGAAGGTCATGGCCGGGACGCCGGGGATCTCCAGCGGATACTGGAAAGACAGGAACACCCCGCGGGCGGCGCGCTCATTGGCTTCCAGGCTGAGCAGATCCTCGCCGTCCAGGGTCGCGGTCCCGTCCGTCACCTCATAGCCCTGGCGGCCGGTCAGCACATAGGACAGGGTCGACTTGCCTGCGCCATTGGGTCCCATGATGGCGTGGACCTCGCCCGCCGGCAGATCCAGGGTGAGCCCCTTGAGGATTTCTGCGGCCTCGACGCGGGCGTGCAGGTTCTTGATGGACAGCATCAGCGGGTCTCGTCTGCCAGAAATTGCGCCATGATCAGCACTGCGTCCTCGACGCTTTCGGCGAACTGCTGCTTGCGCGGCGCGGCCGAGGTGGTGGCGTTACGTTTATCGGATGCGGTGACGCTGACCTGGCCATCCTCGAAATAGGCGGCGATCCGGTAGTCCGCATGGTCGAGGGTGACGGTGTAGCGGCGACGCTCCAGGCTGACGCCCCGGCTGGTCAGGAACTCGCTGTCACGGGCCAGGATAGCTTCCAGCCCCTCAGCCCGGGCCAGGTCCTCAGCCTGACGCTGCTGCTCGGCCGCCTCCCGGGCCAGGCGTTCGGCCTCCCGGCGGGCATGTTCGGCTTCGAAGGCGGCTTTCAGATTCATCGACGGGGTCCGGGTTTGATCATGGGTCATCCGACGGACCCTTCGAGGGAGATGGCGACGAGCTTCTGGGCCTCTACGGCGAACTCCATGGGGAGTTCCTGCAGCACGTCCTTGACGAAGCCGTTGACCAGCAGCTGGACCGCCTCTTCCTGAGAAAGGCCCCGCTGCATCACATAGAAGAGCTGATCGTCCGACAGGCGGGTGGTGGTGGCCTCGTGTTCAAACACCGACTGGCCGTTGCGGGCCTCGATGTAGGGCACGGTATGGGCCGCACAGGTCTTGCCGATCAGCAGGCTGTCGCACTGGGTGAAGTTGCGCGCGCCCTTGGCCTTGGGGTGAGCCGAAACCAGGCCGCGATAGGTATTGGATGACCGGCCTGCAGAAATGCCCTTGGAGATAATCCGCGACCGGGTGCCCTCCCCCAGATGGATCATCTTGGTGCCG
>DJWR01000143.1 GCA_002441055.1 Caulobacteraceae bacterium UBA6225 | reverse complement strand
GCCCAGGTCTGGCGTTCGATGATGACCATCGCCGGGTCCTGGTCGATGGAGGGCTTCTCCATGTTCTCCGTGATCGAGAAGGAGAGCGGCCGCTGGATCGGCCGCCTGGGCCCGTGGCGGCCGCACGGCTGGCCAGGGACTGAGGTGGGCTGGGGCATCATCCGCGACTGCTGGGGCCGGGGCTACGCCACTGAAGGGGCCGCCGCCGCCATGGATTTCGCCTTCGATCAGCTGGGCTGGGAGGAGGTCATCCACACCATCGAGCCGGTCAATGTGAACTCCCAGGCCGTGGCGCGGCGCCTGGGCTCGCAGATCCTCCGTCAGGCCCGGCTGCCGGTTCCCATGGATGTAGAGGTCGATGTCTGGGGCCAGAGCCGCGCGGCCTGGCGAGCCCGGCGTCAAGGCTAGAGCCCTTTCCGATCTGATCGCCTCAATCAGATCGGATAAAAAGGGCTCTAAATCAAAAAGTTAGAGCACTTTAAACCCGATAACCGCGTCACACTTATCGGAAAATGCTCTAGTACCAGCCCGCCGCCCGCAGCAGACGGGCATAGGTGCGGCTGACTGGAACCTCGACGCCGGTCTTCAGGGTCAGGATGGCCCGGCCGTCGCCCCGGCGCACGTCCTCCACCGCTGCGCGGGCGACCCACCAGGACCGGTGCACCTGCGCGCCCTCCAGCCCCTCCAGCTCCTCGATGGCGTCGCCCAGGCGCATCAGGATCAGGTCCTGGCCCTTCGAGGTATGCAGGCGCAGATAGTGATCCTCCGCCTCGATGGCGTGCAGCTCGGCCCCCCGCAGCCAGGGTGGCAGCTTCTCCAGAAACCGGACGGGCCGCGGCCGGGGCGGGCCCGCGCTCAGGCGCCGTATCGCCGCCCTGCGGCTTTCCACCAGGGTGTTCAGCAGGGTCATGGCGAGCGACAGGGCGAAGACGCTGCCAAACAGATAGGGCAGGCTCCGCCAGGAGATCTGGTGGCCAAAGGCCAGCCAGTTGGCCGTCCAAACCATGCCGGTAAAGGGCGCGGCCATGGCGAGCGCCGCCCAGAGACAACTGCGCCAGACGCCCTCAAGGGGCCCGTCCTCGGCCCCATGCTGAGGGAACATGATCCGGGCGATGAAGCCGCCCCAGAGGGCGCCGATCCCCATCATGGGCAGCCAAAAGGCCAGCCGCAGGCCTAAGGGCGCGCCGTCGTCCACAAAGGCCCCCGAAAGGGCCAGGAACAGGCCCACCGCCAGGGCGAGCCCCAGGCCCCGGAGCCAGCCGGTCAGATCCTCATAGGGCCCAAAGGCCAGGGGGCGGCGCGCCGTCGGCGGTTCGCCAGTGGGTCGGGGCGGCGTTTCACGACGGCCAGACGTCATTCCACGAAACCCCCCTGGCCGAACGCCCGTCCCAAACCTTGTCTCCGCTCAGATCACGGCCCGCCGCCGCAAAAAGGAGATACCCGATGTCCCTCGCCCCGCAAGCCGCCCAACCCGGTCGCATCCCCCTGAAGGCCTGGACATTCGGCCGGGGATTCGCCCTGAGCATGGGGGTGGTGCTGCTCATCCTGGCCGGCGCCATGTGGGGCGTCTGGCCGGCCATCTGGCGCGAGCTGGCCGCGGCCCGGCCCCACGCCCCGGACTTCACCGTTTTGGCGAGCCTCTCGCCCGTGGTCAAAATCCACCTCTACACCGCCCTGGCGGCCCTGGTCCTAGGCGCAGTTCTGATGATGGTCCGCAAGGGCCGCACCTTTCATCGGGCGGCGGGCTGGACGTGGGTGGCGCTGGTCATGACCACGGCGGTCTCGACCCTGTTCATCACCAGTCTGAACCCCGGGCGCTGGTCGCTGATCCACCTGTTCACCGGTTGGACCCTGGTCGTTCTGCCGCTGGCGGTGATGTGGGCCAGGCGTCATCAGGTGGCGCGCCATCGCCGCGCGATGATGGGCCTGTTCTATGGCGCCTTCGCCATCAATCTGGCCTTCACCTTCATTCCGGGCCGGACCATGTGGAACCTGTTCTTTGGTTGAGGCGATCATGGCCAATTGGTTGGGGTATGACGTTGGGATAGCGGGTTGCCACGCTCCGAGGCGGCGCCTATAAGCCCGTGAACTCGCCGGTCCGGGCGAGACGATTTCAGCGACAAATCGCAGCCTCATGAATATCCACGAGCATCAAGCCAAAGCCGTCCTCGCAGAGTTCGGCGTGGCGGTCCCGCGCGGCTTCGCCGCCCACACCGTCGAAGAGGCCGCCCAGGCCGCCGCGAAGCTGGGAGGCCCGGTCTGGGTCGTCAAATCCCAGATCCACGCCGGCGGACGCGGCAAGGGCCGCTTCGAAGGCCTCGGTCCCGACGCCAAGGGCGGCGTCCGGGTGGTCAAGTCCGCCGACGAGGTGAAGACCAACGCCGAAGAGATGCTCGGCCGCGTCCTGGTGACCCACCAGACGGGCCCCAAGGGCAAGCAGGTCAACCGCCTCTATATCGAGGAAGGCGCGGCCATCGCCCGGGAGCTCTACCTCTCCCTGCTGGTCGATCGCGACACCAGCCGCGTCTCGGTGGTCGCCTCTACCGAAGGCGGCATGGACATCGAAGAGGTCGCCGCCTCGACCCCTGAAAAGATCATCTCCTTCTCCATCGACCCGGCCACCGGCGTCTTCCCGCATCACGGGCGCAACCTGGCCAAGTCGCTCGGCCTGACTGGCGGTCTGGCCAAGGAAGCCGCGACCCTGCTCGGCCAGCTCTATGCGGCGTTCCTCGCCAAGGACATGGAGATGCTCGAGATCAACCCGCTGATCGTCACCGCTGATGATCACCTGCGGGTGCTGGACGCCAAGGTCAGCTTCGACGGCAACGCCCTCTATCGCCATCCCGACATCGTCGAGCTGCGCGACACCACCGAGGAAGACGAGAAGGAAATCGAGGCGTCCAAGTACGACCTCTCCTACATCGCCCTGGACGGTGAGATCGGCTGCATGGTCAATGGCGCGGGCCT
>DJWR01000138.1 GCA_002441055.1 Caulobacteraceae bacterium UBA6225 | reverse complement strand
CCCACAGCCTGGGCGGCCATGGCCGGGGTCAGCTCCAGGCGACGCTCGCGCCCGCCCTTGAGCTCCAGATAGACGTCGGCCAGCAGGCGGGCGTCGATCAGCGCCCCGTGCTTTTCCCGGTCAGTGAGGGAAATCTTGAACCGGCGGCAAAGGGCGTCGAGGGAATTGGCCATGCCCGGAAACCGGGCCCTGGCCAGCACCAGGGTGTCCACCCAGCGGTCTTCGATGATTTCGATCCGCCCGCAGAGGCCCAGCTCGAAATTGATGAAGGTGCGGTCGAAGGCGGCGTTGTGGGCCACGATCGGGGCGTCGCCGACAAAGTCGAGAAAGGCGTCCACCACCTCGGGCGCCTCGAACCGGGGCTTGCCCCTCAGGAAGTCGGCCGACAGGCCGTGCACCTTCTCAGCCTCAGGGGGCATGTCCCGCAGGGGGTCGATATAGCAGTGGAAGGTGCGGCCAGTGGGGATGAAGTCCTCGATCTCCAGGCAGGCCAGCTCCACCAGGCGGTGACCTTCCCGGGGTTCAAAGCCGGTGGTTTCGGTGTCGAGGACGATTTCGCGGGCCATGGGGGCTTCAATGGCCCGCTTTGGGGGCGGCTTCAACCGGGCCAGGCGCCGCGGCGGCGGCGGCCCGCGCGCGCAAGGCGTTCACAATTTCCGTGACCTGCGCCCGGGCGTGCTCCAGCCCCCGGCCGGTATCGACCACATAGTGGGCCCGGGCCCGCTTCTCGGCGTCGGCCATCTGCTGGGCGAGGATGGCGTCGAGGCGTTCAGGGGTCATGCCGGGGCGGGCCAGCACCCGCTCGCGCTGCATGTCGGCCGGGGCGCTGACCACGACGACGGCGTCCATCCGCGCGTCCCCGCCAGTCTCATAGAGCAGGGGAATGTCCAGGATCACCATGTCGGCGCCCTTGGCCTGGGCCTCGGCGAAGAAGCTCTGGCGGTCGATCCCCACCAGGGGATGTACGATGGCGTTCAACCGCTTCAGCGCCTCGGGATCGCCGAGCACCCGCTGGCGCAGCAGCTCCCGGTCCACCGCGCCGCCCTGGACGACCCCAGGGAAGGCCTCGCCCACCGGCCCCACGGCCGCCCCGCCCACATCATAGAGATCGTGCACCGCGGCGTCGGCGTCATAGACCGGCGTCCCGTGTTCGCGAAACATGGCCGCGGTGGTGGACTTGCCCATGCCAATGGAACCGGTCAGGCCGATGATCAGCATTGTCGCTAGACCCTTTCGTTGAGACCCAGACTTTTCAGGGCCAGGGCGCGCACGTCTATCCCGGACGGCGGCGCCACCCCAAAGAAGGCGGTGAAGGAGGGGACCGCCTGCCCGATCAGCATGGCCAGGCCATCGACGGTACGCCGGCCCGCCGCCTCGGCCTGGGCCAGGAAGGGCGTGATCAGCGGCTTGTAGACCATGTCCATGACCACGCAGCCCTCCGGCGTGGCGGCGAGGGGTACGTGGAGCTCCCCCTGGCCTGAGAGGCCTGCAGAGGTGGCGTTGATCACGGCGCCGGCGTCCTCAAAGGTGGCTGGGGCCTGATCGAGGGGCAGGGGCGACACCCGGGGGCCGAGGCGCTCGGCGATGGCCTGGGCCCGGGCAAGGGTTCGGTTGAGGATGCGGACCTCAGGCGCGCCCGCCGCCACAAACGCCGCCGCTGCGCCGCGGGCTGCGCCGCCGGCGCCCAGGATCACCACCGGGGCGGCGGCCGGATCAAAGCCTGGGGCCTGGCCTGCGAAGGCCGCCAGCAGTCCGGCCCCGTCGGTATTGTCGGCGCGGAGCGTTCCGTCGGGCTCAAACAGCAGCAGGTTGGCCGCCCCCGCCGCCTGGGCCGCCGGGGTCGGGGCTTCGGCCAGGCTCAGGGCTTGCTCCTTGAACGGCAGGGTGACGTTGAGCCCGGCGATCGCCCCGCCCCGCAGCCCCTGAATGAAGGCTTCGAACCCGGTCTCGGGCGGGCAGAACGGCGCATAGACCGCATCAAGGCCCAGGCCCTCGATCCAGGCGTTGTGGATCAGGGGGCTGAGGGAGTGGCGAACCGGCGCGCCGACCACGCCGGCCACCCGCGCGCCGCCAGACAGCGTCCGGCTCATGGGATCAGGGCTCCACGCTGCCGCAGCTGGTCCAGAAGACCCAGCAGGGGCAGGCCCAGTATGGCGAAGTAGTCCCCCTCGATCTGGGCGAACAACTGGGCGCCGGGTCCTTCCAGACGGTAGCAGCCTACCGAGCCCAGGAGGCCGTCACCCTCCATCTGGAGATAGGCGTCCAGGAAGGGCTCGGAGAAATCACGCATGGTCAGGGTGGCGCAGGCGGTCTCCGACCACAGAACCTCACCGTCCTTGGCCAGGGTGACGGCCGAATGGAGGTGGTGCGGCTTGCCCCGCAGGGCCAGCAGCCTGGCGCGGGCCTCATCCAGGCTCGTGGCCTTGTCATAGAGCGCGCCGGCGAATTCCAGGGTCTGATCGGCGCCGATGACCAAACCTGGCTGCAGGTCGGAGACGGTCAGGGCCTTGATATCGGCCAGGGCCTGGGCGACCGCCTTGGGGCCGCCCCCTTCGGCGAGGATGCGGGTCTTCACCTGATCCTCGTCCACGCCGGAGACGATTTTGTCGAAGGTGACGCCAGCGCCGGCCAGCACCTGGCTGCGGGCTGCGCTTTGGGAGGCGAGAATGATCCGGGTCATCCGAGTATGTCCACCTGACGGCCGGCTGTGAGCAGGTTCATGACCGCGGCGGCCGTCTCCTCCACCGAGCGGCGGGTGACGTCGATCACCGGCCAGCCCTGACGCTCGTATAGCCGCCGGGCCTGGACGATCTCCTCGCGCACATTATCCACGTCGATATAGGCTGAGGTGCGGTTTTCCTTGAGGCTGAGCAGGCGGTTTCGCCGGATCTGAATCAGCCGGTCGGGCGAAATGGTCAGGCCCACCACCAGGGTGTTCTTCAGCTGAAGCAGCTTGTCGGGGATGGGCCTGGAAGGCACCAGCGGCACATTGGCCGCCCGCACGCCGCGATGGGCCAGATAGATGCAGGTCGGCGTCTTGGACGTCCGCGAGACTCCCACAAGCACCACGTCGGCCTGTTCCAGATCCTGCCCCCCCTGACCATCATCATGACCGATGGCGTAGTTCAGGGCGTCCATCCGGTTGAAATAGTCGTGGTCCAGGGCGTGCTGGGCGCCTACCCGGGTGGAGGTGGCCAGCCCCAGATAGCGGGACACCGCCGAGACCAGGGGATCAAGCGCGGCGATACAGGCGATCTCCAGCCGCCGGCACCCGTCCTCCAGGGCCGCGCGCAGCTCGGCGTCGACAATGGTGTGAATCACCAGGCCCGGAGCGGACTCGATATCGTCCATGGCCCGGTCCAGCTGCCGGCGCGATCGCACCAGGGCGTAGATGTGCTCGATGGGCAGGACGTCGTCGAACCGGGCGCACACGGCGCGGGCCATGGCGTTCAGGGTCTCGCCGGTGGAGTCCGAGACCAGATGCAGGTGAAAATAGGTGGCGATGCGCGGGTGGGTCATACCGGGGCGGCGGCCTGCGACAAAATGCTCTTGGGGACAGGAGAGTCGATAAGTCTCTTAACCGAGGGAGACAGCCTTGGGGATAGGCGGCCACTTATACAGGTCTGGAACCGCCGCTGGACGAGCCCCGGGACAGATGCGTCGCTAGCGAGGTTTTCGCACACAGTTTCACCCGCCGGGGAAAACCTTAACGAAAGGTAAACACAGGCCCGCCGGGCCACACGCGGTCATCCTCAGGCCGCGGGGCAGGGCGCCCTTAAGCTTTTGTTAAGCATTTCGATTGGCTGCCGACCTTATGCCCGGGACTCACAGGGGTGCGATCAGACCTGGGATAAAAGGGGCGCCGCTTGTGGGCGGGATCGGTATGGCCTGTGTCGGCGGCGCTTATCCCCGGGTCTGACCGGCCCTACCACCTCCTCTTCCCAAACAATCTCTTTCTTTCAGGAAGAAGGGCGTGAGCCTGGCACAGGGGTTCGTGTCCCTTCACCAGGAGACTTGAGCCTGACCGCCAGAGCCGCTTTAAGGCTTGGCATGAGCGACACCATAAAGCCCCGCCTCCTTCGCGCCCTGGCTGGCGAAACCCTCGAGCGTCCGCCGGTCTGGTTCATGCGCCAGGCGGGTCGCTCCCTGCCTGAGTATCGCGAGCTGCGGACCAAGGCACCGGACTTCATCGCCTTTTGCCACAATCCGCAGATGGCGGCCGAGGCCACCCTGCAGCCGATGCGGCGCTTTCCCCTGGATGCGGCCATCGTCTTCGCCGACATCCTGCTGCTGCCCAAGGCGCTCGGCCAGAAGGTGTGGTTCGAAGCGGGCGAGGGGCCAAGGCTGGGGGAACTGCCGGCGCTTTCGGCCATGGAGGCCGAGATCGAGGCGTCTACCGGCAGGCTTTCCGAGATCGGGGAAACCCTGACCCGGGTGCGGGCTGAACTGGAGCCGGAGCGGGCCCTGATCGGTTTCGCCGGGGCGCCATGGACCGTGGCCACCTACATGATCGAGGGCCGGGGCTCGGACCGTTCCGGCGCCCGGACCTACGCCTATCAGCACCCTGAGGATCTGGACCGGCTGCTGGACATCCTGGTGGAGTCCACCGCCCGTTATCTGGTGATGCAGGCCAAGGCCGGCGCCCAGGCGCTCAAGCTGTTCGAGAGCTGGGCCGAGGGCCTGGCCGAGGATGTCTTCGAGCGCATCGTCATTCGCCCCCACGCGGCGATCATCGAGAAGGTTCGCGCCGCCGGGATCGACACCCCCTTCATCGGCTTCCCCCGCGGGGCCGGCGCGCTGGTGGATAACTATGCCGCCGCTGTGCCTGTCCAGGCTGTGGCCCTGGACACCCAGGCCAGCGCCGCCCAGGGTCAGCGGATCCAGGCCGGCGGCAAGGCCATCCAGGGCGCGCTGGACAATCTGCTGCTGCGGGCCGGCGGGCCGGCCATGGACGCCCGCATCGACGCCCTGATCGAACAGTGGGGCAAGGGCCCCTATATCTTCAATCTGGGCCATGGGGTTCTGCCAGACACCCCGGTGGAGCACATCGAACGCGCGGTTCGCCGCGTCACGGGGACCTAGATGAAGAAGAAGCTTGCGGTCGTCCTGTTCAATCTGGGCGGCCCCGATGGTCCGGACTCTGTCCAGCCCTTCCTCTTCAATCTGTTTCGCGATCCGGCCATCATTGGTCTGCCGGCGCCGGCCCGCTACGCCCTGGCGGCCCTGATCTCTACGACCCGGAAGAAGAGCGCCCAGGCCAATTACGCCATCATGGGCGGCGGCTCGCCCCTGCTGCCGGAGACGAAAGCCCAGGCCCAGGCCCTGGAGGCGGCGCTGAGCATCGCTGCGCCAGAGCTGGAGACCCGCATCTTCATCGCCATGCGCTACTGGAACCCCCGGGCCAAGGCGACGGCGGCGGAGGTGGCGGCCTTTGCGCCGGACGAGATCGTCCTCCTGCCGCTCTATCCGCAGTTCTCCACCACCACCTCGGCCTCCTCCCTGAAGGACTGGGCCAAGGTCTATCGGGGCCCCGGCGTCTCGCGGGCGGTGTGCTGCTATCCCACCCAAGGTCAGGTGGTCGCCGCCCATGCGGCCAAGATCGCCGAGACCTGGGAGGCGGCGGGCCGACCAGAAAACGTACGCCTTTTGTTCTCGGCCCACGGCCTGCCGGAAAAGGTGATCAAGGACGGCGATCCCTACCAGGCTCAAGTGGAGGCCACCGCCGCAGCCGTGGCGGCCCTGCTGCCGGACCTGCCCGATTGGCAGGTCTGTTATCAGAGCAAGGTCGGGCCACTGGCCTGGATCGGCCCCTCCACCGAGGACGCCATTCGCCAGGCCAAGGCCGATGGGCGCGGGGTTCTGCTGACCCCCATCGCCTTCGTCTCCGAACATGTGGAGACCCTGGTGGAGCTCGATCACGAATATGCCGAGATCGCCCATGAAATCGGTTGCGCCCCATACCTCCGGGTTCCGGCGCTCGGCGTGACCGGGGACTTTATCGACGGGCTGAAGGCCATGGTGCTGGACGCCCTGGACGGCGGGGCGGCCGTTGGGCCGGCCGGCGGCTGGAGCTGTCCGGCGGCCTATGGGAAATGCGCCTGCAAGAGGGGGATGGCGGCATGAATTGGTATGATCTGCTTCGCGGCCTGCACATCATCGCGGTGATCGCCTGGATGGCGGGCATGATGTACCTGCCCAGGCTCTATGCCTATCACACCGAAACCGCCCCCCCGGGGACCGAGTTCGACGCCCACTTCCAGGTCTGGGAAGCCAAACTGCTGCGGATCATCATCAATCCCTCGATGGTGATCACCTGGATCCTGGGCCTGAGCCTGATCATGTATCATGTGCACGCCATGGGTCAGGGTTGGGGCTTCCTGCTGCAGCCCTGGATCGTCCTGAAGCTCGCCCTGGTGACTTTTCTGTCGGGGTGGCACGGCATGCTGGCTGGGGCGCGCAAGAAGCTGGCGGCCGGCGAACGGCCACGCTCAGCCAAGTTCTGGCGGGCGACCAATGAGATTCCGTTCCTCATCACGATTGTCGCCGTCCTGGCTGTGACCCTGGAATTCGGCGGGCGCTGAACCCAAATCAGCAGGGACGGCTATTGACCACAGGCCCCCGCCTGTGGTTTTGCCTAAGGAACGCGGGAGCCATCCCGCGCCCCGCCTTTTCCCGGAGCCGCGCGTTCACCGCCGACGGCCCGGTCCTCGAGACAACATAGCCGGCGCCGCCTCAGAGGGCGCCCCACCCTTTGTCCCTGCCCGCCCGGACTGTGTCTGGCCGGCCGGCGGACCGTGAAATTCCATCAGAGCCGTTAAAGACCATCATGAGCGAAGACACCGAAACCCAGGTCCTCGAATCCCAGACCAACGACGACGGCGGCGCGGACAACGACCTGGATGAGCCGTCTCCGGCCGCCCAGGCGATCGCCGCCATGGGCCTGACCAAGATGTCGCTCCAGGAGTTGAAGGAGAAATCCTCCTCCGACCTGCTGGCCTTCGCCGAGCAGATGGACATCGAGAACGCCAACTCGATGCGCAAGCAGGACATGATGTTCGGCATCCTGAAGACCCTCGCCGAAGAAGGCGTGGAGATCTCGGGTTCCGGCACCATGGAGGTCCTGCCCGACGGCTTCGGCTNNCCGAGGCCAACTATCTGCCCGGTCCTGACGACATCTATGTGAGCCCCTCGCAGATCCGGAAGTTCGGCCTGCGCACCGGTGACTCCGTGGTGGGCGCCATCCGCGCCCCGCGGGAAGGCGAGCGCTACTTCGCCCTGGTCAAGGTCGACCAGATCAACTTCGAAGACCCGGAAAACGTCCGCCACAAGGTTCACTTCGACAACCTGACGCCGCT
>DJWR01000059.1 GCA_002441055.1 Caulobacteraceae bacterium UBA6225 | reverse complement strand
GCCTTCCTCCTGATGAGGATGCAGGGGGTCAACGCCAACATCATGTCTCTGGGCGGCATCGCCATCGCCGTGGGGGCCATGATTGATGCGGCGATCGTGATGATCGAGAACGCCCATAAACACCTTGAAGCCTGGACCAAGAAACATCCCGACCGTCGCATCGACGAAGCCACCCGCTGGCGTTTGATCACTGACGCGGCCGTTGAAGTCGGGCCCGCCCTATTCTTGAGCCTGGTGATCATCACTCTGTCGTTTGTGCCGGTGTTTGCGCTGCAGGCTCAGGAAGGCCGTCTCTTCTCGCCCCTGGCCTTCACCAAGAGCTACGCCATGGCCGGGGCGGCGATCCTGTCGATCACGCTCGTGCCGGTGCTGATGGGCTATCTCATTCGTGGGCGCATCCCGGCTGAGGACGCCAACCCGATCAATCGCGGGCTTACGCGGGCCTATCGGCCGGCCATCGACTGGGTGTTGCGCAAGCCCAGGACGGTCCTGCTGCTGGCGCTCGTGGTGTTTGCGACCACGGCCTGGCCGTTGAGCCGGTTGGGGGGTGAATTCATACCGCCCATGGACGAGGGGGCCCTGCTCTACATGCCCTCGGCCCTGCCGGGGATCTCCGCAGCCAAGGCGGCCGAACTGCTGCAGCAGACTGACCGCCTCATCAAGACCGTCCCAGAGGTGGAGACCGTCTTTGGTAAGGCCGGACGGGCGGAGACCGCCACCGACCCGGCGCCTCTGGAGATGTTCGAGACCACGATCCAGCTCAAACCGCGCAGCCAGTGGCGAGCCGGCATGACCCCAGAGAAGCTGGTCGAGGAATTGGATCGCGTCGTCCAGGTTCCCGGCCTGGCCAATGTCTGGGTCCCACCCATCCGCAATCGTATCGACATGCTGGCCACGGGCGTGAAGAGCCCGATCGGCGTGAAGGTTGCGGGCCCCGACCTGGCCCAGATCGACAAGGTCGCCGCAGAGGTCGAGTTGATCGCCAAGGGCGTTCCTGGCGTGAGCTCGGCCCTGGCCGAACGCCTGACGGGCGGACGCTATATCCAGGTGGACATCGATCGGGCGCTGGCGGGCCGCTACGGGCTGAACATCACCGATGTGCAGGCCATCGTCTCCGGCGCAGTCGGCGGCGAGAACATTGGTGAGACGGTGGAAGGGACAGCCCGCTACCCCATCAGCGTGCGCTACCCACGGGAGCTTCGCGACAGTCTCGAAGGCCTGCGGACTCTGCCGATCTACACGTCGTCGGGGCAGCAGATCACCCTTGGCACGGTGGCGCAGATCGAAATCACCGACGGTCCGCCCATGTTGAAAACCGAGGACGCTCGCCTATCGACCTGGGTCTATGTGGACGTCCGCGACCGCGATCTGAGTTCCGTCGTCGGCGATCTGCAGAAGGCGATCGCAAAGGATGTGGAACTGCCGCCGGGGGTGTCGATCGCCTATTCAGGCCAATTCGAATACCTGGAGCGGGCGGCCGCCCGCCTGAAGCTCGTCGTGCCTGCGACGCTCGCCATCATCTTTGTCCTGCTCTACCTCACTTTCGGGCGTTTCGATGAGGCCGCGCTGATCATGGCGACCCTGCCATTCGCGCTGACAGGCGGCGTCTGGATGCTCTACCTGCTGGGCTACAACCAGTCGGTGGCGACCGGCGTCGGCTTCATCGCCTTGGCCGGGGTGGCCGCCGAGTTCGGTGTCGTCATGCTGATCTATCTGAAGCACGCCCTGGCCGAACGGGGCCCCAACCCTACCCGGGCCGAAGTGGACGCCGCAGTCCGCGATGGAGCGCTCCAGCGGGTCAGGCCGAAAGCCATGACGGTGGCCGTAATCCTTGCAGGACTCACTCCAATCCTGATCGGCCACGGGGCGGGCTCGGAGGTGATGAGCAGGATTGCGGCCCCCATGATCGGCGGCATGCTGAGCGCCCCGCTTCTCTCAATGCTGGTCATACCCGCCGGCTTCCTGCTGCTGCGACGACGGCAGGCCAATCGACATCAACAGCCTTCAACCCAAGGAGATTCCCCATGAAGCGCGTTCTGACTATGGCGGCCGCCTTCGGCCTCGCCATGACCCTGGCGGCCTGCGGCGGCCAGACCGATACNNGAGACGGCCGAGGTCGCGCCGGCGCCAGCCCACAACATGGACGAGATGGACATGGCGTCAGCCCATGGCATAGCGATCCAAAGCAGCGGTACCGTGACGGCTGTCGATCAGGCCGCCGGCACCGTGACCATCGACCATGCGCCCATCCCGGAGGCCAATTGGCCCGCCATGGTCATGGGCTTCAAGGCGAGCCCCGCCGTGACCCAAGGCGTCGCGGCCGGCGACAAGGTAAGCTTTGATCTGAAGCTGGAGAACGGCGGCGGCGAAGTCACCGCGATCAGGAAGCAATAGCCCTGCGCTGAACGTCGGACGCCAGGGCGGCGTCCGACGTCTGTATCGTCGCATCATTCGATGACTTCGGTCATCCGCTTCCGGTCCCCACCACGGGCCGCCCCGCCGTACTCCGATGGCCAGTAGCTAACCGAACAAGAGCGCCATTGGCCTCGTCAGGGCGACCGGCGGGCGGCGCTTCTCCCCTAGGCCTTCCGATGTCCGCCAGAGACAGACTTCGTGCACAATGGCGTCGGCCTGGGCGGCGGTGTACCCCGCGCGTCGGAGTTCATCTCGAACGAGGAGGGCATCGAAGTCCTCCTCTCTGCTGCGCTTGACGATCACCGCAAAGGCATAGGCCGCCGACGTCGAAAGGCCTTTGGCGGCGAGTCGGTTGGCGGAGGCTTCGACATCGGCGAAGTCGTTGGGACCGGGATACTGGACGCTTGAGTTCATCATAATCTGCCTGGACTTAGTTAGTTGGGAGTGGGGTGATTTCGTTCGTCAGATCGCTCTGCGCGCCCGGCATGGGGCGAGTTGCTGCGCTTGCCTCACAGCCATCCCGGGGCCGCACCGCTCGCGCCGCCATTATCGGGTTGGACTAAGCGAGCCGCATTGATGGTTCGCCATCCGGGGAAACAGCGCCTCAGGCCACTGACCGGGTGAGATCACTTGTTGCCGACGCCCGTCCTTCACGCCCAGACGCCAGGGCCCGATCCTCAGGATGTTGAGGCGGCGAAACCCAGGCTCGGTGGGTTCAGGCGGCCGGGGCCGTTGACCGTAGTAGATCCAGAGCTTCTGGGCTTCCTCGCCGACCCGGCCCAGCTTGAGGAGCGACTCGTGACGCCAGCGGCTGTCGATCTCGAATCGGCCAAATTATTAAACTCCAGAAATTTTATGAACTTAGCGTCGGTTTGATTTCCATCCGGACGTCCATATCTATTCGCCATCTATCGTCTCTGGAAATATTTTATACTGAAAAGGCCACACTAGAGTCCTGCTCCTGCCGCACCTCGGGCATTTTTTCGGCAAGGGCGGATCTGAAATAAGATACGCCGCCTTGTTGTTGCTAAGCGCGAGAAGTTTGCATTTTGGGCATCTCGTATTCAAAAGCAGGGTATAAAATATCAAGGATACCACACCAAGGATTACCCTTACCAACAACGAAAATCCGTCACCAAGCCACGCGCCACCGAGGAAAAATGTCGCGAAAACAAGCGCCACCCATGAACAGTACACAATTAATTCCCCTTTGATCTCTTAACGATACTATCCACAAATGCTCCAGCCATGGTGCCGGGAAGTCGGACCAGCGCGGACACCGCTGCTGCCGTAGGGGACAATTCAGTTTTCACTAGATCATTTGTGATCGTAATGGTCTTGGCGACGCTACCCGTGGCCAGCGTTGTTGAGGGCCCAATGCCAAGCCGGACGAATGGCGCGTCCAATTTCGCGCCTGTGACGCTGGTCGTCGTTGCTCCTACGGTCACGGAATTCACCCCGACTCCGCCCTGGACACTCATAGCACCACCGGCTAGCTTGTCCGTAGAGCCATCTAGCACCGTCATACCTACTGTTGCCGATGTATCGACGCCCGCTTGAATACCACAGGACTCGAAATGGCGGTCATTAATGCTGTTAAAACAGCGCTTTATGACCATCTATTTTCGGCTTTACCCGCGCGCCTACCAGCAGCTCTCTGACAACTGGAATCTAGGCGAAAAGAAGCGCCTGTGGTCTCGCCAGGGCGACCGGCGGGCGGCGCTTCTTCCCTAGCCCCGCAGAGAGCCGCCAGAGACAAACTTCGTGCACCATGGCGTCGGCCTGGGAAGCTGGATAGCCCGCGCGTCGGAGTTCATCTCGAGCGCGGGACACATCGAAGTCCTCCTCTCTGCTGCGCTTGACGATCACCGCGAAGGCGTAGGCTTCCGACGGCAAAAGCCCACTGGCCGCGAGCCGGTTGGCGGACGCCTCGACGTAGGCGAGGTCGTTGGGGCCGGGATACGGGGTTCTTGAGGTCATCAAATTCTGCCTGGACTGAGTGAGTTGGGAGTGGGGTGAATTCGTTCGTCAGATCGCTCTGCGCGCCCGGCATGGGGCGGGTTGCTGCGCTAGCCTCACAGCCAACTCGGGGCCACACCGCTCGCGCTGCGATTATCGGGTTGGACCAAGCTAGCCGCAGAGATGGTTGGCCATCCGGGGAAATAGCGCCTCAGGCCACTGACCGGGTGAGATCACTTGTTGCCGGCGCCCTTCCTTCACGCCCAGACGCCAGGGCCCGATCCTCAGGATGTTGAGGCGGCGAAACCCAGGCTCGGTGGGTTCAGGCGGCCGGGGCCGTTGACCGTAGTAGATCCAGAGCTTCTGGGCTTCCTCGCCGACCCGGCCCAGCTTGAGGAGCGACTCATGACGCCAGCGGCTGTCGATCTCGAAGATGATCGGCGGCTGACCACCGGGCCGCGTCCATGCGACGTCAAAGCGCCCGGTCTGCACGTACCTGCGGTAGCCGGTGGCCACCTCAATGGCTGAACCATAGCCGAGACGGCTGCCGAGCTCGGCCAGACGGCGCTGCAGCGTATTGTGTCGCTGGAGCTTCGAAATGCCGTCCGACAGCGGCCTGGTCAGTTCCTCGTCGATCCGGTGAACGAGGTCGCCGTCAAGGCGCCAGCCGGCCTCATAGGCAGGCCAGAAGCAGGGAGGAGATGCGCCCATGGGGATGGACCTTTCTTGAGAGCTAACGTCGCTCTCCCCTCCCCTTCCTCTCTTCTTTCATTCCAAGACCTAATGCCCACGCTCAGATGTCCGAGCTCCCCGCCGATTCAGCCCCCCGCACATGGAGCGGTATGAGGCGGCCGCTTGGGGCTCGAAGCCGAAGTTCGGAAGGCCCGCTGGTCGGCGCTAGGCCGAGCGGCCGCGGCCAACGCGAAGAGCTGACTCAATGGCGACCTTCCGAAGGTCTGCTTCGAGGGCGGCCGGACGATCGCGGAAGTGTGGACATGCGCTGCCTTCCGTTCAGTTGGGGCAGCAGAAGGCGTGCGCGTCCCCATTTCCACCGAGCGGCGGCGAAGCAGCGCCAAAGGGTCCTCACTCGATGTGGGGGGCTCATGGTTGATCTGCGCCAACGCAGCGACCGAGATGTCTTCAAGCAGGTGATCGGCGTCGCGGATGCGCCCCCGCTGACGACTTATGGTGTCGGCGAGTTGGGATAGCTCTGCGTCGACCTCATGAAACTGGTCGAGCAACCTGTCGTTTCCCAGCGCCCGAATGTCTTCGCCAAACGCGTAGTAAAGGGGAAATTGGCCGGCCTTGTAGACGGGATTGTGCATGTTCGCCTCGCTTACGGCGGGTCAGGCTTGCAGGGACAAAGCCTTGAGATCCTGGAGGCAGCCGGTGATCAAGGCGGCGGCGCACCGCACCAAGCTGCACTCCAACAATCCCATCGAGAGGCTCAACGGCGAGATCAAGCGCCGCACCGAGGTGGTCGGCATCTTCCCCAACGAGGCCGCCATCATCCGCCTCGTCGGCGCCATCCTGCTCGAACAGAACGACGAGTGGGCCGTCCAGCGCTCTCGCTACATGACCCTGGAAACCATCGCGCCGCTGAGCGATGATCCCGCCGTCAGCCTGCCGATCATGGCAACCTGACCGATCCGGCCTCGCCGGAGAGCGCGGTGATTAGAGCCCCGCAGTTACA
>DJWR01000075.1 GCA_002441055.1 Caulobacteraceae bacterium UBA6225 | reverse complement strand
CTGGATAGACCCGTCCCGAAATCCCCCTCGCTCTCCCCCAGGCCAGTGAAGTCGAAGCGCAGGACGCCGAAGCCCCGGTCAGCCAGGGCGCGGCTGATCCGCACCGCGGCCAGCGCCCGCTTATCGCAGGTGAAGCAGTGGGCGAAGACCACATAGGCCTGTGGAGGCGTCGCCCCGGTCTCCAGCACGCCGGAAAGGCGGCGCCCGGCGGAGTTCTCGAAGTCGAAACGGACGCCGGGCATGGATGCTCCTCTGGGGCGTGTCAGCGATATTCCGGGTTAGGATGGTCGAACCGGGCCCCGGCCTCCCAAGCCTCCGGCAGATTGCCGTAGGCTGGCAGACCATCCGCATCCTTGATGCATACGGGCCATGTGCATCAGGTTCCAGGCGGCGAAGGTGGTGTTGCGCTGGGTGAAGTCGTTCTGGCGCCCGCCGGAGGTCTCATCCGCATAGGAGGGGCCAGGGCCCGCCTCCCCCACCCAACCGGCGTCCGCCTGGGGCGGGATGGCGTAGCCCAGGTGCTGGAGGGAGTAGAGCAGGTTCATGGCGCAGTGCTTGGCGCCATCCTCATTGCCCGTAATCACACAGCCGCCAACCCGGCCGTAATAGGCGTACTGGCCCTTGTCATTCAGCCTGCCGGAATAGCCGTAGAGGCGTTCGACCACGCGGGTGCAGATTGAGGACTTATCCCCCAGCCAGATGGGCGTGCCAATCACCAGGATGTCGGCGGACATGACCTTGGCCTGCACCTCTGGCCAATCATCCCGGTCAAAGCCGTGCTCGCGCATGTCCGGTTGGACCCCTGGGGCGATGTCGAGGTCGGCGGCCCGGATCGTCTCGATGCTGACGCCATTGGCCGCCATCACCCCCTGGCTGACCTTCATCAGAGCCTCGGTGTTGGACGGCTCCGGCGAGGGCTTGAGGCTGCAGTTGATGAACAGCGCGGACAGGTCGTCATAGATGGGCATGGGGCGGCGGCTCCGGGGGGATGATCCAGGTCGAACGGCCTGGATCACCTCGGCGTTCCGCCGCCCCTGCGCCGGTCAGGCGCCCAGTTGGTCCATCAGGTACTCAGCCGAAGACACGCGGAATTCGCCCGGCTCTTCGACGTTCAGGGACTTCACCACCCCGTCCTCGACGATCATGGAATAGCGCTGCGAGCGCTCGCCCATGCCGAACTTGGTGGCGTCCATGGTCAGGCCCACGGCCCGGGTGAAGTCGCCGCTGCCGTCGGCCAGCATGGTGATGTCGTCGCCAACAGATTGGGCCTCGCCCCAGGCCTTCATGACGAAGGCGTCGTTGACCGACAGACAGGCGATCATGTCGACGCCCTGAGCCTTCATGGCCTCGGCCTTGTCTACATAGCCCGGCAGATGGCGGGCCGAGCAGGTCGGGGTGAAGGCGCCGGGCACGGCGAACAGGGCGACGGTCTTGCCCTTGAAGAGGTCGTCGGTCGAGACAGGCTTGGGGCCGTCCAGGGTCGCCTGGGTGAGGGTGACGCTGGGCAGCTTGTCGCCGGTTTTGATGGTCATGGCCGTGCTCCTCGATAGGGTCGCCGGGATGGGCGTATGGCCAGCAGATAACGCATTGTCAGACCCCTTCAACCTTCCCTGACCAACTGTGACTTGAAAGCGCCGCGTTCGACCTCAAACTAAGGGGATGGGCGCCATCGACCAGACCTCCGACCCTGCCGCGGCCTACCTCTCGGGAAGGCTGCTCATCGCCATGCCCGGGATCGGCGATCCCCGCTTCGAGCGCGCGGTGATCCTCGTCTGCGCCCATGACGAGGAGCACGCCATGGGGCTGACGGTGAACCGTCCCGTCGATGGCCTGATGCTGGCCGACCTCCTTGAGCGCCTCGACATTCCGACCATCTCCGAGACGGCGCCCGGCCTGGACGACTCCATCCTCATCGGCGGGCCAGTGGAGCGCGAGCGCGGCTTTGTCCTGCATACGGCCGACTATCGCAGCGAACACAGTCTGCCCGTGGGGGATGACCTCGCCCTGACGGCCACCCGCGAGGTGCTGGAGACCCTGGCCCATGGGGCAGGACCGCGACGCAGCGTCATGGCTCTGGGCTATGCCGGATGGGGGGCCGGCCAGCTGGAGCGGGAGATCCGGGACAATGTCTGGCTGACCTGCGCGGCCGATGAGGCCCTGCTGTTTGGCGATGATCACGACCACAAATGGTCCCAGGCCCTGGCCAAGCTGGGCATTGATCCCGGCCTGCTTTCGGCGACGGCTGGCCAGGCCTGACCAGTCCGCCTGGAGCGGCGATCAGCCCCGGGCCTTCACCGGCGCGGCGCCGTCCACATAGCTCTCATTGAGATAGACCTCGGCCTCCTGCGCCGAGAGGGCCGGGGCGTAGCCAAACCCCTGCCCATAGTCGCAGCCCAGGGCCAGCAGCTGCCGGGCCATGCCAGCGTTCTCGACGCCCTCGGCCACCACCTCCAGGTCCAGGTCCTGGCCAAGCTTGACCACGGAGGAGACGATCTTGGCCGAGCCCTCGTCGGTGGCCATGGTGCGGACGAAGTAACGGTCGATCTTCAGCGTGTCGAAGGGCAGGCGCGTCAGATAGGACAGGGACGAGAATCCCGTGCCGAAGTCGTCCAGAGCCAGCGCCGCGCCGGCCTGGCGCAGATCGCGCAGGATGATCGCGGCCCGGTCGGGGTCGCGCATAACGTCGCCCTCGGTGACCTCCAGCTTCAGGGCGCCCGGAGGTAGGCCCGTCTCCCGCAGAATCCGCACCACATTGGCGATCAGATCGGGATGGTCGATCTCGCCGGTGGAGAGGTTCACCGCCACGGTCAACTCGCCAGCGGCCCGATGATTGCGCCGCCATACCGCCAGCTGGCTGGCGGCCTCACGCATCATAAGGGAGCCCAGCGCGCTCATCAGGCCCATTTCCTCGCAGAGCGGCAGGAACTGGTCAGGCATCAGCAGCCCGCGCCGGGGATGGCGCCACCGCACCAGGGCCTCGAAGCCAGACAGGGCGCCTGTCGAGAGCCGTACGATCGGTTGATAGAAGGCGGTCAGCTCCCCGCGACCAATGGCGCCGCGCAGGTCGCCCTCCATGGCCAGGCGGGACAGGCCGTCGCTCTCCAAGGCGCGGCCATAGGCTGCGGCCCCGCCGCGTCCGCCGGTCTTGGCCGCCTCGACGGCCAGTTCGGCCCGACGCAGCAGCTCGGCCGCCTCCGGCGCCTCCTCGCCGCCCCGGGCGCGCACCGCGCCCACCGACAGGGTGGGATGAATATCAAACCCGGCCACCCTGAGCGGGCGCTCCAGGGCCTGGCGGAGGACTTCGCTGGCGGGGACATCACCCACCGGGGCCAACACGCCGAACTCGTCCTCGCCCACCCGGGACAACAGGGATCCGGGGGGGAAGGCTGCGGCCAGCCGTGAGCCGAGGGCGGCCAGCACCAGATCGGCCCGCTCATGGCCAAGCGCCTCATTGAGCCGCCGCAGACGATCGAGGTCGGCCACCACCAGCTCATAGTCGCCGGCGATCTGTAGATGTTCCCGCGCCCGCAGGATGAAGCTCTTGCGATCCAGCAGGCCGGTCAGGTTGTCCAGGTCTGAGGCTGCGAACTTGGTTTCAGCGGCGACGACGCCCGCTGCGCGCACACCCTCTTCCAACCAGACCCCGCGCCAGATACAGACCCCGCCGCCGCGCATTCGCAGTCGCACGGCGATTTCGGTTCCTGGCTCCTGCACCCGTAGGACCTCCTCGGCGCGGGCGCGATCCTGAGGCAGGGCCAGGGCGCGGATGGCGGCGGAGGAACACTCAGGGGCCAGCGGGCCCAGGCCCAGGGCCCGGGAGGCTCCAGTCAGGCGCAGGCGGTCCTGCTCAGGCTCCCAGTGCCATAGGACCACATCGGCAGCGCCCAGCGCTTCCAGCGTGCTCGTGGCGTCCCATATCCAACGATCGCTCGCCATGGCCTCTCGAGGGCCGGCGCAGGCCGCCGGCTAAACAGAAACAGTCACCTCCGGCCCCTCGTCCCGCGAACGGGGCGTGGTCATGCCGAACAGGACATGATCTCGCCAAACGCCGTTAATTTTCAGATAAGCCTTCGCAAACCCTTCCTCCTCAAACCCGGCCTTGGCCAGCAGGGCCCGGGAGGCGGTGTTGTGCGGCAGGCAGGCCGCTTCAAGCCTATGGAGGCCCAAGGTGTTGAAGGCGAAGGTGTTTAGCGCCCTGGCCGCCGCCAGGGTCAGGCCGCGCCGGGCGAAGGGTTGGCCGCACCAGTACCCCACCGTCCCCATCTGGGCGACACCCCGGCGGATGTTGGACAGGGTGATGCCGCCGGTCAGGGCGCCGTCTGATTCCTGGAACACCAGAAAGCTGTAGGCGACGCCGACCTCCCGGTCCCTGGCATAGGCCGCCAGCCTGCGGCGAAAGGCCACCCGGGTCAGGTCATCGGCCGGCCAGGTCGGCTCCCAGGGTTGCAGGAAGGCGCGCGAGGCGGCCCTGAGATCGCGCCACTCCGCATAGTCAGCCGCCCGTGGCGGGCGGAGCAGGACGCCCTCGCCATTCACGCGCAGGCCCCCTTCAAGGGCGATCCAGTCCAGCAAGGCCATGTCGAGATTGCGGCTCCGATTGCGTCGCCCGTCAAGTGTGACGGCGGCCCACGCCCTGCAAAGTTCCAGGATCAACGAGAGGGGGCAGGCATCCTAACTCTTCGAGAGGCGCCGAGGGTTCCTGATGGCTGCGGCTGAACGCCTATCCAAACAGGGTTGCGGCGAAGGCCTCCGCGGCGCCCGCCGCCTGACGGGGCCCAAGGACGCTGACGGCGGCCCGCCGGCTGGCGCACAGGTCGCGGCCTAGCCGGGCGAGGTCCTGAAGGGTGACCGCCTCGATCCCGGCGGCGATCTCGCCCGGCGGCAGAGGGCGATCGAACAACAGCAGTTGGGCGGCGGTCTGTTCAGCCCGCGCCAGGGGGGATTCGCGCATCATGAACATGGCGCCCTTGATCTGCGCCTTGGCGCGGGCGAGCTCCGCGGCGGTGACCGAGGCGCCAAGGTTGGCGATTTCGCCGGCCGCCACCTTGGCCAGTTCGACCGCATCCTTGGCCGCACATCCAGCGAACACCCCAAGGACGCCCTGATCGGCATAGGTCTCACTATAGGCGTCCACCGCATAGGCCAGGCCCCGCTTCTCCCGGGCCTCCTGAAAGAGGCGGGACGCCATGCCCCCGCCGAGGATCTCGGCGAACAGACGTAGGGCGAAATAGTCGGGATGACTGACGCCGACCGTGGGCAGCAGGAAGACCAGATTGGCCTGCTCCAGGCGCTTGACCTCCACCGCCTCGCCGCCGGTGAACCGGGCGTCGGGCGCTTCGGCCATGACCGAGGGGGCGGTGGCATGTCCAAAATGACGGGCGGCGAGGTCCAGCAGCTCGGCCTCATCCACAGCGCCCGCGGCGCTGATCACCAAGGTCGCCGGGTCATAGAGGCGGGCGCGCCAGTCCTCGAGGGTCTGCGGATCGGCGGCGGCGATGGACTCCACAGTCCCCAGAATGGAGCGCCCCAGGGGTTGGTCTCCATAGGCCGCGGCCTGGGCCATTTCGAAGACCAGGTCGTCGGGGGTGTCGGCGGCCTCGGCGATCTCCTGGCCGACCACCTGCTTTTCCCGGGCGAGGTCTTGTCGGTCAATCTTGGGGGCGAGCACCAGATCGGCCAGGACCGCGGCGCCCAGGGGCAGGCCACCCGCCAGGCACCTGACCTGAAAACTGGTCCGTTCATAGCCGGTGGCGGCGTTGATCTGGCCGCCCTCGGCCTCAATCGCCTCGACGATCTGCATGGCCGAGCGATCGCCCGCGCCCTTGAAGACCATGTGTTCAAGCAGGTGCGACCAGCCCGATCGCGCCGCATCCTCAAACCGCGCGCCGCGGCCGGCCACCACGCAAAGCGCGCTGGTCTCCAGTCCCGCGATCGGGTCGCAGACGACCCTGACGCCATTGGGAAGGCTATGAACCGTCGCCAAGCCTCAGGTCTCGGCGAAGGCGCGGACGCAGGCCTTGATGGCCTCCGCATCAGCCGGCAGCCGGTCGAACCGTTCGGGGCGATCGGCAAGGCTCTGGGTCCATCGGGGCAGATCGGGGGTCACAGAGGTAGCCTGCGCCACCGCCTCTGGGAACTTGGCCGCATGCGCCGTGGACAGGACGATAACCGGACCTGTCAGGTCCCCAGCCCGGCGCAGCGCCGCGACGCCCACGGCGGTGTGCGGGTCAATCAGCTCGCCAGTTTCATTCAGCGTGGCCAACATGGTGCGGCTGGTCTCATCCTCGCTGACCGCCACGCCGGTGAACAGTTCGGCCATATAGGCCTGAGCCTGGGGCGGAATGTCGATGTGACCCGCCTCGCCAAAGGCGGTGAAGGCCCGTGCGGTCTCCACCGACTCCCGCCGGACGGCTTCGAAATAAAGGCGCTCGAAGTTGGAAGCCGACTGGATGTCCATGGCCGGGCTCTGGGTCGCCGTCACCTCCCCGCGAGCGTAACGGCCCTCCTGGAAGGCCCGGGCCAGGATGTCGTT
>DJWR01000021.1:5277-6537 GCA_002441055.1 Caulobacteraceae bacterium UBA6225 | reverse complement strand
AGGCCCGCCAGCCGCGCCCGGTGCAGGAAGGTCAGCATGTGGCAGGAGGACAGGGACGCCACCAGCATCTGCTCCGGATCAACCGCGCCTTCCACCGACCACTTGTTGCCCACCACATGGGCCGAGGCGGTTCCAGGCACGGTCGTGCCCCGGTCGAAGCCCAGCTCGTGCCCTCGGCTGTAGCGGCCGGCGGGGAAGTCCTCCCCCGCCGAGAGCCGCCAGCTCACCGTAGCCCGGTAGGTGGCCATCAGAAGGCTTCGGCCGGCAGACTCATCAGGGTGTCGGCGCCGGTCTTCAGCTTGGCCAGATGGGCGCCAGTCTCAGGCAGAATACGCTCCACATAGTAGCGGGCGAGCGTCAGGCGGGTGGCGTAATAGGGGTCAGAGTCGCCGGCGGCGATCTTGTCCTGGGCGGCCTTGGCCATCATGGCCCACATATAGGCCAGCGCCGTCAGCCCGAAGAGGTGCATGTAGTCGGTGGACGCCGCGCCAGCATGGTCGGGATTGGCCAGACCGTTGGCCATCAGCCACATGGTGGCGTCCTGCAGCTCTTCCTTGGCCTTGGACAGCCCCTCGATGATCAGGGCCAGGGCCGGGTCATTCTCATGGGCGCCCACATAGGCGTCGATCTCGGCGAAGAAGCCCATGACCCCGCGCCCGCCGTCGGCAGCCAGCTTGCGGCCCACCAGATCCAGGGCCTGGACGCCATTGGTGCCCTCATAGATGAGTGCGATCCGGCAATCGCGCAGGTACTGGCTGGCGGGGAAGTGTTCGGTGAAGCCCGAGCCCCCGTGCACCTGCATGGCGTCGGAGCAGACCTTGAAGCCGCGGTCGGTGAGGAAGCCTTTCACCACCGGGGTCATCAGGGCCATGTAGTCCGATCCCTTCTGGCGCACCGCCTCGTCCGGGCTCCCGTGGGCCAGGTCCCCGTGCAGGGCGGTCCAGAACAGGAAGGCGCGGCCGGCCTCGATGATGGCCTTGGAGTCCATCAACATGCGGCGCACGTCGGGATGGACGATGATCGGGTCGGCGGGACCGTCCGGGTTCTTCGGACCGGTGAGCGAGCGGCCCTGCAGGCGGTCCTTGGCGAAGGCGGCTGCGGCCTGATAGGCGGCCTCGGCCTGGGCGACCCCTTGCAGGCCGACCCCGATGCGGGCCTCGTTCATCATCACGAACATCAGGCGCAGGCCCTGGTTCTCCTCGCCCACCAGCCAGCCGACGGACTCCTCGTGCTGGATGACGCAGGTGGCGTTGCCGTGGA
>DJWR01000021.1:0-5259 GCA_002441055.1 Caulobacteraceae bacterium UBA6225 | reverse complement strand
CCCTCGATGCGCGCCAGGACCAGATGGACGATGTTGTCGGCCATGTCGTGCTCGCCGCCGGAGATCCAGATCTTCTGGCCGGTGATGCGATAGGAGCCGTCGGCTTGCGGAACCGCCTTGGTGCGCAAGAGGCCCAGGTCCGTGCCGCAATGGGGCTCGGTGAGGTTCATGGTGCCGCACCACTCGCCAGAGGCGAGCTTGGGCAGATAGAGGTCCTTCTGCGCCTGGGAGCCGCCTGTGTGGATGGCCGAATAGGCCCCGTGGGTCAGGCCCGGATACATGGAAAACGCCATGTTGGCCGAGGACGACATCTCCGAGAAGGACAGGTTGACCACATGGGCCAGGCCCTGGCCGCCATAGGCCTTGTCGGCCCCGATGGCCGGCCAGCCGCCTTCCACCAGACCCTTATATGCGGCCTTGAAGCCCTCCGGGGTGGTGACGGTGTTGTCGGGATGCCATGTGCAGCCCTGCTTGTCGCCAATGGCGTTGAGCGGGGCCAGGACCTCGCCGGTGAACTTCGCCCCCTCCTCGATGATCTGGGCCACCAGATCCATGGAGGCTTCAGAGAAGCCCGGCAAATCCCCATAGCGCTCGATCTGCAGAACGTCGCGCAGCAGGAAGAGGTGATCGCGGACAGGGGGCTGATAGGGCATGGGCGCTCCAGGGTCGCCCGGGCCGGTCGCCCGGCCCGGTCAGTGAGAAGGGGTGGGAAGCAGGCGCCTTATTTGGCGCCCACATGCTCCAGGCCATCGAGGCGCTGGCGCAGCATCTGATCATAGTCGGCCGCCCGGGGCAGCAGGTCGGGGCGGGTGGCGATCAGTTTCTGCTCAAGGTTGTTGCAGCCGTTCTTGAGCTCGTTGATCGCCCGGTCGATGTCCTCGCGCTGGCTCTCCAGGGCGACGATGCGCTCCTTGAACTTGCGCAGGGACTTGGCCATCTGCGCCGCGCCGCCGTCGTCCAGGTCGTAGAGGTCGAGGATCTCCCCGATCTCCGCCAGGGACAGGCCCACCCGCTTGCCCTGCAGGATCAGCTTCAGGCGGGCGCGATCCTTATGGGAATAGACCCGGTTCATCCCGTCGCGGGCCGGCGTCAGAAGGCCCTTGTCCTCATAGAAGCGCAGGGCGCGCGGGGTGCATTTGAACTCCAGGCAGAGCTGGCGGATCGTATAGGTGCGTTGGGGTCGGCGCAGGTCGGTGGGCATGTTTGGCGTCTCCGGTTGAGCCTGGTTTTTGGCGGCTTGTTTCTGGCTGACAGCGTAAGTGGCATCTTACGTCAACGTCAAGGCAAGCCCCTGCGCAGGCGCACGTCATCGGTCGCCCGACGTGCGTTGGATTGGACTGTTTCTGGGGCGTGGGCGCCGGAGCGCCCAGGGCCTGGCGGCCGGCGCCTCAGCCGGCGATCAGCTCGCCGGCCAGGGCCTTGTCGATCAGTTCCAGGGTGCGCTCGACCCCGAAGATGGCCACGAAGGAGCCAAAGCGCGGCCCCTGGCTCTGGCCGAGCAGGACCTCGTAGAGCGCCGTGAACCAGGCCCGCAGGGGCTCGAAGCCGCCGGCCTTGCCGGCTTCGAACACCTCGTTCTGGATCGCCTCGGCGTCGGCGCCGGCCGGCAGGGCCCGCAGGCGGGCGGCCAAGCCCTCGATCGCCGCGCGCTCCTGGTCGGTAGGGGCGCGGAAGGTCTTCGCGGGCTTCACGAAGTCCTCGTAATAGTTGATCGCATAGCCGGCCAGGCGGTCGAGCAGCGGGTGGTCGGCCGGCGTCGCGCCGGGGATGTAACGGCTGATGAAGCCCCAGAGAATTTCCTTGGTCGAGGCGTTGGCCGCCGAGACCAGGTTCAGCATCAAGGCGAAGGAAATCGGCGCGCCCTCGGCCGGGGGATCACCCCGGTGGACGTGCCAGACGGGATTGTCGATCTGCGGCTCGTTGGCGCCCTCGGTCTTCTTGCGGTTGAAGGCGTCCAGCTGCTGCAGGTACTCGTCGGTGGCCTTGGGGGCCACGTCGAAGTGCAGCCGCTTGGCCGACTTGGGCGACTGGAACATGTAGTAGGCCAGGCTTTCGGGCGTGGCGTAACGCAGCCACTCCTCCATCGAGAAGCCGTTGCCCTTGGTCTTGGAGATCTTCTGGCCGCCCTCGTCGAGGAAGAGCTCATAGTTGAAGCCCTCCGGCGGGGTTCCGCCCAGCACCTTGCAGACCTGGCTGGAGACCTTGACCGAGTCGATCAGGTCCTTGCCGGCCATCTCGTAGTCGACGCCGAGCGCCACCCAACGCAGGGCCCAGTCGGGCTTCCACTGCATCTTCACATGGCCGCCGGTGACTGGAACCTCGACCCGCTCGCCATCCTCGTCGGCGAAGACGATGGTCCCGCGGTCCACGTGGCGTTCCAGCGTCGGGACCTGCAGCACCTTGCCGGTCTTCGGGCTCACCGGCAGGAAGGGGGAATAGGTGGCCCGGCGCTCTTCGCCGAGCGTCGGCAGCATGATCTTCTGGATGGCGTCGAACCGTTCGAGCGCGATCAGCAGGGTCTCGTCGAACCGGCCAGACCGATAGGCCTCAGTCGACGACATGAACTCGTAGTCGAAGCCAAATCCGTCCAGGAAGGCGCGCAGGCGGGCGTTGTTGTGGGCGGCGAAGCTCTCATGGGTCCCGAACGGGTCGCGGACCACGCTGACCGGCTTGTCCAGGTCTTCCTGCAGCATCGCCTGGTTGGGCAGGCCAGGGGGCACCTTGCGCATGCCGTCCATGTCGTCGGAGAACGAGATCAGCCGGGTGGGGATGGCGTCGTCGGTGAGCGCCCGGAAAGCGGTGCGCACCATGGTGGTCCGGGCCACCTCACCAAAGGTGCCCACATGGGGCAGGCCAGACGGACCATATCCGGTCTCGAAGATGACCGAGCGCTGCAGGGGCTCCAGGGTGGCCACGGCCTCGTCGGCCTTGCCTGCGGCGATGAGGGTGGCGGCGAGTTCCCGCTCGGCGTCGGACAGCCGCAGGCGCAGGATCCGCGCCAGCAGGGCGCGCGCCTGTTCGAACGGCCAGCTCTTGGCCCCTTGGGCCGAATGTGAAAGTCCCTGAAGCATGGCTTGAGGCGGTAGCGCGCATGACCGCCGGCCTCAAGCGGCATTCCTGCCCAAGGCTTACGCGGAGCGGGAAAAAAGACGCGACCCTTCGTGCTCTTTGTGTGACCCCCTTAACAGCGCCTGCGGCGCGGAAGGTGCGGCCGTCAGCCCTCGGCGGGCATCTGGAAGTGGCCGCGGATGGCGGCGACGGGCTTGGCGCGGGCCTCCTGCCAGGCTTCCACATGCACCGAGGATATCCGGCGGCCGGCCTTCTTGATCTGCGCGCGGGCATAGGTGTCCATGGCCCGGCCTGGCCGCAGATAGTCGATGGTGACGTCGATGGTCTTGGCCGGCCTTGGGCCCCCGGTGATCACCGCCAGCTGGGCGAGCGCCGTCATCTCCATGAAGGCGCCGAGCACCCCGCCATGCAGGGCCGGCAGCAGGGTGTTGCCGATCAGGTGCGGGGAAAACGGCAGGATGGCGGTCATTTCGTCGCCCGCCAGTTCGGCCCGCATGCCGAGGAAGGCGATATAGGGGGTGCGTGCCAAAAAGGCCGCCAGCCGTTCAGCGGGGGTCGATTCCAGGCTCATGACAGGCCTCCGACCAGGGCGAAGGCCGCCTGGGCGGTGGCCACCGGATCATCGGGGTCGCCGTCATGGGCCAGCGCCCGGACAAAGGCGATGGTGCGGGTCAGCTTGTAACAATGGCCGTCGGCGACCAGATCGGCCTGGGGTCTGGCTGGCCGCATATAGTCGATGCGCAGGTCCAGCGTGCCCTGGGGCACGGCGGCGGCCGCCCGGATCGACAGGCCGCACACATGGTCCAGCAGGGTGGTGACGACGCCGGAGGCGATGACTCCAGTCTCAGGGTCCCCCACCAGGTCGGCGCGCCAGGGAACCTGAATGGTCCCACGGGCGTCACTGATGGAGACGAACTGGAATCCGAGCGCCTCGGTCTGCGGGGTGCGGGTGACCATGTGCCGGGCCGCCTCCTCGTCGAGGGTCCCGGTCATGGCGGCGATGAAGTTGGGCGGCTTGACCATCTCCAAGAGCCTAGCGGCTTGTCCTCGGGGTGGTCAATGAAATCGGTGGGCCGCCCAATTGTCTTAGAACAGGGGCAGGGTGTTGCTGTAGGCGGCGATGGCGATGGCGATGGCCAGGACGGGGGTGGCGGCCATGGCGATGTTGGCGAAGGCGAGCAGGTTGGAGCGGATCATGGCGGGTCTCTTCAGGTTTGTGTGGGTGGAGCGCGTCGGCCGCGTTCCGATGGCCCCTGTATAGTTTCCCACTCCTCGGAATACTCGTTAAGTCTTGGTCATGAGCTCGATTTCACAATATGAATACTGTGTAATGAAGTGGACTTTTCGTAATCTGGCGAGACGCCGCGGGGCTCACCATCTGGACAGGTGATGATCAGACCGCAGGACCTGCTGTGCCCCCGCCCCGAGGGGCTCTATTGCGCCCCTGGCGACTTCTATATCGACCCCGTCCGGCCGGTGGCCCGCGCGGTGATCACCCACGGCCACGCCGACCACGCCCGCGCCGGCCACGGCGCTGTGCTGGCCACCCCGCAGACTCTGGCCATTATGGCCGAGCGCTATGGCGAAGGGTTCACCCAGACCCGTCAGGCCGCGGCCTATGGGGAAACGGTGGCCCGCGATGATGTGGAGGTCACCCTGGTCCCGGCGGGCCACGTCCTGGGCTCAGCCCAGGCGGTGGTCCGCTGGAAGGGCCTCACCATGGTGGTGTCGGGGGACTACAAGCGAAGGCGCGACCCCACCTGCGCAGCCTTCGAGCCCGTCCCCTGCGACGTGTTCATCACCGAGGCCACCTTCGGCCTGCCGGTCTTCCGCCACCCCGAAGACGCCGGCGAGATCGCGCGTCTGCTGCGTTCCGTCGCCCAGTTTCCAGAGCGGACCCACATGGTCGGCGCCTATGCGCTCGGAAAAGCCCAGCGGGTCATCCGCCTGCTGCGCGAGGGCGGGTGGGACAAGCCGATCTACGTCCACGGCGCGCTGGAGCGGCTGAACCGCCTCTATGAAGACCACGGGGTGGATCTCGGCCCCCTGCTGCCGGCCACCGTCGACAAGAAGCAGGACTTCGCCGGCGCCATCGTGGTTGGGCCACCCTCGGCCCTGGCCGACCGTTGGGGCCGACGGTTCAACGACCCGGTCCTGGCCTTCGCCTCGGGCTGGATGCGGGTCCGCGCC
>DJWR01000074.1 GCA_002441055.1 Caulobacteraceae bacterium UBA6225 | reverse complement strand
TGGACCGCGTCACCCAGCAGAACGCCGCCATGGTCGAAGAAACCACCGCCGCCAGCCACTCGCTCGCCAGCGAGGCCGAAAGCCTGTCCCAGAGCGTCGGGCGCTTCAACATCGGCAGCGGCGCGGACACAGCGGCCATGCCGGCGCCCCGCAGCGCCCCGGCGTCCGCCCCCGCCCGCGCCAGCCGCGGCGAAAGCTTCGCCAATCGCCATGTGCCGCAGATGAAGACCACCGCCCGCGAGGGTGGGGCCGCGCGCCGTCCGGAGCCCATCGCCGACAGCGAGGGATGGGAAGAGTTTTAAGGATTTCGCTCTTAACTAAACCCGCAAGTCTGGGGGGAAAGCCGAATGACGGACGCAGACGCCAATATAGCTGAGGTCAGCCTTTGCCCGGTCCTCGACCTGCAGGCCGCTGAGCCCCTGCGCGCCGAGCTCATGGCTCTACGGGGCCGGCCGCTGCAGATCGACGCATCCCAGGTCAGCCGCATGGGCGGACTTTGCCTTCAGGTTCTCCTGTCGGCGCGGATGAGCTGGGCGGAGGATGGACTGCCGCTGCGTATCGAGCAGGCCTCCGACGGTTTCCTTGAACAACTGGCCGCCTTTGGCGGGCCGCAGATCAACTTTGAACCCGAGGGGGCACACCTGTGAACAAAACCGTTCTGACCATCGACGACTCCCGCACCATGCGTGAGATGCTGAACATGGCCCTGGTCCAGGCCGGCTATCGGGTCATCCAGGCCGTCGATGGCGTGGAGGGCCTGGAGGTCCTGCGCGCCGAAGGCGCCGATGTGGTCATCACCGACATCAACATGCCCCGCATGGATGGCTTCGGCGTGATCGAAGGCGTGCGCGCCGATCCGGCCCACCGGGCGACCCCGATTCTCGTCCTGACCACCGAGAGCGACGCGACCAAGAAGGAACGCGCCCGCGCCGCCGGCGCCACGGGATGGATCGTGAAGCCCTTCAACCCGACCAAGCTGGTGGACGCTATCCGCCGCGTCGCCGCCTGAGGGCGACGACCCGACTGCGACCTGAGCTGACCTGAGTCCGGAGCACCCCGTGGATCCATTCGAGAGTATCAAGGCGACCTTCTTCCAGGAGTGCGAGGAGCTGCTGACCGACATGGAGTCGGGGCTTCTGGCCATGGAGCAGGGCGACGACGATTCCGAGACCATCAATGCGGTCTTCCGGGCGGTCCACTCCGTTAAGGGCGGCGCCGGAGCCTTTGGTCTGGAAGAACTGATCCGCTTCGCCCACGTCTTCGAGACCGTTCTGGACGAGATGCGCTCAGGCAAGCTGCACCTCACAGACGAGGTCGCCAAGGTCCTGCTGCGGGCCTCTGACGTCCTGGCCGACCATGTGGCCGCCGCCCGTAGCGGTGGCAGCGTGGACGAGGGCCGCACCGTCGGCATGATCGCCGACCTGCAGGGCCTGATCGACCAGGACCGCGCCGCCGAGCTCGGCCTGAACGACGATGGGGACTCCGCCGCCGTGGAAGAGGATTTCGGGTTCGTGCCCGTAGTCCTCAGCCTGGACGAACCCGCCACTGACGCCCCCGAGGTTGACGTCGCCGCCCTGATGGCCGCCGCGGCTGAACCCGTCGAGGTCGACGAGGCCGCTGCTCCGGCCGACGCGGCGCCGGCCTGGCGCGTGACCTTCCGGCCCAAGGCCGAGATGTACGCCAAGGCCAATGAGGCCGCCCTGGTCCTGCGGGAACTGGCGCGCCTGGGGGATGTGGAGGTCGCGCTGGACGCCAGCGCTGTGCCGCCCCTGGATCAGCTGTCAGCCGAACAGGCCTATCTCACCTGGACCATCCGCCTGTCCGGCGACAAGAGCGAAGCCGAGGTCCGTGAGGTCTTCGAATTCGTGGAGGACGACTGCGACCTGGAGGTGACCCGCGAAGGCGAGGCCGCCGCCGAGGTCGCCGAACCTCCCCTCGCCGCCGATGATGACGCTTCGGCCAGCGCGGTCGAGGCCGCCGCCGCCGCGCCCCTGGATCTCGACGCCCTGCTGGCGCGGGTCTCCGCACCCGCCGCCGAGCCCGCGACTCCCGCCGCCCCTGCGCCCGCGCCGATCGCCGCAGCGCCTCCGCCCGCAGCCCCGCCGCCGGCCCAGGACCCCGCCAGCATGGATGTGGCTGGTCTGATCGCCCTGGCCGAAAAGGCCTCGCAGGACCACGCCCAGACCCAGTCGGCGCCCGCCAAGGCTGAGCCCAAGGCCGATCAGAAGGCCGAGGCCCGCGCGGCCGCCGGTCCGGCCACCGCCGCCACCCCGACCATCCGGGTCGACCTCGACCGGGTCGACCGACTGATCAACGCCGTGGGCGAACTGGTGATACAGCAGGCCATGCTGTCTCAGCGGGTCTTCGAAAGCGGCCTGGCTCGCTCCTCGGACGTGGCCCTTGGTCTTGAGGACCTCGAGCTGCTGACCCGGGAGATCCAGGACAGCGTCATGGCCATCCGCGCCCAGCCGGTGAAGTCGGTGTTCCAGCGCATGCCGCGTCTGGTCCGCGAAGTCGCCGACATGGTGGGCAAGAAGGTCCGTCTGGTCATGGACGGCGAGAACACCGAGGTCGACAAGACGGTCATCGAGCGGCTGTCTGACCCGATCACCCACATGCTGCGTAACGCCATCGATCACGGGCTGGAAACGCCTGACGAGCGCGAGGCCGGCGGCAAGGGCATCGAAGGCACCGTGCGTCTGGCGGCCCTGCACCGGGGCGGTCGCATCGTCATCGAGGTCGCCGACGACGGTCGTGGCATCAACCGCCCCCGGGTGCGCGGCATCGCCGTATCCAAGGGCCTGATCGCCGAAGATGCGGTGCTGTCGGACGATGAGATCGACAACCTGATCTTCCTGCCCGGCTTCTCCACCGCCGATGTGGTCTCCGACATCTCCGGCCGCGGCGTGGGCATGGACGTGGTCAAGCGCTCCATCCAAGCCCTGGGGGGTCGGATCTCGATCACCTCGGAGCCTGGCAAGGGCTCGAAATTCTCCATGAGCCTGCCTCTGACCCTGGCCGTCCTCGACGGCATGGTGGTCTCGGCCGCCGACCAGACCCTGGTGGCGCCGCTCTCCAACATCGTCGAAAGCCTGACCCCGCGGGCTGAAGACGTCCACCTGATCGGCGGGCGCGACGCGGTGATCTGCATTCGCGACACCTTCGTGCCCCTGATCGATGTCGGCGTGGCCCTGGGCTTCCGCGACACGCCTCTGCCGCCGGCCTCGGGCGTGGCCGTGCTGGTGGAAAGCGAAGGGGGCGGTAAGGCCGCCCTGCTGGTCGAGGCCATCCAGGGCCAGCGCCAGGTCGTCATCAAGAGTCTGGAAGCCAATTACCAGCATATCCACGGGGTCGCCGCGGCGACCATTCTGGGGGATGGCCGGGTGGCTCTGATCCTGGATGTCGACGCCCTGGTGACGACCTCGCGCCGTAAGGCGCCCCGTATCGAGAAGCGAATGGCGGTTTGATCATGACAGACACCGTGACCCAAGGCGTCGCTCAGCGGCGCGAACTGATCGCATTCCGGATTGGAGACCAGGAGTTCTGCGTCGACATCATGTCGGTGCGGGAAATCCGCGGCTGGGCTCCGGCCACGCCCCTGCCCCGCACGCCGTCCTTCGTGAAGGGCGTCATCAACCTGCGCGGCGCCGTTCTGCCGATCATCGACCTGGGCGCCCGCCTCGGGCTGACCACGTCCGAGCCCACCGCCCGCCATGTGATCATGGTCGTCCATATCGGTGATCGGACCATCGGCCTGCTGGTGGATGCGGTGTCCGACATCATCAATATGAGCGACGATCTGGTTCAGCCGACCCCGGATGTGGCCAGCGACCAGGTGAAGACCTTCGTCAAAGGGCTGTTCGCCCTTGATGGCCGCATGGTCAGCCTGATCGCCCTCGACCGCGTCCTGCCTGAGACTGAAGCCGAGGCGGCATGACGCAGACCCCGGACTCCCGGCGCGGCGCAAAAAACGAAGGTCTGGTCGACGGCGAGTTCCTGCTCACGGCGGAAGACTTCCGCAAGATCGCGCAGATCCTGCACTCCTATGCCGGTATCGCCCTGAACGAGGGCAAGGCAGCCCTGGTCTATTCGCGCCTGGCCAAGCGCCTGCGCACCCTTGGCCTGCGCAACTTCCGGGAATACTGCGCCCTGGTGGAGGACGTCGACGCCCTGGACGAGCGCCAGGCCATGATGGCGGCGCTCACCACCAATGTGACGCGCTTCTTCCGCGAGCCGCACCATTTCGACCACCTGCGCGACCAGGTGATGCCCGAGCTCGCCGCCCGCGCCCGGGCCGGCGGTCGGGTGCGCATATGGTCGGCCGCCTGCTCCAACGGTCAGGAGCCCTACTCCATGGCCATCACCCTGCTGTCGGTGCTGCCCGAAGCGTCCAGGCTGGACGTGAAGATCCTGGCCACCGACATCGATCCCAACATGGTCGCCGAGGGTAAGGCCGGCTGCTACCGGGAAGACTCTGTCTCGCCGGTTCCCCTGGAGCTGCGCCGCCGATGGTTTGAAAAGGTCCCCGCCGCCGATGGCCGCATCTGGTCGGTTTCGCCGGAGCTGCGCGATCTGGTCTCGTTCCGTGAGCTGAACCTCATCGGCGACTGGCCCATGCGCGGCCGGTTCGACGTGATCTTCTGCCGCAATGTGGTGATCTATTTCGACGAGCCGACCCAGGAACGCATCTGGAGCCGTTTCGTCCCGGCCATGAACCCTGGGGGCACCCTCTATATCGGCCATTCTGAGCGGGTCAGCGGCCCGGCCGTCTCCACCTTGGAGACCGCCGGCCTGACCACCTATCGCTTGAGGACTAAGCCATGACCGTCCGCGTTCTCATCGTCGACGACTCGGCCACCATGCGCAGCCTGATCGCCGCGACCCTGCGTCAGGACCCGGAGATCGAGGTCCTCGGCTTCGCCAACGATCCCCTGGAGGCCCGGGAGGCGATCAAGCGCCTGAACCCCGACGTCATCACCCTGGATGTCGAGATGCCGCACATGAGCGGCCTCGACTTCCTCGAGAAGATCATGCGCCTTCGGCCGATGCCGGTGGTCATGGTCTCCACCCTGACCCAGGCTGGCGCCGACGCCACCCTGTCGGCCATGGAGCTCGGGGCCGTCGACTGCGTCGGCAAGCCCGGGGCCGGTCACACCGCCTCGGAGGCCTTCGCCGATCTGGCCGAGAAGGTGAAGGCTGCGGCCCGCGCCCGGGTTCGGCCCTTCTCCGGCCCCGTGGTCCGGGCCGAGGAGAACCGCACCTACCGGGCGGAGGACATCATCGTCGCCATCGGCTCCTCTACCGGCGGGGTCGAGGCTCTGATGACCATCCTCTCAGGCTTCCCGGCCACCTGCCCGCCGACCGTCATCACCCAGCACATGCCCGCGACCTTCACCAAGAGCTTCGCCGAGCGTCTGGACCGGGTGTCGGGCGCCAAGGTCGCTGAGGCCTGGGACGGCGCCCGACTGGCCCCTGGCCACGTCTATCTGGCTCCCGGCGGCGCAGCCCACCTGGAAGTCACTGGAAGCACCCATCCCACCTGCCGCCTGCGGGTCGATGAGCCGGTCAACGGCCACCGCCCCTCTGTGGACGTCCTTTTCGAGTCGGTCGCCCGGCTGAACCGCCCCGCCCTAGGGGTGATTCTCACCGGCATGGGCCGCGACGGCGCCCAGGGTCTCCTGACCCTTCGACAGACCGGCGCCCGCACCCTCGGGCAGGATGAGTCCAGCTGCGTGGTCTATGGGATGCCCCGCGCCGCCTACGAAATCGGGGCGGTCGAAAAGCAGTCGCCGCTTGCTCGCATGAGCGCGGCTATCCTTGGTCTATGCGCGGCCACTGAGCCGCAAAGGAGCGCCTGATGCCCGCCCCCGGAGCCATCAAGACCTTGATCGCTGATGATCAGCAGTCCATGCGCTCGCTGATCCGCACCAGCTTAAACGCCTTGGGCATCAACCAGACCCGCGAGGCCGCCGATGGGGAAGACGCTCTGCGCGCCCTGCTGGCTCAGCCCGCCAATCTGGTGATCACCGACTTCAACATGCCCAAGCTGGACGGTTTGGGTCTGCTGCGCGCCATTCGCGCCCACGGGCCCATCTCCAAGACCGCGGTCATCATGCTGACCGGTCGGGCTGACCGCGAGCTGGTGCAGCGGGCGGTGCAGTTCGGCGTCAATAATTACCTGGTCAAACCCTTCACCACCGCGACGCTGAAGGAAAAGATCGAAGCCGTTTTCGGGCCGCTTGAATGATCGTTGAAAACATCTCCCAGCGCGCCGGCAAGCGGGTCCATGTGGTCCAGGGCGAGCACTATGTCACCGGCGATCCCGAGGTCACCCTGACCACCATTCTGGGCAGCTGCGTGGCCGTGTGCCTGTGGGATCCAGAGCGGGGCGTTGGCGGGATGAATCACTTCCTGCTGCCAGAGGGC
>DJWR01000137.1 GCA_002441055.1 Caulobacteraceae bacterium UBA6225 | reverse complement strand
TGCCTGCCCGCCCACCGCGGCGAGGAGGTCACCGATGCGGTGATGGATGGCCCGCGCTCGAAGATCTGGGACGAGGCGGAAAACCGCATCCACGCCCAGAAGTCGATCCTGGCCTGGTGCTTCGGGGCGATCTGAGGCCGCCACAGCCGGGCTCGCAATCGGGGCGCGAGGCGCCTATATGGCCTCGCCATGTCCCAGAACACGCTCCCCATCCCCGACGACGTCGTCGGCCCGTTCCAGATCGAGGACGCCGCGGTCCGCGGCCGCCTCGTGCGGCTGGGTCCGGCGATCGACGAAATCCTGGCCGCCCACGCCTATCCGGAAGCCGTCGCCAACCTGCTCGGCGAGACCTGCGCGCTGGCGGCCCTGGTGGGGTCTGCGCTCAAGTTCGAAGGCCGGCTGATCGTCCAGGCCCAAGGCGAAGGCCCCGTGCGCTATGTGGTGGCCGACTACGACACCGCCGGCCACCTGCGCGGCTATTGCCGCTTTGATCCCGATGCGGTGGCTGAAGCCTCCCAGGGCTTCGTGCGGCCTGGCGCGCGGACCCTGCTGGGGGGCGGCGTCTTCATCATGACCGTGGACCAGGGCCCGGACATGGACCGCTATCAAGGCGTCACCGCCATCGAGGGCGAGACTCTGGCGCTCTGCGCCGAGCAGTATTTCGCCCAGTCCGAACAGACCCCGACGAGGGTGCGGCTGGCCGTGGGCCAGGCCGATGTGGGCGATGGCCTGCGCTGGCGGGCCGGCGGCATGCTGATCCAGAACGTGGCCGAGGATCAGGCCCGGGGCTCCACCGAGGAGGCCTGGACCCGCAGCCAAGCCTTCTTCGAGACCATCGGCGAGGACGAGCTTCTCGACCCGACAATTTCGGGCCAGACCCTGCTGTTCCGCCTTTTCCACGAGGACGGGGTGCGGGTGTTTGAGGACCAGGCGCTGGCCGCGGTCTGCCGCTGTTCGGAGGACCGCATCCGCGGGGTGCTCGCCTCGTTCGAGGCTGAAGAGCGCGCCGACATGGTCGAGCCGGACGGCCGCATCCATGTCACCTGCGAGTACTGCGCGAAGACCTATCGGTTGGAGCCGGAGAGCTTGACCGGCGGCTAAGCCTGATCGAGCGCCCGCTCGACGTCGCGCTGCAGGTCCTGGGCGTTCTCCAGGCCGACGCTCATCCGCACCCAGCCCTCGGTGAGGCCGATGGACTCCCGCTCAGCCGCCGGCATGGAGCGGTGGGTGGTGGTGCAGGGATGGGTGGCCATGGACTTGGCGTCGCCGAGATTGTTGGAGATGTCGACGATCTGCAGGGCGTCCAGGAACCGCCAGGCGGCCTCGCGGCTGCCGAGGTCGAAGGCCAGCACATTGCCGCCGCCGGTCATCTGATTGGCGATGATGGACGCCTGCGGGTGGTCAGGCCGGCCGCAATAGACGGTCTGGCGCACCTTTGAGTGGGCGGCCACGGCGTTCGCCACATGGGCGGCGTTGTTGCTCTGGTGGCGCACCCGCAGGTCCAGGGTCTCCAGGCCCTTCAGCAGCACCCAGGCGTTGAAGGGCGACAGGGCAGGCCCCGTGTGGCGCAGGATGTCCTTGTAGGCTTCCAGCATCACCTGTTCGCCGCCGAGGATGGCGCCGCCCAGGACGCGGCCCTGGCCGTCGATATGCTTGGTGGCCGAATAGACGACCACGTCGGCGCCGAGCGCCAAGGGCTTCTGGAAGATCGGGGTGGCGAAGACATTGTCCACCACCAGCTTGGCGCCACAGGCCCGGGCGATTTCGGCCACCGCGCCGATGGGGGTCACCTCCAGCAGCGGGTTGGCCGGGCTCTCCACCAGGAAGCAGGTGGTGTTGTCCCGTACCGCGGCTTTCCAGGCCTCGGGATCGACGGCGTCCACATAGGTCACCTCGACGCCAAAGCGCGGCATCCATTCCGACAGGATCCAGCGGCAGGAGCCGAACAGGGCGCGGCCGGCCACGATATGGTCGCCGGCCCGCACGAGCCCGGTCAGGGCCACGTGCACCGCCGACATGCCCGAGGCCGTGGCCCGGCAGAGGTCAGCGCCCTCCAGCAGGGCCAGCCGGTCCTCGAATATCTGCGTCGTGGGGTTGCCGAAGCGCTGGTAGATGAAGCCCGGCGAGTCGCCGGCGAACCGGGCGTCGGCGGCCGCAGCGGTGTCGTAGGCGAAGCTCTGGGTTAGGAAGAGCGCCTCGGAAATCTCACCATAGGCCGTACGGGCCATGCCGCCCCGGACCAGCTTGGTCTCCAGGTTCCAGTCGCGCGGATCTTCGGCCATGGGGGTCCTCCCGACAGGCATGCAAGGCCTGCGCATCAACCGCCTCAGGGCGTGTGGGTCAAGGGGCAGGCGTCCAAGACAGTGTCTTGTCAGACTCGGGGCCAGCGGCGAGTGTCCCCGTGATGACAGACGCTAAGCTCTCGCCCGGAATCCTGCCCTGCCAGGCCATCGACGCCCTGATCGCCCAGGGCGCGATCACCAGCGTCAGGCCCTTCGACGCCGGTCAGGTGCAACCCGCCAGCCTGGACCTGCGCCTGGGGGCGCGCGCCTGGCGGGTGCGGGCCTCCTTCCTGCCGGGCCTGGGACGCAAGGTGGTCCAGCGTCTGGAAGACGTGGCCATGCACGAGCTCGACCTGTCCAAGGGCGCAGTGCTGGAAAAGGGCTGCGTCTATATCGCCGAACTGCAGGAGGCGCTGGCCCTGCCGCCGGGCGTGGCGGCCCGCGCCAACCCTAAAAGCTCTACGGGCCGGGTGGACGTGTTTGTCCGCCTGCTCACCGACCACGGGGCGGCCTTCGACGATGTGGCCGACGGCTATACCGGGCCGATCTATATGGAGATCGCGCCGCAGACCTTCTCCATCCTGGCGCGCACCGGCACCCGGCTGAACCAGCTGCGCCTCAAACGCGGCGAGCCGCCCAAGCTTGATCTGCGCAGCGTCGGCGTCGACCTGACCGAAGGGGTGGCGGGTTTCCGCGCCCGTCGCCATGCCGGGGTGATCGACATGGACAAGGAAGACGGTCACGACCCCCACGACTTCTGGGAGCCGCTGGTCCCACGCCACGGAGAACTGCTGCTCGATCCGGGCGAATTCTACATCCTGGCCTCGAAGGAGGCCGTGGAAATCCCGGTTCTGCAGGCCGCCGAAATGACCCCCATTGACCCCTCAGTGGGGGAGTTTCGGGTGCATTATGCGGGGTTTTTCGACCCCGGCTTCGGCACCGAGGAGGCCGGCGGCCACGGCTCGCGGGGCGTGCTGGAGGTGCGCAGCCACGAGACCCCCTTCCTTTTGGAAGACGGCCAGACGGTCGCCCGTCTCGTCTATGAACCGCTCACCGAAAAACCCGCGCGGCTCTATGGCGAGGGCGGCTCCCACTACCAGCGCCAGGGGCTGAAGCTGTCGAAACACTTCCGCCCCTGGGGCTGAGAGGGCGTCTTAACCCATCTTGAAGACACAGAGCTTGTTGCCGTCCAGGTCGCGGAAATAGGCGCCGTAGAAGTTCGGAATGCGGATGCCCGGGGCGCCCTCATCGGCGGCGCCGGTCTTCAGGGCGAGCGCATGGATTTCGTCCACCAGTTCGCGGGACGGTGCGGCCAGCGCCACCATGGTCCCGTTGCCGGGGCTAGGCGCTTCGCCGTCATAGGGGGTGCAGACGCTGAGCATGGGGCCAGCCCCATTGGAATAGCCCTGCATCCGGTCGCTGCCGAAGGCGGGCTTGGCGCCCAGGGGCGAGAGCACCGTCCCATAGAAGCTCTTGGCGCGCTCCAGGTCGCTGACGCCCAGTGTGACATAGCCGATCATGATCTTGGTTCTCCCCGACGATCCTTGAAGCCTGAGGCTAGCTGGACTGACGGACGGGGAAGCAAGCGCAATTTCGCATGTGTCTAGGATGCTTGACAGGGTTAGGGTGTCGTGTTTCCTTGTCACTAAGACAAGGAGGCTTGCATGTTCCCCCGCTCAGTCGCCGGCCGCATTATCCTGGCCCTCGCCATGGCGCAGCTGACCCTGTTCGTCGTCTTCGGCCTCGCCGTGGCGGCGCATCCGCCGCTGCTGCGGACCTTCAGTCTGGCTCCCGCCGCCGTCGTTTCAGCGGCGGTGGCCCTTGCGCCGGCGGCCCATGCGCTGGCCGGTCTGCGGTGAGGCGGGGCCGATGATGCAGCCCAAATCCCCGGCCATGCGCCGACTGATGATCAGGTTTTGGCCCTTGATGGCGGCCTATCTGGTCCTGCTTCTCACCGTTGTTGCGATCATTGACGCCCCGAGCGCCCCCCTTGGGGCCTATCTGCTGGCGGGGCTGCCGGCCGCGCCGCTGGTAGGGATCATCATTGTGCTGGCGCTCTATCTCCTGGAGGAGACCGACGAGTTCCTGAAGGTGCGGATGGTTGAGGCGTTGCTGTGGGGCCTCGGCGCCATTCTCGTCATCTCGACGGTGTGGGGTTTTCTTGAACTTCTGGCGGGGGCGCCTCGACTACAGCTGCACTGGTTGTTCCCGATCTTCTGTGTCGCCATGGGCCTGGCCGATCTGCTGGCGCGCTGGAGGTACCGGTGAAGAACCGCCTGAAGGTCCTGCGGGCTGAGCGCGACTGGAGCCAGGGGGAACTCGCCCAACGCCTGGGGGTGTCTCGGCAGAGTGTGAATGCGATCGAGACCGGAAAGTACGATCCCAGCCTGCCCCTGGCGTTCCGGATCGCTCGGGTGTTCGACCTGTCCATCGAGGCGATCTTCGAGGATGAGGCCGCCGCGCAGGACGGTTGACACAGCCCCCCCGCGCCCCCGATAGGAAGTCCTGCGCGGCCGTAGTTCAGAGGTAGAACGTCAGCTTCCCAAGCTGAATGTCGGGGGTTCGATTCCCCCCGGCCGCTCCAGTCGCAATCTGACCTTCGCGGCCACCCGCTCTCAGGCGTCCCTGGTGCATCTGCTGTTTCGGCCTGGCAGCTGTCGCTGGGCCCACACTCAGGCGGGCCCCCAGCTGATCAACCTGGCGGACGCATCGGACGAGCCATAGCGCCGCCCGCTAAGGACGGCCGATCCGTCATGCGCTCGGCCACTGAGACAGCAGGCGTCCGGCGTCGAAATAGTCGCGCCAGTAGATGATCTTGCCGTTCTCGACCTCGAACACCCCGGCGATCGGAACCTCGACCCACTTGTCGGCCAACTGGTGGCGATCCAGTCGCTCGAAAAAGACGGTGGAGCCCTGGGCGGCCTCCCGCACCAGCTTGAACTCGTTGTGCAGGGTCGGGGCGAAGAAGGGCTCCAGCAGGCCGCGGACGCCTGCGGGGCCATGGACGACGGGAAGGGGCGGCGGGTTCACATATTCGCAGGCCTCGGCCACCCAGCGCAGGGCGGCGTCATAGTCCAATCGCTCCATATCTTTCAGGAACTGACGGACGACATCGATGGGGGATGGGGCGGACATGGACTTCTCCTGAGGGCCTGGTGACGGGGCCAGGCTCGGCCCTCGGGTGGGCGCCCGCAACGACCTGGCGGGTCGTCGGCGCCTCAGGAGGCGGCGGTCGGTTCGGCGTCCGTGGCGGGCTGCGGGGTCAGGATCATGGTCTGGCCCTCCACCCGCCAGCTGGCCAGGCGCACCAGGACGTTCATGCCCAATATGTCCACTGGGCCAAGGTTCGGAGAAATGGCGACCTTCAGGTCGGTGGCCCTGAGGCCCCCCAGCCGCAACTCGTCCACCGTGGCCGGCTTGGCCTGGACAACGCCATTGCCTGTGCGGGCGAAAATGGGAGCGAGGCCCGGGGTGGGACGCAGACCCGCCCGCTCGGCCGTCTCCTCCGACAGGGTGGTCAGCGTCGCCCCGCTGTCCACCAGCATCCGGGTCTCGACGCCGTTCAGGGTCACCTGCGCCCAGAAGTGGCCGTCGGGCGACATGCGCAGGCGAACCTCCTGGCCGCTCACCGTCTGGCTGTCGACCCCCACGCGATCAAGCAGCGGCGCCAGCCAGGGCTGATAAGGCGCCTGTTGCAACAGGAAGAAAACGCAGACCGCCAGGACGGCGAAGGTCAAGACCCCGTGCAGGGCCTGTCCCACATAGGGCAGTCGCGGCAACAGGGTGAGCAGCAGGGCCGCGGTCACGGCATAGAGGGCCAGTTGCTGCCACTGGGGAAGGGCGTCGAGCATGAGTCCCCTTAGAACGGCCAGGTCGGCGCTTCGATCCTCCGGCGCTAACCGTCGAAGCCGACGAAGGTGGCGGCCTCGGACACGGGCTTGCGTTCTGAGACCACGGCGTTGGCCGGGAAGGTCTCGTCGGGCCAGCCGAGCGCGATGCTCTTCATGATCACCTGATCATCGGCGATGCCGGCGTGTTCGCGCACCACCGGCGACTGCATGATGCCCTGGCTGTTGATCACCGCGCCCAGACCCCGGGACCAGGCGGCGTTGACGAGGGCCGTGGTCACCGCGCCGCAGTCGAAGGGGGTGTCGTCGCTGCCGTCCAGGACCCGGTCATAGGTGACGATGATGCAGACCGGCGCGTCGAACTGTCGGAAGCCGCGCAGCACCCAGTCCTGACGCATCTCCTTGTCGTCCCGGGCGATGCCCATGGCGGCGAACAGCTGCTTGGCCACGCCCACCTGGCGGTCGCGATGCTGGCCCTCGAAGGCCTGGCTGGTGCGGAATTCCCGCGACTGCGGGACGCCCGCCACCATCCGCTCGGTATTGCCCGCCCGGATGCGGTCCAGGGGCTCGCCGGTGATGACGTAGAAGTTCCAGGGCTGAGTGTTCATCGACGACGGCGCGCGCATGGCGAGCGTCAGGATCTCCTCGATCAGTTCCTTCGGAACCGGGTCGGGCTTGTAGCCGCGGATGCTGCGGCGACCGAGGATGACGTCATCGAACTTCATGAAGGGGGCCTTTGAAGGTTTCCAGCGCGGGAGCAAGATCCGCAGAACTGTCAGCTTTCTGCGGCCAAGCCAATATCTGGCCGGTTGGTCCCCGAGGTGGGGGCGACGATCAGTTCATCGAGAAAAAGGCTTGCCAGCGCCCCGCGGGAGTTGACCCCGGCCTTTTGATAGACCCGGGCCAGCTGCGCGCGGACTGTGCCGGGGGCGGCCTCGCGCAACTGGGCGATCTCCGCCACCTCGCAACCTTTCAATGCGAAGATGGCCACGTCAGCCTCAGCCGGTGTGAGCCCCCATTCCCGAGCCCGCGCCTCGAAGACCTCGCTCAATGCGCCGGCCGCTATGGCCAGCGCCGCCGTCTTGCGCCGACCCGCCGCCAGCAGGGCGCGAAGCTGTAGAAGGCCGAGCATTACTCCTGCCAGCAGGCCCAGGGCCGCCACCGCCTCCACAGCTACATGCAGGCTCAGTCCGTCGGCGGCGACGTCGGCGGCCGCATCAAGCATGAAGAAGGTCACGGCCACGGCCTGAAGCGCCACAACGCTGGCTACGGCGCCGGCGCGTGGCTCCAGGTCTCCTGGTGAGCGGCGGTTCACTCTGTGGGAGGCCGCTTACGGCCGCCTGTGAGAAAGGCCGGCAGCATGGCCGTCACAACCCAGCGGCCGCTACGGCGGGTCTCGAAGGCCACGCCCAGCAGGTGCAGGCCCGCCAGGATGAACAACAGGTTTGCCGCGATCTCGTGGACTTCCTCCATCACATCCTCATCGATACCAGCGATCAGGCCTGTTCCGCCGCGCGCCTCGCCCGGTTCATGGGCTTCGCCCGAAACATGGGCCTCGTCGTCTTCGTGCTCTTCGCCCTCTTCCTCCATCGCGGGTGAAGCCGGCGATGCATTAGACCCCGCCTCGGCGACCGGTGTCGAGGCGCCCGGCAAGCCGCTCATGGCCACGCCGGTGGAGATCACCACAGCCAGGGTCGCCCACAGGGCATAGGCCATCAGGGCGCCGAGGGGGTTGTGGGACCGGTGCTTAGTCTTTTCGCCTCGGGCGATCTCGCGCACATGGACGCCCGCGCGGCGCAGGCTGGGTGGAAAAGCCGAGAACCGCGCCTCTGGTGAACCCACCAGTCCCCAGATCCAGCGCAGGATCAGCAGGGTGGCGACGCCGTAGCCGACCCACTGATGAAGCTCGGAGCCGTCCTCGGTGAACAGGCCGTTGGCCACGACGCCGGCGGCGACGCCCCAGTGGGTCAGTTGGACCAGCGGGTCCCACCGGCGGGATTGAGAATTGGGCACGGTCGCCTCCATGTGATCGGAACGACCGTCAGTTCAACCTTCTGATCCGGGCTGCCCAGTGCAGGAGCGCTTATGAGGGGCGTCATAAGCCTGCGCTTACGGCGCGAGGTGGCGAGGCGGTCCAGACCCCGTATCGACTCTGACCCAGTTCAGGCCTCGCCCCACATGCGCAGCAGGGCGCCGATGGTCTTGTCCAGCCGCAGGGCCGCCTCGCCAGGGGGGAGGGTGTCGCGCACCTGTTCGAGGTCGTAGAGCGCCTCGCGCTGGTCGGGATGGCGGATCAAGCTCTGCACCCAGCCGACGCAGGCTAGCCGCTCGCCCGCCGTCACCGGCGCCACCCGGTGCAGGCGGCCGGTGGGATAGAGGAGGGCTGCGCCCGCCGCCGGCCGGAACGCCCGCTCGCCCGCCAGGTCCTCGATCACCAGAGCGCCGCCCTCATAGGTCTCCGGGTCTGAGAGAAACAGGGTGAAGCTGAGGTCGGTGCGCAGGGGCCAGCCGTGTTCATCGGTCATGCCGGCGTTGTCAGCGTGCAGACCATACTGCTGGCCCTCGCCATAGCGGGAGAAGATCAGGTTCGACCAGCGGGTGGGTCTGGCGAGCCGGCGCATGATCGGATGGGCTTCGAGCGCCAGACGCCCCTGTCGGGCCAGGGCGATGACGGTCGGGTCGTCTCCCCTGGCCTGCAGATTGTCCTTCACCGAGGCCGCCGCCGCGCCCGCCGTGACACGCCCGTCGCGGAAGGGGGCGGCGGCCAGGGTCTCGCGCATCTGGCGCGCCTGGTCGGGGGACAGGACATTGGGCAACAGGATCACGGCGGCGTCTCCTTGGGCCAGGTCAGCAGGCCCGATCTGGCGCCCCAAGATCAAGCCGCAAGGGGGACCTTGCTGGGATGCGCCCTGGCGCCCATCTTGGATCTGCGGACCGGGCCCCTCTGGTGACGTCGACCCTGTCGGCGCACGATGTCGGACGCATCACGTCGCCACGTGAGGTCGAGGGTCCGTCAACGCCATCGGCCTCCGTTGTTCAGAAGGAAGCCTCGATGCCCCTGCTCCTATGCCCCAATGACAACAGCGCCATGCAGACGGTGGACCGCGCTGGCGTTCAGTTCGACATGTGCCCCACCTGCCGCGGCGTCTGGCTCGACCGCGGCGAGCTGGAAAAGCTGATGGAATCCGCCGCCCAGAGTGCGGCCGCGCCCCCGCCACCCCCTGGAGCCGCCCCCTATGGCGGCCCGCCCCCGCACCAGCCACCGCCGCAGCCTTGGGCCGGCGGCTATGGGGAGCGGGGCGAGCGCGGCGAATTTGGCGAGCGGGGGGAGCGCGGGGAGTACGGCTATGGCTCGCGTTACAAGAAGCGGCCCTCGATTTTCGACATCTTCGACTGATTATCGCCTCTCAGGGAGCCAGCTTCAGATGACGACCATGATGTCCCGAGCCCTGGGGCGGCCTGCCGCGGCGACCCTTTGCGCCCTGGCCCTGGCCGCCTGCGGGGAGGCTGATCTTGGACAGGTCAGCCGCAACGCCGCCTGGGCGGCGGTGGAGGCGGCCAATCCCGAGCTGAGCCAGGGCCTGCGGGCCGCTCAGACCCTGCGCCAGGCCGCGGCCACCTGCGGCTGGGCCGATGTGGACGCCGGTGCGCTGGCGCGGATCGGCGTCGCCGGCATTGAGGAGCCCATGTTGCGCGCTGCGGCCGAGAGCCTGGTCGAAGACCTGCTCAGCGGGCCAGCGACCTCGGCGGCGACGGCGAACGTGTCCGACTGCTCGCCCGAGACTCGGCAGGCCCTGGAGGCTCAGATCGCCGCCATGGCTGGCGGGGAGCGCGAGGGCGGCTGAGGGCGCGCTTGACTCCGTACCATGGTCCCTAGGGCAAAAAGGCGGTCGACGTCAGAAGCTCAAAGGAGTCCGTGCCGATGATCGACCGCGACCGACGCAGGGTATTGCGCGCCATGGGCGGGGGCGCAGGCCTTCTAGCCCTGCAGGGGCTGATGCCGGCCTGGGCGCAGTCGGGAACCGGTGGCCTGCGCGCTGCGACCGAGACGCTGAGCGGTCCGGACATCCGGCTTCGGGTCGGCCATTCGCCCTTCACGGTCGGCGGGCGTACCGGCCATGCGATCACCGTCAATGGGACCGTGCCGGCTCCACTGATCCGTCTGCGGGAAGGCCAGACCGCGCGACTGTCGGTCACCAACACCCTGGATGAGGACACCTCGATCCACTGGCACGGGGTGCTGCTGCCCTTCCAGATGGACGGGGTNNTTCCCGGTCATCCAGTCGGGGACCTTCTGGTACCATTCGCACTCAAATCTGCAGGAGGCGATGGGCCACTATGGGCCTCTCGTCATCGATCCGGCCGGCGCCGACCCGGTGGCCTATGACCGCGAGCATGTGCTGGTCCTGGCCGACTGGAGCTTCCTCCATCCCCACGAGATCCTCGACCGCCTGAAGAAGAGCCCCGGCTATTTCAACCGGTCGCGCACCACCCTGTCTGGCCTGATCTCCGGCGAGGACGGGATGAGCCTGGAGGAACGGCGCATGTGGGGGGGCATGCGGATGGACCCCCGGGACATCGCCGACGTCAACGGGACCACCTACACCTATCTGGTGAACGGCCATGGCCCGGCGGAGAACTGGACGGGCCTGTTCTCGCCCGGCGAGCGGGTGCGGCTGAGGATCATCAACGCCTCGGCCATGTCGATCTTCAATGTCCGGATTCCAGGCCTGGCAATGAGCGTGGTCAACGCCGACGGCGAGAATGTCCGGCCGGTGGAGGTCGACGAGTTCCAGATCTCGGTGGCCGAAACCTATGACGTCATCGTCCGGCCCACGGAGGATCAGGCCTACACCCTGGTGGCCGA
>DJWR01000174.1 GCA_002441055.1 Caulobacteraceae bacterium UBA6225 | reverse complement strand
AAGCGCATGCGCCAGTTCGGCAAGGTCGAGATCCCGCAGGAAGCCTTCATCGCCGCCCTGAAGATGGACGCGGACTAGGCGCGCCGCCGGTCAGTCCTTCCACGTCTCCGCGCTCTCCGGCGCTTTCGCCGGCGGTCTCGCCTCGGCGAAGGGGGCGTACTTGGCGCGGGCCTCAGTGACGCGGCGGGCCATGTCCTCAGCGACGTCAGGGTGGCGTGACACCAGGGAATAGGTCTCGCCCGGATCGACGCTCAGGTCGAACAGCAGCGGATAGCGGTGCTGATCCAGCGGGATGTCCATGGTCCGGTAGTAGGTCCGCACCACATATTTCCAGCGCGGCGTGCGCACGGCGGCCACGTGCAGATTGTCGAACAGGATCACCTGGTCGTGCGGCGAGGCCTCCCCGCGCTGGAGGACGCCGGACAGGTCGGCGCCGTCGATCCCCTCGGTTGGCGTCTCCAGGCCCGCCATGGCTGCGATGGTCGGCAGCAAATCGAGATTGCTGGCCAGGGCGCCCGAGACGGTCCCGGCGGGAATCGTCCCCGGCCGCCAGGCGATGAAGGGCACGCGATAGCCGCCTTCCCAGGCCGCCCCACCCTTGCGGTCACGGAACGGGCCGGTGGAGCCCTCGAACCAGGGGCCGTTGTCGGAGGTGAAGACCACCATCGTGTCCTCCGCCAGGCCGAGGTCTTCCAGCCTGTGCAGCAGGCGGCCCACCTGGGCGTCGACCTCTTCGACCACCTCGCCATAGTCGCCGGCTGGCGAGCCCATGGGGTCGTCGGGATTGGACCGCAGGGGGACGTGCGGGGCCGTCAGGGCCAGCAGGATGAAGAAGGGCTCATCCCGGTGGGCTTCGACGAAGGCGGTGGTCTCGGCGAAGAAGTGCTCGGTCAGCTTGGCGAAGTCCGCCTTGGACTCGCTCATCGGCGCCTCGCCCTGGCCGTCATAGAGGGTGAGGGGGCGCATATCGTGGCTGTAGGGCAGGCCCATGAAGCGGTCGAAGCCGAACCGCTGCGGCGGCCAGTGGGGCGAGACATGCCCCAGGTGCCACTTGCCGATCAGGGCGGTGGCGTAGTCGGGCTTCAACAGGCGCGGAATGGTCGGCGCCTCCGGCGGCAGGCCGTTGGTGTCGGCGGGCTGGATCACCTCGCGCGCCAGACCGTGGCGGATGGCGTAGCCGCCGGTGAGCAGGCCCGCCCGGGACGGCGTGCAGACATTGGCCGAGGCGTAGAAGTCGGTGAGCCTCGCCCCTTCCGCCGCCATCCGGTCCAGTTGCGGCGTGCGGATCAGGGTCCCGCCATCGCAGCCGATGTCCCCATAGCCGAGATCGTCGGCCAGGATGACGATGAAGTTGGGCTTGCGTGGCATAGGAGACCTCCCGATCAGGGCGGTCTGACGCCGCCGTCTTGGTGAAGGTTGCCCGCAAGTGGGCGTCACGCGCAATCGCAGCGCGGGTCTTGTCTTGGAACCAATTGGTATCCGGGCTCTTGTGGCGAGATGACCTGGTCCCTCCGCGCCCCGCGCCTCTCACCCCTTATGGCCGTCCTTGCCCTGGCCGCCTGTTCACCTGACGCCGAGGAGGTCGCGGGCCGGCCTGCATCCGCCCCGGAGGCCCGAGCGCAGGCCCCTTCACCTACCCCTGAGCCGTCTGAGGCGACGGTGGGCGGCGATGGTTCGGCCATCGATCTGCAGCCGCTCACGGCGCACGACTTGGCCGCCGAGACCTTGGCCGGCGAATTGGCCTGCAGCTTCTCAGACGGCGATGACGAGGTCCGGCTCCTGGCTCGAGGAAACGTCGCCTCGGACGATCCGGCCTTCGGCGTCGTCAAGGTCTCGGGCTATGTGGAGCGTGTCGCCGCCCCTGGTGGCTTCGACGGCATGCTGAATGGGACGAGCTTCGCGGGCCGAGGCAAGACCGTGGTGATCGAGGTCACCGGTCCGGCCGAGGGGGGCGGGGAGTCGCCTCCCAGGCCCGCCACCCTGACCTATCAGCGGGCGGACGGCGCCAGCCGGGTGTTCCAGGGCCTCTGGACCTGCGGCCCCTGATTGGTCGTCAGGAGCCGCTAGCCCAGATTTCTGCAGCTTAGCTCAGCCGGACCTCGCCGACCTTGTCCTGATACTCGTGCTTGGGATCTCGGCCCATCAGCACCTTCACGCCGGCGAACAGGCTGTGCTCATTGAGCCAGATCTGCGCCCGCTCCGGCTCGAACCTGAGCAGTTGCAGCTTGGGATCCTCCTTGCCGCCCTCGTACCAGGCCGCCACAAAGGGGTTCCACAGCCGCTCGATCGTGTCCCGGTCATTGTCGGGGACCAGCCGGCCATGGATGGTGGCGAACAGCTCGTGGTCCTTGGACGCAAAGTGGGCCATGGCCCGGTGGCCGGCGCCGGCCGCCTGCACCAGATCGACGCCCTTGGCGCTGAAGATCCAGATGGGGCCGCCTTGGTCGCCTTCGATCTGGGCGGTCATGGGCTGACTATGGCCCTCTTCGACCTCGGTCAGGCCCAGCATCAGGGTGCGGTCGGACTTCAGCGCCTTCCAGAACTTGGCTTCGAGTTCAGCGTGATCGGCCATGGGCGGGCTCCTTGGGATGGGACAATGGTCCCAGTCGAACGGCGCCGGACCCCGCAGCGTTCCGTCCAACCTTAGCGCCCCCGCACCTGTGCCCCGATGGCCGCCAGGTCTTCTGCGGATCCGAACACCGCTCCATCCGCTTCACCACGCAGGGCGAAGCTTGGGGGCGCCAGCTCTGGCCCCTCGCCTGGCGGCAGGGGCGGGGTGTAGTAGCCCAGGGCATAGCCGCCCAGGGCGTAGCCCAACAGGTCCTGCAACTCCGGCGACAAGGTGCGGGCGATGTCCGGCGGGCAGGCCAGATATTGGTTTTCCTCCTGCCGCAGCCAGCCGAGCGCGTAGGTCAGGTTCAGGCCCCAGCGGTCCTGGTCACTGTGATTGGCGCCGCCCCCATGAAAGACGCTGCCGGTATAGATCAGCACCGAACCGGCCTTCATCACCGCCTGGGTGATCTCGTGGGGCTCGGCCTTGCGGTCGTCGGGCCATGAACTGGAACCGGGGACGACCTGGGTCGCGCCGTTCTCCCGCGTGAAGTCCGTCAGCGCCCAGATGGTGTTGAGCTGGGGCTCGATGCCCTTCAGGTGCGTTCCCCAGGCCCAGCGGTCCCGATGGATCGGCTGAGCGCCCTGTCCGGGTATGATGCGGATCAGCTGTGACAGGTGCAGTTGCCAGCGCTCACAGTTGGGCTTGAGCAGGTGTTCGCATATGCTGGCGATACGGGGGTCGACCACCGCCTTTCGCACCGCCGGCGACCGGGCCACCAAGGCGCCGGTGCGAGTTGTCCTGACGCCGGTGAACCCGTCCCGCCCTTCCTGCGTGGCCATCACATAGGGGGAAAGCTCGGCCACCATTTCGGCCACCGTCGGGGGATCAAGGGCCGCATCCAAAATCAGCGCGCCGTCCCGATCCAGAATTTCGGCCATGGCGGCTGAGGGCGCGTCTGCGGGCAGGTGGACAAGCTCTGGCACGGGCGTCTCCCAGGGGGCTTTTCTGCGCTGCGGAGGCCTCGCTCCCAGGATTGGCGTCCGCTGTTCGTCCACAATGGCGCCCTTGGGCCATTCGTCCAGGGTGGTTGCCCGCACAGGCGATGCGCGGCAAGCTTGTCCATGGAGCCCTGTGTCAGGGACAGAGCCGGGAGGATGACATGGCCTACAAGTTCGAGATCTTTAAGGACAAGGCGGGTGAGTTCCGCGTGCGGTTCCGCGCTTCCAACGGCGAGGTCATGTTCTCGTCCGAGGGCTACGCCTCCAAGTCCAGCGCCAAGAACATGATCGAGTCGATCAAGAAGAATGCGCCCGACGCCGACGTGGTGGACGAGAGCGCAGGCTAGCGCCTCCGAACCCCGTTGATCGCCGCCCATGGCAGGGCTTAGATCGGGCTGAGCCGGGCCATGGGGTCCGGTCCCTGATGGAGCGTGATCTTTCATGAGCAAGGTGCTGATCATGGCCGCTGTGGCGGCGGCGCTGCTGGTTTCGGCCTGCAACACGGTGGCGGGGGTCGGTCGCGACATGGAGGCGGCCGGGACTGCGGTGAAGAACACGGCCGAGGACGTTCGACGCTAGAGCCCTTTCCGATCTGATTGCTTCAATCAGATCGGATAAAAA
>DJWR01000173.1 GCA_002441055.1 Caulobacteraceae bacterium UBA6225 | reverse complement strand
CAGGCCTACACCCTGGTGGCCGAGGCGGTGGACCGTTCAGGCCTGGCGCGGGCGACGCTCGCGCCGCGCCTGGGCCTGACCGCGGCGGTCCCGCCCCTGCGCAAGGTTCCGACGCTCACCATGCGCGACATGGGTGTGGGCGGCATGGGCGCCATGGACGGCATGGATCACGCCGCCATGGGCCATGGCGCGCCCGCGGCGATGGATCACGGCGCTATGGATCATGGCAGCATGGACCATGGGGGCCACGCCATGCGCGATCCCGACAATGCTCCGGCCGCCATGGCCGTGGGCGTCGGGGTGGACATGGTCTCCCCCGATCCCGCCAACCGGCTGGGCGAGCGGCCCATGGGGCTGGAGGACGTCCCCCACCGGGTGCTGGTCTATACCGACCTCGTGGCGCTTGCGCCCAACAAGGACCAGAGGGCGCCGTCGCGGGCCCTGGAGATCCACCTGACCGGCAATATGGAGCGGTTCATGTGGGGCTTCGACGGTCGGAAGTTCTCCGAGATCGTTGAGCCTATAGCCTTCGCCCGCAACGAGCGGGTGCGGGTGACCCTGGTCAACGACACCATGATGGCCCACCCCATCCACCTGCATGGCCACTTCTTCGAGCTGGTGACCGGCGGGCCTGCGGGGCATCAGCCCCTGAAGCACACGGTCAATGTGGCGCCAGGCTCCAAGGTGACGTTCGACCTGACCGCCGATGCGCCCGGCGACTGGGCCTTCCACTGCCACATGCTGATGCACATGCATGCGGGCATGTTCAATGTGGTCACCGTGCGGCCCCTGGACGGAGAGGGCGCATGAAGGCTCTGATCATCGCCCTGATCCCCCTGGCGCTGACCGCCGGCGTGTCCCACGCCCAGGACCACGTCCACGGGGCGCCGCCTGATCCCCACGCCGGGCACGCCATGGGACCTTCGGCCAGCGGGCCGCCGGACGTGCCCACCAGCGCCGATGATCCCGGACGGCCGCGGCGTCCGCCGCCGCCCCGGGCCGCCCGCTCAGGCCCCGCCCATGCCGCCGACGCCCTGTGGGGCGAGGCTGTGATGGCCCGCGCCAGGGAGGGTCTGCTTCGAGAGAATGGCGACGTGCGCGCCACCGCCGTGATCATCGACCGGCTGGAGGCGCGGATCGAGGAGGACGAGACTTCCGGCCTGTGGGACGTGGGCGGCTGGACCGGCGGCGACATCAACCGTTTCTGGTGGAAGTCCGAAGGCGAGGTCGCCCCGGACGGCGAGATCGAGGGCGAGGTCCAGGCCCTCTACAGCCGGGCGATCTCGCCCTTCTGGGACGTGCAGACGGGCCTGCGCCAGGACGTGGCCGAGGACGGTCCTGACCCCACCCACCTGGTGGTCGGGGTCCAGGGGCTGGCGCCCTACTGGTGGGAGGTGGACGCCGCGGCCTTCCTCTCCAGCCGGGGCGACCTGACCGCGCGGGTGGAGGCCGAATACGACCAGCGGATCACTCAGCGCCTGATCCTGCAGCCGCGGATCGAGGTGGAGGCCGCAGCCGCCGACATCCCCGAGCTCGGCCTCGGCGCCGGCCTGACCCATGTGGAGGCGGGCCTGCGCCTGCGCTACGAGATCGCCAAGGAATTCGCCCCCTATGTGGGCGTCGACTGGAGCCGCGACCTGGGGGGCACCGCCAGCCGCACCCGCGCCGCGGGCGGTGAGACCGAACATACCGCCATCGTTGTTGGCCTGCGGGCCTGGTTTTGAAGGAGCCCCTGAACATGCGACCCCTGATGTCGACCCTTGCGCCGGCCCTGGCTCTGGCGCTGATCTCCGCTCCGGCCCTGGCCCAGGATCATCATGCCGGCCATGGCGCCATGGCCGCTGCACCCGCCAGTCACGCCGCCCACGGCGTGGTCACCAGCCCGGCTGAGGGCGAGATGACCCACGGGGCGCCCGACTGGTTCACCGCCACCTTCGAGCACCCGATGACGCTGACCGCCGTCACCGTGGCCGCTGATGGCAAGCCGACCCAGGCCGTGCCGGTGGCCGCGGCCGCGGCCACCACCGAGGTCTCCGCGGACCTGCCTGACCTGTCGCCCGGCCGCTATGTCCTGACCTGGACGGCCAGGGGCGCCGACGGCCACGAGATGACCGGGGCTGTGCGGTTCATGGTCCACTAGAGGCCGATCTCTTTAAGCCGCCTCCCCCTGGAAGGCGGCGATGATTGGGCAAGGACCCTGATCGGTGGAGGCGCAGGCGCCGGCCAGGCGCCGCAGGGCCGAGCGGGCCTCCACCAGATCGGCGATGGCCTTATCCAGCGCCGCCAGCCGCTCGCTGGCCAGCTCATGGGCGCGGGCCCGATCCTCGCCGGCGTCCAGGGACAACAGCTCCTTGATCTGCTCCAGGGTGAAGCCTGCCGTCTGGGCCGAGCGGATGAAGCGCAGGCGGCGGACATCCTCCTCCCCATAGCGGCGCACGCCGGTTCCGACCCCATCCCTGGACCAGCGCTCGGGCGTCGGCATCAGGCCGCGGCGCTGGTAGAAGCGCACGGTCTCCACGCCCACGCCGCCCTCGCGGGCCAGGATGGCGATGGTTCGAGATTTCATGATTGACTCCGTACTGACGTACGGAACCTAGGGTCGGTCTCAAGGATTACAAGTCCAAGGAGCCCCCCGTGACCTCACCCCAGAAGACCGCCGTGCTGCACCGCATGGTCATCGCCGACCACGTCTGTCCCTATGGGCTGAGGGCCCGCCACCTGCTGCGCAGCCGCGGCTATCAGGTGGACGACCGCTGGCTGACCAGCCGGGAGGAGACCGACGCCTTCAAGGCGCAGCATGGAGTCGCCACCACGCCGCAGGTCTTCATCGAGGGCCAGCGGATCGGCGGCCATGATGACCTGCGCCGCCACCTGGGGCTTAAGGTCCGCGACCCGAAGGCCACAACCTACACCCCGGTCCTGGTGGTGTTCGCCACCACCGCCATCATGGCGGCCATGATCAGCCTGGCGGTCTATGGGACGCCGCTCACGCAGCAGACGGCGGTGTGGTTCATCGCCCTGTCGATGATGGTCCTGGGCATGCTCAAGCTGCAGAATGTCGAGAGCTTCTCGACCATGTTCCTCAACTACGACCTGCTGGCCAAACGCTGGCCGCCCTATGGCAAGATCTATCCCTTCGCCGAGTTCGGGGCCGGCGCCCTGATGGTCGCAGGCGTGCTCACCTGGCTTTCGGCGCCGCTGGCCCTGACCATCGGCGTCATCGGCGCGGTTTCGGTGTTCAAGGCCGTCTATCTGGACCGGCGCACCCTGAAATGCGCCTGCGTCGGCGGCGACAGCAATGTGCCACTCGGCTTCCTGTCGCTGACCGAGAACCTGATGATGATCGCCATGGCCGTGTGGATGCTGGCGATGTGAGGGGGGGGGGCGAAGCGGCCGGCGCCTGCGCCGCGCTTGGCCGGCTTCTCGGCCGTGAGGCGATCTGACCAAAGGCTGAGGGTGGCGTTCGCCGCGTTCCCGCGCTAGCAGCCCCCCATGATCCGCCTCGACAATATCTCCAAGCAGAACGGCCACCAGATCCTGTTCATCGAAGCCTCGATGGGCGTTCAGAAGGGGGAGAAGGTCGGGCTTGTCGGTCCCAACGGCGCGGGCAAGACGACGCTGTTTCGCATGATCACCGGTCAGGAACAGCCGGACGACGGCGCGGTCGTGATCGATCCGGGCATGACGATCGGCTATTTCAGCCAGGACGTCGGTGAGATGGCGGGCCAGAGCGCCGTCGCCGCGGTGATGGACGGCGTGGGCCCGGTCAGCGCCCTGGCCGCCGAGATGGCGATCCTCGAGGCCGCCATGGTCGATCCGGACCAGGCCGACAACCTGGACGCCCACATGGAGCGCTATGGCGAGGTGCTGGAGCGCTTCCAGGAACTGGACGGCTATGCCCTGGAAGCCCGGGCGCGCGAGGTGCTGGCGGGCCTGAGCTTCAGCCAGGAGCGGATGGATGGCGATGTGGGCCTGTTGTCGGGCGGCTGGAAGATGCGCGTGGCCCTGGCCCGCATCCTGCTCATGCGTCCCGACGCCATGCTGCTGGACGAACCCAGCAACCACCTGGATCTGGAAAGCCTGATCTGGCTGGAGGCCTTCCTCAAGGCCTATGACGGCGCGCTGCTGATGACCTCGCACGACCGCGCCTTCATGAACCGCATCATTGGCAAGGTGGTGGAGATCGACGGCGGCGACCTCGTCACCTATTCGGGCGATCTGGACTTCTACGACCAGCAGCGCGCGCTCGGCGAGCAGCAGCGCCAGGCGCAGTACGAGCGCCAGCAGGCCATGCTGGCCAAGGAAATCAAGTTCATCGAGAAGTTCAAGGCCCGCGCCAGCCACGCCGCCCAGGTCCAGAGCCGGGTTAAGAAGCTGGACAAGATCGAGCGCGTCGAGGCGCCACGCCGTCGCCAGTCGGTTCAGTTTGATTTCCGCAGCCCGCCGCGGTCGGGCGAGGACGTGATCAGCCTGCGCAATGTCCATAAGGGCTACGGGGCCCAGCCGATCTATGAGGGCCTCGATTTCCTGGTGCGCCGCAAGGAACGCTGGTGCGTCCTGGGCGCCAATGGCGCCGGCAAGTCGACGCTGTTGAAACTTGTGGCCGGCGCGATCGCGCCTGACCAGGGCGCGGTGAACATCGGCGCGAGCGTCAAGATGGGCTACTTCGCCCAGCACTCCATGGACCTGCTGGACGGCGAGGAGACCATCTTCGAGTCTCTGGACGGTTCCTTCCCGCAGGCGGGGCAGGGCGCGCTGCGCACCCTGGCGGGCTGTTTCGGCTTTTCCGGCGACGATGTGGAAAAGCCCTGCCGCGTCCTGTCCGGCGGCGAGAAGGCGCGTCTGGTCATGGCCAAGATGCTGTTTGATCCGCCCAATCTGCTGGTGCTCGACGAGCCCACCAACCACCTCGACATGGCGACCAAGGAGATGCTGGTGGCGGCCCTGGCGGAGTTTGAGGGCGCCATGCTCTTCGTCTCCCACGACCGCCATTTCCTGGCGGCCCTATCCAACCGCGTGCTGGAGCTGACCCCCGACGGCGTCCACCAGTACGGTGGCGGCTATACGGAGTACGTCACCCGCACGGGGCAGGAAGCCCCAGGGCTGCACCCGGGCGGGTGAGTGACTGGGGGCCCTGACCATCGGCGTCCCAACTAGAGCGCGTTCCGATAAGTGGGAACCGGTTATCGGAGCTAAACGCGCTCAAGTCTTTGAGTTTAGAGCCTGATTCAACGATCAGACGGTTCCGTCTGATCGCATCAGGCTCTAGAGCCCTTTCCGATCTGGTTGCTTCAATCAGATCGGATAAAAAGGGCTCTAAATCATAAAGTTAGAGCATTTTTCGATCCGATAACCGCATCACACTTATCGGAAAATGCTCTAGACCCAGACGACCGCCTTGGGATGCGCTGGCGCGTTTCTGTGGGTCAGCTTGGCAACCCGATCGAGCATGTCCGTCCCACTGAACGGCTTGGCGACGCAAGTCTTGACCCCAAGGACGGCGGCCCGACGGACATCATCGGGCGCCAGGCGCCGGGCCATCATCATAACCTGACAGCAGTCCAGATCATGGCTGAGGCGTAGTTCTTCCAACAGACCAAAGCCATCCAGTTCAGGCAGTTGGATTTCTGAAATCAGCACAGAAGGCCGCGCGACCTTCATCAGATCCAGAGCCACCGGCCCGGTCCGGGCCAGTAGGGTTTCGTAACCAGCCAGATCGAGCCGGATCTGGAGCATTTCCAGCAAGGCCCGATCGCTATCGGCGACGAGGATGCGAGGCGTCCGAGACATGATCGTAGCTCCCCCTAGAAGAGATCAAGATCGCCAGCCTGATCGCGCTCTTCAACCCCCTGGCTCTCGCCGCCCAGGGCGGTGAGCAGGCGATCGGCGAGGGCCCCGAGAGTCACATCCTGCAGGGCCAGAGCGACCGGCGCTTCACACTGATCTTCGGTCTCCACCCCCAGGCGTCGAGCGAAGGCCGACAGCCCCGCCAGATGCTGACTAAGCAGATCAATCGCCTGCAGACTGGCCTGGAGCTTTTCGCGTGCGGCGGGCGATAATTCCGGCATGACGCCGCCGATCAGACTGTCGAGTAGAATGCACCGGGCGCCGGCGAGTTCGATCTCCCCAGCCAGCGCCTCAAGCGCTGCGCCATATCCGGCCAGACTGGCCTGCTCCATTGCGATCGCCCCCAACGTCCGCCCCCGTTCGTCAGCCTGGAGAACATCTGAGAGCGACAGGCTTAATCACCGCTTAACGCTACGGAAGCTTGGCCCAGCCGCTCAGGGTCAGGAGGGCCTGGTCACCTTCAGGCGGGAAGGGATTCGGTGACGATCTGCAGAACACGTTCAACATTGGCCGGGTCCGGATCGGCGCCATAGACCTTGGCCACATCATATTGGCGCAACTGGTGCCAAACGGTTGGCTCCACCCCATGTCTGGCCAGGGTGTTCTTCACACAGGCCAATGCGCAACCGTCCAGGGCGACAATCGGGCGCCCGGACTTGGCGACCTTCACAAGCTTTGGAACGTCTCCGCCGACGCCGGCGATGCAGGACATTTCCGCCAGACCGCGACGGTTAAGCTCCAGGGCGACATCATTGCTGGTTTGCGCCGCGCTGGAACAGCCAGAACAGGAATAGACCAGCGGCAGCTTCTTTCGATCCATCATGGCTTTACCATACGCGTTCCAAATTTCACGAACACCCGGCCCAGGTGATTGGAAGTGGTCGGGAACTCGACCAAGTGCTCCCATGCAGTCAGGAGTTTAACCCTACGTCAAGTCCGCCCCCGCAGCGCCCTCGACACCATCATCACCGCCGTCGCAGAGGCCTATGGCTGCACGGTCATCACGGACCACGAAAAGCACATTGCGGGGGTTGAGGCGCTCAATCCGGTTCGGGGGGCTTAATCGCCGTCGCCGCCCGGCGAGGGCCGATTATAGGTAGGCGGTGAGGGCTCTGAGGTTGAGCGGAGCGCATGGGCTGAACAGGGCTGGAAAACGTCGTAACGTGCGCGTAAACTGTGCGCATGGAAAACACGCATGCGTCCGGTCGTCAGCGGTTGAACCTCACCCTTCCCGGCGCGCTCGTCGAGGAAGCCAAGGCGCTGGGCCTGAACCTTTCGCGGGCCTGCGAGAGTGGCCTGCGGGCGGCTGTCGCCGCCGAACGGGCGCGGCGCTGGCAAGCCGAAAACTGCGCCTTCTTCGACTGGTACAACGCCAAGGTGGAGGCCGATGGCCTGATCCTGGCGGAATACCGGCAGTTCTGATGAAGCATGGGATTTACCGGCTGCCCAGCGGCGTGCTGGTGGTGGACGTCCAGTCGGATCTGCTGAATCCCACAAACACCCGCGTGGTCGTGCCGCTCATCGCGTCGATGGACCTGACGGGCGCCCAGCCGGGACGACTGACGCCCATCCTCGAGGTTGAGGGGCGGACGGTCATGCTGCTGCCCCTGCAGATGGCCGCCATTCCGCTCCGCGAACTCGGCCATCGCCCCCTGCGCATGCTCACTGAGGACGAGGCCTATGCGGTGCGCGGCGCGCTCGGCGTGCTGTTCGAGGGCGTGTAGAGACGCCTCGAATTTCCTGGTCTGAGCTGGAAAAGCCCCTGGCGGCCCGGAAGGGACTCGAACCCCTGACCTTCGGTTTAGGAAACCGCTGCTCTGTCCTGCTGAGCTACCGGGCCGGCTTGGGCGTGAGCGATGCCATGGGGCGGGGGGCGGCGCCAAGCCCCTCAACGAAAAACGCCCGGCGCATGGGCCGGGCGTCTTGATCGTCTGACGTGCGCCCAGATCAGGCGGCGGCCGAGGCCTTCACCAGCAGGGACTTGTTGAGCATGATGATGGCCGCGTCGCGGTCGATCTGCTCGATGGCGGCGACTTCGCGGGCCATTCGGTCCAGGGCCGATTCGTAGAGCTGGCGCTCGGAATAGGACTGTTCGGGCTGGTTCTCGGCGCGGTGCAGGTCGCGGACCACCTCGGCGATCGAAATCAGGTCGCCGGAATTGATCTTGGCTTCNNCCTTCGGCCAGGGAGCGGAGGCCAGAGCTGCGCGCCTTGCCGGTGGGCACGCGGAGGGTCATCTTCTCGTGGTCGAAGGTGATCACATAGACTTCAAGCGAAAGACCGGCGACGTCCTGGGTCTCGATCGCCTGCACCTGACCGACGCCGTGCGCCGGATAGACGACATGATCGCCAACCTGGAAATCCAGACCGTTCTTGCTCATTGCGAGACCCTTCAAAATGCGCCTGGCGGCCAATCCGGAGTCACGGAGGCGACGCTCACAGGGACGAACCGGTCCTCGACGCTGCAGGCGCGAAGTCCGACGTGCTCTGGAGCGGTGAAAACCTCTTTAGACACCCTCGCCCTGGGCGGGCGTGATCGGCCGGCGACGGCTCTTCTGTTGAACGACGGGACAGACGACAGCCGCCTGCCTCCACGCCAAGTGTGACTGTACCATAAATATGAGCCGAAAGAAAGGCTTGGGCCCTGGAGGGCCAGGGCTGGGCCTTTAGGGCTCAGGACCCGCGGCCGGGTTTCTCGCTGAAATACTTGTCCAGCTTGCCGGTCTCACGCTCGTACTGTTCGGCGTCGGCTGGCGGCTCACCCTTGACCGTGATGTTCGGCCAGATGCGTGAATATTCCGAATTGATCTTCAGCCACTTGCCGTCGGGATCATCCTCGGTGTCGGGCTTGATGGCGTCCACCGGGCATTCGGGCTCGCACACGCCGCAGTCGATGCACTCGTCCGGATTGATGGCCAGGAAGTTCTCGCCCTCATAGAAACAGTCGACCGGACAGACCTCCACGCAATCCATGAACTTACATTTGATGCAGGGATCCATGACGATGTAGGTCATCGGGTCGAGAACTCCGGTCGCGGCCCTGGCGGGGATCGCGGGGGGTTGGAAGGCGCGGGTTTTTCAGGGCGCCGGGGGCGCCTTGTCAACCACGGGGCTTAGCGCGTCTTCGCCCCGGATGCGCCTCAGTATATCTGCAAGGGTGAATAGAGGGTTCGGGCCTCGGCCGGGGGGCCGCGCCGCTCGCCCATGGCCTCCACCGTCACCGCCGTGACCTGCCCGCCGATGGCGAAGACCAGTTGGTCCCCGGCCCGCACGGTGCGCGAGGGCTTGTCCAGCCGGTTCTCCTGGCCTGCGCGAGTCAGGCGCACGCGCTTGTTCTCCACAAAGGCCGCCGCCAGCGTGCGGGTCTTGAAGAAGCGGGCCCGCCACAGCCAGACATCGATCCGGCAGGTCTCGACGGCCTCGGCCGCCTCGGGCTTCACGCCGCGCCTCCGGCCTGGGGCCTGCGGCGTCGCCTTCGGGGTTTGCGTCGGGCGGGCTCAGCGGCGGGGGGCGGAGGCGGCGCGACGGCGGCCGGACGCGGACCTTTCGGGCGCGACGCCTTGGGACGCTGGGCGGGCGGGGCGGTCTTCAGGGCCGCCAGAGCGGCGAAGGGCGAGTTGGACGGGGCCGCAGGGGCCTTCTGCGCCTTGGCCTCCAGCTTGCGGCGGCGCCAGGGGCGGGGCTCGCCGGTCTTGGCCGGGCCGGTGGGCGCGTAGTCGAGGGCCTGAAGAATGGCCTCGCCCTCGGCGGCGCTCCAGCCCAGAGCCGCCCACAAATCGTCAGGCAGGCGCACGCCGCCAGCCTCCTTCGGGGCGGCGCGCAGGCGCTCGTCCAGATCCTCCAGCGACTCCACGGGAACCGACAGCCCGGCCGCGGCTCTGTGACCGTGGGCGGCCAGGCGCCAGGGGGCGGGGATGTCGGCCGGCAGCCGGGAGAGCCCCGTCATGGCTGGGCGCCACCCAGCCTCGGCGGCGAAGGCCTGGGCGAAGGCCAGCGCCTCGGGCCGCAGCAGGCCCGGCATGAACAGGCTGAACGCGCCGATGCGTACGCCAAGGCCTTTCAGCGCCCGGCGCTCGGCCTGGCTGAGGGCGGCGACCTCCTCGCGGACATGGGCGCGGTCGAGCACGCCGCCCTGTTCCAGCAGGCGATAGGCGATGCCTCGGGGCAGGCCCTTGATCCGCCCCTCGGTTACGGCGGCGTCGAGTTTGCGCAGGGGCGAGAGGCGCCGGCCGGCCTCGGCGGCGAGCCAGGCCTCCAGCCGCCGCTGGGCCCGCTCCCGGGCCGCGGCCTCGCCCAGCTCGCCGAAGAGCCGGACTCGGGGGGAGAAGGGCCGCCCGCCCGACAGCGCGCCGACCGCCTCGCTGCGCCACAGGACCACCCCGTCGGGATTGAGCGCGAAGGCCTCGTCAGTCTCACCGGCCAGCTTACCCAGCCGTCGGGCGATCTCTGGACCCACCGCGGCGATGGCGGCGGCGCGCAGGGCCTTGGTCTCCAGGACAGAAGCGCCCTGGTCGGCCTCGAAGCTGACGCCCTGCAGCCGGCCCACATATTGACCTTCCACTGTCACGGCGCCGTCCCCGCCGACGCCGGCCAGCATTTCATGTCGAACCCGCAGGCCCCGCATCAGCGCGCTGGTGCGACGGTCCACGAACCTCGCCATCAGCCGTTCGTGCAGGGTGTCCGACAGCCGGTCCTCCAACTGGCGCAGCTTGCCCTGCCAGCCGGTGGGATCGACCAGCCAGTCGGGGCGGTGGGCCACATAGGACAGGGTCCGCACCGACGACAGCCGCTGGGCCAGCGCGTCGATCTCGCCCTCTGGCCGGTCCAGCTGTTTGTGCTGGCGGGCGATCCAGTCGTCGGGGATGCGCCGGCGGCCGGTGGTCAGGTTGTCGAACAGGTCGCGGACCAGGCGCACATGCTCTTCTGCCGAGACCTTGCGGAAGTCCGGCGTCTGGCAGACGTCCCACAGCTTGAAGAGAGCGGCGCGGTCGCGGACCCGGGTCACAACGTCTGGATCGCCCGCCAGCTTGCGCAGGGTGATCTCATCCAGCGCCTCCTGGGCCAGCCGCAGGCCCGAGCGGTCCGGCGTGCGGGCCAACGACCGCAGCAGGTCGGGAAGGGAGTCGAAGTCGAGCTTTGCGTTGCGCCATTCTGCGCCGGTGACGGCCTCGAACTGGTGGTTCTCGACCGCCTCGACCAGGTCCTCGTCCATCTCGTCGCAGTCGCCGGTGACGCCGAAGGTCCCGTCGGTGCGGAAGCGGCCGGCGCGGCCGGCGATCTGGCCGATCTCCTGCGGGGTCAGCCAGCGATTGCGCCGCCCGTCGAACTTGCGCAGGCCGGCGAAGGCCACATGGTCGACATCCATGTTCAGGCCCATGCCGATGGCGTCGGTGGCCACCAGGAAGTCCACCTCGCCCGACTGGTAAAGCGCTACCTGGGCGTTGCGGGTCCGGGGGCTGAGCGAGCCCATGACCACGGCCGCCCCGCCCCGCTGGCGGCGGATCAGCTCGGCGATGGCGTAGACCTGGTCGGCGGAGAAGGCGACGATGGCGCTGCGTCTCGGCAGGCGGGTCAGCTTCTTGGAGCCTGAATAGGTCAGGTTGGAGAACCGCTCCCGACTGACGATCTCGGCGTCGGGCAGCATGCGGCGGACCAGGGGCGCCATGGTCGAGGCGCCCAGCAGCATGGTCTCGTACTTGCCCCGCGCATGCAGCAGGCGGTGGGTGAAGACATGGCCGCGCTCAGGGTCTGCGCACAGCTGGATCTCGTCGACGGCCAGGAACTCCACCTCCCGCGAGAGGGGCATGGCCTCGACGGTGCAGACGAAATAGACCGCGCGGGCCGGGACGATCTTTTCCTCGCCGGTGATCAGGGCGACGGAGCGGGCGCCGCGCAGTTTGACGATGCGGTCGTAGATCTCCCGAGCCAGCAGCCGCAGCGGCAGGCCGATCATGCCCGAGGCGTGACCCAGCATGCGCTCGACGGCCAGGTGGGTCTTGCCGGTGTTGGTCGGCCCCAGCACCGCCACCAGGCGGGACGGCGCCGCGCCCGAGGGACGGTCACTCATGGCCTCAAGGTGGGGGGCGAATCGGCCCTCGGCAAGCGTGTCCGGAACGCCAGGCGGCGGGTTTCCGTTGAAAGGGTGGAACTTCGCAACAGGACAACTCTCATGACCCGTTTGATGGTGGGGGCGCTGGTCTATCCGATGGCCCAGGCCGTCCTGTTCGGGGCTGGCCTGATCGTCGCGCTCATCCTGGCCCCGGGGCTCAGCGCCCAGATCTCGATCCCGCTGGTGGTGGTGATCACCGCCCTGATCTCCATGCCGCTTAGCTGGTTCATAGCGCCGAAGATGATGGCCCGGTATCAGAGGCGGTCCGCCGCCCGTTTCAATCGGGCCTGATCGCCATCGCCTTCCCCTGAGGCATGATTGACCGAACGCGGGTCTTGCCGAACGGTCTGTGGCAGGGCGCCGCCGGCGCTGAATGGGGGGCTAGTTGACCGTGTTTCAATCCTTGCGCTTTGCGGTCCTCGGACTGGCGGCCCTGTGCCTATCGGCCTGCGTGGCCGGGGACATTCCCTACGAAGAGCTGGAGGCGCGCTATGGCGGCCCGACCTCCCAGTATCTTGAGCTGCCGGACGGGGTGCGGGTTCACTACCGCGACGAGGGCGATCCGCAGGCCCCGGTGACGCTGGTCATGGTGCATGGCTTCGCCGCCTCCCTGCACGCCTGGGAGCCCTGGGTCGCGCGGCTGAAGGATGACTACCGGCTGGTCAGCCTGGATCTGCCGGGTCACGGCCTGACCCGGACGCCGGAGGGCTATCAGTCGAGCCCAGAGGCACAGGTGGCGGTGGTGGACGCTGTGGCCGCCGAGCTTGGCCTTTCGCCCTTTGTGCTGGCGGGTAATTCCATGGGGGGCGGCGTAGCCTGGCGTTATGGCCTCGCCCATCCGCAAAAGGTGCGCGGGCTCGTGCTGGTCAACGCCGCGGGCTGGCCTGCGGCGGCTGTGGAAGGCGAGGGCGACAGCCGGCCCATGGTCTTCAAGGTCTTGGAAAACCCCTTGGGCCACAGCCTGCTGCGCAATCTTGATCCACGTCCCCTGGCGGGTCGGGGCCTTCGCCAGGCTTACGGGGATGAGGCCCTGGTCACGCCGGAGCTGGTGGACCGCTATGTGGAGCTGGCCCGGGCGCCGGGCCACCGGGCCATACTGACCGACCCCCGCCGTCGCGGCGCCGCCACGGCGGTGACGCCGGAGACCTTTGCGGCCATTCAGGTTCCCACCCTGGTCATGGTCGGCGCCCTGGACCAGGTGATTCCCGCCGAGCGGGGGGCGGGCTTTGCGCAAGGAATCCCCGGCGCCCGGCTGATCACCTATGCCGACGGCGGCCACGTGCCGATGGAGGAACTACCCGACCGCACGGCGCAGGATCTGCGCGTCTTTCTGGAAAGCCTGCCGCCAGCCTCCTGAACGAGGTGGGAACGCGGGCAAAACAAAGGGTGACCGAATCGGCGACGGGGCCGGATTCAGCCTTTGTTCCCTACCAGATATTGTAGGCCCCGCCGGGGATGGCCACAAGGCTGCAGCGCCAGCAGGGCCTGCGCCGGCGGTCTGCGGGATAATCGGGACGATTGCGACGGGAGTCGCGGCTCCGCCTTGACGGCGCCCGAGGCTTTCGCCTATATCGCCCGCTCTCTTGTGCGGACCGGGGTCCGCGCTTTTTGGTTTCCACGCGAAGGTTGAACACCATGTCGCGCCGTTGCGAACTCACTGGCGTTGGTCCGATGATCGGTCACAATGTCAGCCACTCGAATATCAAGACCAAGCGTCGGTTCCTGCCGGCCTTGTCTCCGGCTACGCTGCAGTCCGAAGCCCTGGGCCAGTCCTTCCGACTGCGCATCAGCAATGCGGCCCTGCGCACCCTGGACTTCCGGGGCGGCCTGGACGTCTTCCTGGTCAAGGCCCGTGACGAGCAACTCTCGCCGCGCGCGCTGAAGATCAAGCGTCAGCTGAAGGCCAAGCTGGCCGAGGCCAAGACCGCCGCCTGAACGGCGTCGATCTGACGACGACACGAAAAGGCCGGTCCTTCGGGGCCGGCCTTTTTCGTTGCGCTAGTTCACGCTCTATCGCTGCGCCTCTTGTCTACCGAGTAGAACTAATCAACGTCACATGGCCGTTAAGTGCTGGTTGTAGCTTTTCAATCCAGCGATATTCCGCGGCGCGGATATCGTCGTCGAGCATGCTGCTTCCGGCAACCTCAAGTATGCAGACCTGGATGTCTCTCGGGTCCCGCCTATTGAAGCGAACAGCATCCCCGCCTGCTCTTGCATGTTCTTGCCATCGGCCGTGAAATCCACCCTCGCCGGTCGCCGAGCCGACATAATTCTCACCCGTCTTGGGGCATGAAAGCAGGTAGATGCCCTTGGCCTCACGTAGACGTTGGATCCATCCCTTTGGCAGACTATCTATCTCTGACAATCGGCTCAGAAACGCCAAGTAGCCGACAAATTTTTCCTCAGCGAATTCGCGGCGAACTTCTACGATAAGTTTGTGTTGAATGTCGGCCCGCTGCACCCACGAGCGTGTGCCTTTTCCCCATTCAATGACCAGTTTTCCTGAAAACTCTGAAAGTTCTTCGCAGGCAGTCAGATCATAGTAAATGTGCTCATCCTCCTTATCGCCAAGGATGCTGACCGATTCTACAAATCCAGACTCGATCACCTTTTTCGAATTAATAAAGTATAGTCCTACAAAAAGAGTCTCCCCGTGGGGTGGAGCGACAACAAATACTGCCCAGTATTTTGCTTTTCCAAGAGTGCTTTTGCTGCGCAGGCTTTGCCTGGACTGATACTCCATGAAGTCGACCGGATGGTTCGACCAAAGGTGATATGGTGTTCGGCCACGGTCTGCTCGTCCGTCCTGATGACGAACCAGTCGCACGTCGCTGGGGTCGATCTCAGCCTGCTCCAATAGGTGGTTGAACCTAATCGGCATGCTGCTCATCCTTCCGACAATGCGCCGCCAATGCAGTAGCGTGCCGCAGTCCTTTTCGCCTCAAGGTCAACCTCAGACCTCAGGGCGTCCAGTCAAAGGCCAGCAGCAGGGTGCGCTGGCTGGCGCTGAAATTGTCGTCCGACAGGATGTAGACCCGGTAGCCACCCTGCGGCCTGGGCACGAAATCCACAGCCTCGAAATTGTCCACCGTCAGCGGCTTGGTCATCTCCAGACGCGCCAGCTCTCCGGCCGCTCCGGTGACGGACAGCACGATGCGGTTGCCCCGCAGCGGGTCCCAGGCCCGCAGCAGATAGGCGCTCTGGTCGCCGGGCAGGCGACGCATCGCCACCAGGCCGAACTCCGGCGCCTTGTCGACCTTCGGCCCGGCCACGCAGGGAGAGGCGAGCTTGCACCGCCAGGTCTGGCCGGACTCCTCGCCGCCAGCCACATAGGCGTCGGGCCCGCGCTCGGGATCGGCGGCCAGGGCTTCAAGACCGCCATTCAGCGGGAAATCGGCTTCGGGCGCCGGCACGGCCCGCGGCGGCCCGCCGTTGGCCGGATAGAGCCAGATGCGCGACTGGCGCTCAAAGCTCACCAGCCGGTCGCCGCTCGCCAGAATCGCCAGGCCTTCGGCGTCAGACATTTCCTTATTGGGCAGGGGCTGGCCGTCCAGGCCGCTCAACGGCCGCAAGGTCACGTCGGCAAGGCCTGACAGTTGGCCGCCCTCGAAGACCAGTCGGCCCTCGATCAGGTCGCCCTCATCGCTGATCGCGGTGATCTTTCCATCGTCGCTCACCGACAGGTCCGACAGGCCGTGGAACCGCGCGGTCTCGGTGGAGGAGAGCTGGACCCCGCCGGCATAGGCAAATCCGCCGATCGCCGTCTGGCCCGGCGCTTCGGGGTTCAGGGGAACAGAGACCGTCTGGACCGAGATTGATGATCCGGAGGCCACCGGTGCGGCCGGCAGGCTTACCGGCGAGGGGGCGCAGGCGGCCAGCCCCGCCAGGGCGATCAGGGCGCCAAGACGGGGCAGGGGGCTCATGCCAGGGCTCTCCGGACTTCCTTGAAGGTCGACCCTCGGCTGGTTCCTGAGGGACCCTGGGTGCTGGGCGGCGGCTGCAGCAGGTTGGCGGTGGCGCGGCTCGACTTGCGGATTTCCTCGTCGAACAGCTCGGCCAGCTGATCGACGATGACGCCGGCCAGCTGCTCCACATCGACGATGGTCACAGCCCGGCGATAATAGCGGGTGACGTCGTGGCCAATACCGATGGCGATCAGCTGCACCGGGCTCTTGGTCTCGATCTCCTCGATCACCTCGCGCAGATGGCGTTCGAGATAGTGGCCGGAGTTCACCGAGAGGGTGGAGTCATCCACCGGCGCGCCGTCGGAAATGACCATCAGGATGCGGCGGGCTTCCGGCCGACCCAGAAGCCTGTGGTGCGCCCACATCAGCGCCTCGCCGTCGATATTTTCCTTCAGCAGGCCCTCGCGCATCATCAGGCCAAGGTTGCGGCGGGCGCGGCGCCAGGGGGCGTCGGCGGCCTTGTAGATGATGTGACGCAGGTCGTTCAGCCTGCCGGGCTGAGGCGGCTTGCCGGCCTTCAGCCAGTCCTCGCGGCTGGTCCCGCCCTTCCAGGCCCGGGTGGTGAAGCCCAGGATCTCGGTCTTGACCCCGCAGCGTTCGAGAGTGCGGGCCAGGATATCGGCGCAGACGGCGGCGACCATGATCGGGCGGCCCCGCATGGAGCCCGAATTGTCGATCAGGATGGTGACGACCGTGTCGCGGAACTCGGTGTCCTTCTCTTCCTTGAAGGACAGGGGCGCGGTGGGGTCGATGATCACCCGGGTCAGGCGCGCCACGTCCAGCATGCCCTCCTCGAGGTCGAAGCTCCAGGTGCGGTTCTGCTGGGCCATCAGCTTGCGCTGCAGCTTGTTGGCCAGGCGGGAGACGACGGTGGACAGACTGGCCAGCTGCTGGTCGAGATAGGCCCGCAGACGGCCGAGCTCTTCAGGATCGCACAGTTCCTCAGCTGCGACGATCTCGTCATGGGCGGTGGAGAAGACCTTATAGGTCGGAATGCGCGCGTCGGGGCGCGGATCGGGGCGAGACGGCTGCTCGCCCTCGCCCATGTCCGGCTGCTCGTCAGTGTCTTCGGCGTCAGGGTCCTCTTCGGCCGACATCATCTGACTGTCGGTCTCTTCGCTTTCGCGATGGGTGGATTCGCTGTCGTCCATGGCGGTCTGCTGAGGGGATTGCTCCTCGCCCTCGCCGCCGTCCTGGTCTTCGGCCGATTCCGACTCCGCGTCCTCGCCGCCCTCCTCGTCCTCGTCGGGCTGTTCGGGGGCGTCCGACAGATCATCGCCCATGGAGAGATCGCGCAGGATCGCCTTGGCCACCTTGCCGAAGGCCTTCTGGTCTTCAAGATTGGCCGCCAGCTTGTCCAGGTCAGCGCCAGCCTTGGCCTCGATCTCATCCCGGAACAGATCCACCAGGGGACGGGCGGCCGGCGGCGGCGCCTCGCCGGTCAGGCGCTCGCGGACCATGAGCGAGACGATCTCGTCCATGGGCGGATTGGCCTGGGCCTCGATCGGATTGAAGGGCTTTTTGGCCCAGGCCTGGTTCAGGGCCGCACGCAGGTTTTTCCGCACGCCGCCCAGGGCGTTGGCGCCGATGGCCTGGGTACGGGCCTGTTCGATAGCGTCATAGATGGGGCCGCCCTGGGCCGACTGGGGGCGCCCCTTGGCGTGGGCGGCCTCGTCATGGTGGGCCAGCCGCAGGGCCATCTGGTCTGCGATGCCCCTCAGGCGTGCGGCGTCTTCGGGGCCGAGATCCCGGGGTGGGTGGGGCAGGATGGCGCGGTTGCCCTGCAGCTGGGGCCCCTCGCCGGAGAAGACGATCTCCAGATCGGGCGACTCCGCCAGAGAGCGGGCGGCGTTCGCCAGGGCGCGCTTGAAGGGCTCGACGGGGCTTTCGGGAGGGGACTTGGCCATCGCCTCCTAGATAAGGCGCCGCAAGGCTCAGGGGAAAGGGGAAGATATTCTACAGTCAGGCTTCGGAACGGGTGGCCGGGGCTTCGCGTTCTCCCGGTCACACTGATGGCTGTTCTGGAGGCGACCCCATGCTGAAATGGGCACTGATTTTCGCGCTTATCGCCCTTGTGGCCGGCGCTCTTGGCTTTGGCGGCATCGCCGGCGCGGCCGCGGGCATCGCCAAGATTCTGTTCTTCATCTTCCTGGTGGGCTTCGTGATCTTCCTGGTCCTGGGGGTCATGGCCGGCAAGAAGATCACCGGCGGCTAGCGCCTCTGATCCTTGGAAACGACGACGGCCGCCGCTCAGGTTTGAGCGGCGGCCGTTTTCATTTGACGTCTCCCAGGACGGGTCAGTCCTTGCGGCTGGCGAGCCAGGCCGCGCCCTGGGATTCCACCAGGCCCGCAATGTCGCCCATGGCCAGGTTCACGTCGATGAGGTGCAGGCCCCAGTCCTTGGCGATGACGCCGTTCTGGACCACGTCGCCAGCGATGGTGTCCGTGCGCGGATCGGCCGGATCAGCGTTCACAGTGACAGCCAGATAGTGGAAGCCGTCCTTGCGCACGCACTCCCCGCTCAGCAGGCCTGGGACCGAGACGAAGGGGGTCTCGACGGCCGGGCCGCCCTTCACCCAGGGCTGCGGCTCTTCGGACGAGCCCAGCAGGTTGCCGGCGCTGGCCAGATAGGCGTGCAGATCGGCCTTGCCGCCTTTCAGGGCGGCGGGATTGACGCAGGCGGCCTCCATGTTCTGGGCCTGAGGCGGGGCGACGCCGAACCGGGAATTGGCCGGCGGTGGGGCGTCCGCCCGGAAGCTGACATAGGCGATGGCGCAACCGGTCTGATCGGCGGCCTCGCAGAGGGGGATCGACTTGAAGGTCCCGGTCTTGCCGCCCTTCTCAACCGGCAGATTGGTTCCGATCAGCAGGGCCGAGACCAGCTTGTCCTGCACCGGCTTGCCGTCGATCTCATTGGCGATCAGCTGGGTGAGCACGCCGGCGCCCTGGCTGTGGCCGATCAGGACCACGCCACGGCCGTTGTTCTCATGGGCCAGGTAGTGGTTCCAGGCGTCCACCACGTCGAGATAGCCGGTATTGGGCCGCGGGCCGCCAGCGGGCAGGGCGCCGCCGGTGACCAGGGCGCGCAGGGCCGTCAGGGTGAATTGGCGGTAGAGCGGCGCATAGACCCGGCACTTGGCGCCCAGGCGGGAGAGCTGCTGCTCCACCACGCGACGCTCCTCGGCGTTGGCGGTCATGTCGCTGACCACGCCGGGGTCGTTGGAGACCGTCGGATAGACATAGAAGCAGTCGACGGGCGCCTGCGGATGGACCGCCCAGGTCTCAACCGTGGCGGCGCCATCGGCTTGGATGACGGTGGTGGTGTTGTCGCCGGCGCAGGCGTCGTCGCGGCCGGGCCAACACAGCCAGCTGGCCTTGTCGGCATAGTCATTCTTGGCGAGCTCGGCGGCCGGTGTTTGGGCCTGGGCCTGCCAAACGCCGGCCGCCAGGGCCAGCGCCCCTGTGGTCGCCGTCAATATGGCGAGCATCTTCCTGGACATGTGTTCCCCACGTGCAAATCGGTTTGCATCAATGGGCCGGACCTTCACCCAGGGCGCAGCTGACGTCCAGTGGCTGGGTTGAGCTACAGGGCAGGGCCATACCTAGAAAAATATCCGTATAAGGAATGAAAGCCGGGCTCTGAACCGCGTCGGCGGACAGTGGCGACGTCTTGTCGCAAATATGATGCTCAAGCGTCATAAAAACTTCACAAGCGCCGGAGTCCATGAGAGCCTTTCCTCAAGTCGAGGCCTAGACCTCGCTCTAAGTGGAGGAAATTATGAGAGTTCTGGTTCTCGCAGCCGCTGCCGCCGCCCTGTTCGCCGGCTCGGTTCAGGCCGCCCAACCCGCCAATGCCGAGGCTGTGGCCCGCGACGCCGCGGCCCGGGAAGTCATGCAGACCAAGGCCGAACGGGTGGTCTATGTCTGCGACCGCTCCGAACTGACCCGCCGCGCATTCGCCCGCGAGCATGGCGAGGTGAAATTCGTCACCGCGGAACAGGCGATCACCGGCGCGGCCGATGACTGGTCCGCCCCGCGGTGCGTCAGTGAGGTGGAGGGCGCGAAACTCAGCGCCATGCTGGGCCGCTAAACCCGCACCTGCAGTCCTGAAATGAAAACGGCGGCCCGCAAAGGCCGCCGTTTTTTCGTCTGCTGGGAGGCCGGAGGCTCAGGCCACCCGCACCCGTGCGGTGCTTTCGGGCAGGTCCTTGCCAAAGGCGCGCTGGAAGAACTCGGCGACCGTGCCGCGCTCCAGCTCGTCGCACTTGTTCAGGAAGGTCATGCGGAAGGCGAGCGCCACGTCGCCGCCGAAGATCTCGGTGTTCTGCGCCCAGGTGATCACCGTCCGCGGGCTCATGACTGTGGAGATGTCCCCGTTCATGAAGGCGTTACGGGTCATGTCGGCGACCCGGACCATGGCGTTGATGGTCCGCCGGCCCTCGGTGGTGTCGTAGTTGGGGGCCTTGGCCAGGACGATCTCGGCCTCGGCATCATGCTCGAGATAGTTGAGCGTGGTGACGATGGACCAGCGGTCCATCTGGCCCTGATTGATCTGTTGGGTGCCGTGATACAGGCCCGTGGTGTCGCCCAGACCGATGGTGTTGGTGGTGGCGAACAGGCGGAAATAGGGATTGGGCCGGATCACGCGGTTCTGGTCGAGCAGGGTCAGCTTGCCCTGCGCCTCCAGGATGCGCTGGATCACGAACATCACGTCCGGCCGACCGGCGTCATATTCGTCGAACACCAGGGCGATAGGCCGCTGCAGCGACCAGGGCAGGATGCCCTCACGGAATTCCGTGACCTGCTTGCCTTCCTTCAGGACGATGGCGTCCTTGCCCACCAGGTCGATGCGGCTGACATGGCTGTCGAGGTTGACCCGGATCAGCGGCCAGTTCAGGCGGGCGGCGACCTGCTCGATATGGGTCGACTTGCCGGTNNCCGGTGCCGTGATAGCCCTGGATCATCACCCGGCGATCATAGGCGAAGCCCGCGCAGATGGCCTTGGTGGTCTCGGGATCGAACCGGTAGGTGTCGTCGATCTCCGGGACATGGCTGTCGCGGTGGGAGAAGGCCGGCACGCTCATGTCCATGTCGACGCCGAAAGTCTCGCGGACGGAGACCTTCTTGTCGGGGACAAGGGTCAGCAACTCATCGTCGTGGGTCTGGGAAATCGTGCTCATGACGAGGTTCGCATACAGGGTTACGCCCGCAAAGCAAACGTGTGTTTCATAGGCCGCCGATCAAAAACAACGAGGAGACGCCGGCGCCATGTTGGACAGGGTTCATACGCACAATTCGAAGCTGCAGGTGGCGCCGAGCGCCTCAGGCTTCGGCGCCGTCGTCACCGGTCTCGACCTGTCCCAGCCGCTGGCTGATGGGTTGATGGAAGAGGTGCGCCAGGCCTGGGCCGCCCATGGGGTGCTGAGCTTTCCTGACCAGCCGCTGAGCCTCGATCAGCTGGAGGCGGTGACCCTGCAGTTTGGGCCCTTTGGGGTCGATCCGTTCATCGCCCCCATGCCCGGCCGGCCCAATGTGCTGGAGCTGCGGCGCGAACCCGATGAAAAGGCCACCAATTTCGGGGCCGGCTGGCATTCGGACTGGAGCTTTCAGCCGGCCCCGCCGGCGGCGACCCTTTTGCACGGCCAAGTCATTCCGCCGGTGGGCGGCGACACGATCTTCGCCGATTGCGCCGGCGCCTACGCCGCCCTGTCGCCGGTGATGCAGGAAATGCTGGCGCCTCTGCGGGCTATCCACAGCGCTGGCCGCGCCTATGGGACCAAGGGCGTCTTCGCCCGGGAGACCGAGAAGCGGACCATGCAGATCATCGTCTCGGAGGAGGCCGACAAGACCCACACCCACCCGCTGGTGCGCACCCATCCGGTGACCGGCGAGAAGGCCCTGTTCGTCAGTCCGGTCTACACCCTGGGGATCGAAGGCCTGACGCCTGCCGAGAGCCAGGCGATCCTCGGCTTCCTGTTTGGCCACATCACCCAGCCTGAGTTCATCTTCCGCCACCGGTGGGCGAAGGACACCCTGCTGATCTGGGACAACCGCCGCACCGTGCATCTGGCCGAAGGCGGCTATGACGGCCACCTGCGGGTCATGCACCGCACCACTGTGGCCGGCGAGGTTCCGGTCTGAGCGCGGCTGTGGACCTGAGCCGATTGCCCGAGGCGGTGCGCCGCCGCGCCCTGGACGAGGGTGAACGAGGGCGTGCCTGGCTGGCGGCCTTGCCGCAGGTCCTGGACCGGCTTGCGTCGCAATGGCGCCTCGAGGGCGTCGACATTCTGGACGGCGGCAGCGAGGCGGTGGCCATGGCGGTGACGCTGCCGGATGGTCGGCCGGCGGTACTCAAGGTCGCCCCGCCCTGGGCGGATCTTCTCGGCGCCGAACGCCGGGTGCTGGAGGCGGCCGGCGGCGTGGGCTTCGCCGAACTCTACGCCGTGGACGAGGCGGCCCACGCCCTGCTGCTGGAGCGGCTCGGGACGCGGCTCGACCTGTTGGGCTGGACGCCCGGGGCGCAGATGGACGCCCTGTGCGGCGCGCTGACGGCGGTATGGCAGGCGCCGGTTCCACGAGGCGACCTGATGAACGGCGCGGAAAAGGCGCGTCGCCTGGGCCGCTTCATCGCCGAAACCGCCCAGGCCCTGGGCGGGCCCCTGTCGGCGCCCGTGCTGGCCCGCGCCGCCGCCTACGTCGCAGACCGGGCCGCGGCCCATGATCCGGCGCGCGCCGTCCTGGCCCACGGCGACGCCCACGCCGCCAACGCCCTGCAGACCCTGGACGGCGGCGGGTTCAAATTCATCGATCCCGACGGGCTCTTCATCGAGCCGGCCTACGACCTCGGCGTCATTATGCGCGAGTGGCCGGATGTTCTGCTGGAGGACGAACCTCTGGGGGCGGGAAAGGCGCGCTGCGCCCGGCTAGGGACCCTTACCGGCGTGGACGCCGAGGCGATCTGGCGGTGGGGCTATCTCGAAACGGTCTCGACGGGACTGCTTTGCTGCAAGCTGGACCTGTTCGACTGGCGGGAGATGTTCCAGGTCGCCGAGGCTTGGGCGGCGGATTAGCGCTTGGCTTCACCCGGATCTGCGTCCGCCCGGCGCCAGGGCCAACGGCCTTGAATCTCCGTCTCCAGGGCGAAGCTGAGAAAGGTGCGGATCAGGACAATGGCCGCCAGGGGGCCGACGCGGTCAAAGCTCAGCGGCTCTGTCACCGTGGCGATGATGTCGGCCGCCACCAGAAGTTCGAGCCCCAGAAGGATGCCGCGCCCCAGATTCGCGCGGTACTGGTCGAACGCCTCGCGCCAGTCATGGCTCTTTACACCTTTGGCCGCGAAGACCGCCGTGGCGCCGATCACGGCCAGCACCAGGACCATGACTGAAAAATACTGGAGCAGCGTGGCCACCGCCACCACCAGACTATGGATGTTCGAGAACATGGGCGTCTCCCAACGGGTGAGCCCCTGTAGCGGATGACCCCGGGCGCCTGTTCCGGCATGTTGGCCATGCGGCTGGGAGAGGGGAGCGGCGCATGAGCTATTTGATGGGCCAGTTCCGCACCGCCTGGACCCTTTGCGACTATCACCTGAGGGACCTGAGCACCGAGGAATGCCTGTGGCGGCCCGCCGTGCGGGGCCTGCACGTCGCCCAGGACGATCAGGGGCGCTGGCGGGCCGATTGGCCAGACCACGAGGGGTACGATCTGGGTCCGCCCAGTATCGGCTGGCTGACCTGGCATCTCGGTTTCTGGTGGTCCATGGCCCTGGATCACAACTTCGGGGCGGGCGACCTCACCCGTGAAGACGTGAGCTGGCCGGGCGACGCTCAGGCCTGCCGGACTTGGATCCATGGCCTAAAGGATCGATGGGCCGCGGAGCTTGACGTCCTGGATGAGGCCGCGCTCGCCTCGCCTGCGCGAACCCGCTGGCCCTTCAGCGACCGTCCGCTGGGGGATGTGATCGCCTGGGCCAATGTGGAGCTGACCAAGAACGCCGCGGAGATCGGATATGCCCGCTTCCTCTACGCTGTCTCCGATCGTCGGGGGTAGCGGTCCGGCTCAGACCGGCCCGCTCACATAGTTGTCCAGGGTGCGGGCCAGGGCCTCGCAGAGTTCCTGCCGTTGCTGGCCGTCCAGCAGGTAGTCCTCATAGATCACCCGGTTCATGGTCGCCCCCATCATGACGCAGGACAAGAGGCGGGCGCGAACCGCGGCGTCGTCTCCCCCAAGCCAGGTCTCCAGGGGCTGATAGAAGGCGTCGTGCGAATGGCGCCGGATCGCTTCGGCGGCCTTGGGCGAAGAGGCTGAGCGCAGCATGATCAGGAAGAGTTCGAACTTCTCCTCGCGCATGGGCTCGACCGCCAACATCTGGGCCACGCGCTCTCCGAAGGAGTCCCGGTCGCCATCCAGGAACTCGGCGATGTTAGGGGCGCAGGAGAGCACCTCGCTGAACAGCTCTTCCTTGCCGCCGAAATAGCGCGAGATCAGGGCCGCATCGACGCCCGCGTCGCTGGCGATCTCCCGCACCCCGGTCTGGTCATAGCCTTCGTGGGCGAACCGTTTGCGGGCCGCTTCCAGGATGGCGGTCCGCGTGGCCGCAGCGTTCCGGGTGCGGGCGGGAGTCATGGGCGGGCTCAAATATTTTCCTCCGATATTTTTTTGTCAGCACTTGTAGACATAGAAACGCATTCCCACCTAGAAGTCACCAACTGATGACATGGCCCGGCTCCCACCGGGTGCGCTAGCCTCGGGGATAGGGCATGCGACGACTCTTTGTGGCTGCGGTTTTCGCAGCGAGCTTCCTTGGTCTTGCCGCCTGCGGCGGAGACCCAAATGCGGGACAGGGCATGCCGACGCCAACGGTGTCGGTGTCTGTTCCGTTGCAGGAGGAGGTCGTCGACTGGGACGACTTCACCGGCCGCTTCGAAGCGCCGGAGCGCGTCGAGGTTCGCGCCCGCGTGGGCGGCTACCTCCAGGGCGTCCACTTCACCGACGGCCAGAGCGTCCGCAAGGGCCAGCTGCTTTTCACCCTCGACCCCCGCCCGGCGCAGGCCGCCCTGGCGGCTGCGCAGGCCCAGGCCGATCTGGCCCGGGCCGATCTGGCGCGCGCTGAGGGCCTGCTCGAGGCCCAGGCTATCTCGCAGGAAGAGTTCGACAGCCGCCGGGCCCAGGCCCAGGTGGCCGAGGCGACCCTGCGCGCCCGCCGGCTCGACCTGGAGTTCACTCGCGTGACCGCGCCGGTCTCCGGCGTCGTCTCCCAACGCCAGGTGGACCCCGGCAATGTGGTCAGCGGCGGCGCCTCTTCGGGCGACGTCCTCACCACCATCGTCTCGATCAGCCCGATCCACTTCGCCTTTGACGCCTCTGAAGCCCAGCTTCTGAAATACCAGCGTCAGGTGGAAAAACGCCAGGGGGCCCAGGTCCAAATTCGCTTGCAGGACGAGACCGAGCCGCGCTGGACGGGCCGGGTCGACTTTGTCGACAGCCTCGTGGACCGCGACACGGGCGCGGTGCGCCTGCGCGCCACCATCGCCAACCCGGGGGGCTTCCTGAAGCCAGGCATGTTCGGCCAGGGTCGGATGATCGGCGCCGACGCCTATCGCGCCCTGCTGATCCCCGAAACCGCCGTCATCACCGACGGGGTCCGGCGGGTGGCCTATGTGGTCGACCCCAAGGGCGTGGTGCAGGTGAAGGCGCTGGAGCTTGGCCCGGCCAGCGACGGCCTGCGGGTGGTTCGCTCCGGCTTGCGGCCCGATGACCGCGTCATCATTGGCGGCCAGCAGCGGGCCATGCCCGGTCAGAAGGTCGAGGTCAGTCCCGGCAAGATCGCCCGCCAGGACGTCAGCGGCGGCGACCAGCCCCGGCTGACCTCTGCGCCGGCGGCCACGGCCAGCGCCGCCAACTGATCCGCACCCCTCCGACCGCATATTCCGGGACCGCATTCCATGCGTCTGTCGCACTTTTTCATCGAGCGCCCGATCTTCGCCGGGGTGCTGTCGGTGTTCATCACCCTGATCGGGATCTTCGCCTATCCGCTGCTGGCCCTGTCTCAGTATCCGGATATCGCCCCGCCCACCGTCGCGGTCATCGCCAACTACCCCGGCGCCTCGGCCGAGACCCTGGCCGAGACGGTGGCCGCGCCGCTGGAACAGGAGATCAACGGCGTCGAGGACATGATCTACATGACCTCCTCGTCTTCCAACGGCATGGTCCAGATCACGGTGACCTTCCGGCCCGGGACGGATCTGGATTCCGCCCAGGTGCTGGTTCAGAACCGGGTCAACCTGGCCGAGCCCCGCCTGCCTGAGCAGGTCCGGCAGGTGGGCGTCATCGTCAACAAGCAGTCCACGGGTTTCCTGATGGTGGTCGGTCTGACCGCCGCGGATGAGAGCCTGAGCGCTGACTACGTTGGCAACTACGCCACCTCCACCCTGCGCGACCGTCTTTTGCGGGTCGAGGGCGTGGGGGAGGTTCAGGTGTTCGGGGGCGGCCTCTACGCCATGCGGGTCTGGATCGATCCAGGCAAGGCCGCCGAACGGAACCTGACTCCGAACGAGATCATCGCCGCTCTGCGGGCCCAGAACGTCCAGGCCGCCGGCGGCACCGTCGGTCAGCCGCCCTTTGGTCCATCGGTGGCTAATGAGTTGCCCGTCGAGGTGCAGGGCCGTCTGTCGACGCCGGAAGCCTTTGGCGACATCGTCCTGCGCCGGGACGCCGAGGGCCGCACGATCCGCCTGCGCGACGTGGCTCGAGTGGAGATCGGGGCCCAGGACTATGGGGTGCGGGGTTACTTCTCCGGCGAGCGTGGGGTGGCCATGGCCGTCCTGCAGCAACCGGGCTCCAACGCCCTGTCCACCGCCCAGGGGGTGATCGCCGCCCTCGACGCCCTGGAGCCTAGCTTCCCCAGCGGACTGGCCTACCAGATCCCCTACAACCCAACTGAATATGTGGCCGCGTCCGTGGAGGCCGTGCAGGGCACCCTGTTCGAGGCGGTTCTGCTGGTGGTCCTGGTGGTGGTGGTCTTCCTGCACACCTGGCGGGCGGCGATCATTCCGATCCTGGCCATCCCCATCGCCCTGGTGGGCACCTTCGCCGTCCAGCTGGCCTTGGGCTATTCGCTGAACTCTCTGTCACTGTTCGCCCTGGTTCTGGCGGTGGGCATCGTCGTCGACGACGCCATCGTCGTGGTCGAGAATGTGGAGCGGAATATCCGCGAGGGCCTGTCCCCTCGGGAAGCCGCCCACAAGTCCATGAAAGAGGTCTCCGGCGCCCTGGTGGCCATCAGCCTGGTGCTGGTCGCCGTGTTCGTGCCGACGGCCTTCGTCTCCGGCATTCCGGGGATGTTCTATCGCCAGTTCGCCGTGACCATCGCCGCGGCGACGGTGATCTCCCTGGTGGTCTCGCTCACCCTGTCGCCGGCCCTGGCCGCCCTGCTGCTCAAGCCGCACCGGGAAGGTGACGCGCCCCACGGCCCCCGCTGGCTGGCCCCGCTTTCCGGCGCGGCCAACCGCTTCAACAAGGGCTTCGACTGGCTCAGCGACCGGTTTGGCCGCCTCACGGCGCGTCTGGTGCGGATGAGCTTCATCATGCTGATCGCCTATGTGGTCCTGCTGGTGGCCACCGGCTGGCGGCTGGGCGAGACCCCGACGGGCTTCATCCCCGAACAGGACCAGGGCGTGCTGATCGGGGTCGTCCAGCTACCCCCCGGCGCCTCGCTCGAGCGCACCGACGCGGTGGTGCAGCGAGCGGCCGCAGAGATCGGGGCCATGGACGGGGTGCAGAACATCGCCGCCTTTGTCGGCCTGGACGGGGCGAGCTTCAGTAACGCCTCCAACGCCGCAACCCTGTTCATTCGCCTGGATGACTGGGGTGTCCGGGGGTCTGAGCTCGCGGCCCAGAACATCGCCGGCATGATCATGCAGCGTATGGGCGCCATTGAAGAGGCCAATATCTTCGTCCTGGCGCCGCCCCCTGTGGAAGGCCTCGGCAACGCCGGCGGCTTCAAGATGATGGTGCAGGACACCGGCGGGGTGGGCTATGCTGCTCTGGAGCAGGCGGCCAACCAGCTGGCCGGCGCCGCGGCGCAGAATCCCAAGCTCGTCGGGGTCTTTGGCCAGTTCAACACCGGAGCTCCGCGGATCACCGCCGATGTGGACCGCGAACGCGCCCTGCTGCTGGGCGTAGAGCCGGCGGAGGTGTTCCAGACCCTGGGGACCTATCTGGGCTCCACCTATGTGAACGACTTCAACATGTTGGGCCGCACCTATCGGGTGACCGCCCAGGCCGAACCCTCTGGCCGATCCCAGGCCTCCGATATCGCCAATCTGAAGGTGCGGACGGTCTCGGGCGGCATGGCGCCGCTGGGCACCATCGCCACCCTGCGTGACGACTCCGGGCCGGCGCGGGTGGTGCGGTTCAATCTGTTCGCGTCGGCGGAGATCCTCGGCGCCGCTGCCCCTGGCGTCTCGTCTGGCGAGGCTCTGGCGGAAATGGAGCGCCTGGCGGCCGAAACCCTGCCAGCCGGGGTCAGCTTCCAATGGACGGAGCTGGCCTATCAGGAACAGGCGGCGGGAGACACGACCCTGCTGGTCTTCGCCATGGCGGTGATCTTCGTCTTCCTGGTGCTGGCCGCCCAGTACGAGGCCTTCACCCTGCCGCTGGCGATCATCCTGATCGTGCCGCTGAGCATTCTGGCGGCCATGCTCGGGGTCTGGATGCGGGGGATGGACAACAACATCCTCACCCAGGTGGGCCTGATCGTCCTGGTGGCCATGGCGGCGAAGAACGCCATCCTTATCGTCGAGTTCGCAAAGCAGGCCGAGGATCAGCTGGGCATGAACCGGTTCGATGCGGCGGTGCATGCGGCCAAGACCCGGCTGCGGCCGATCCTGATGACCTCCTTCGCCTTCATCTTCGGGGTGCTGCCCCTGGCCATCGCCTCAGGCCCCGGCCAGGAGATGCGTCAGGCGCTCGGCACCTCGGTGGTGTTCGGCATGATCGGGGTGACCCTGTTTGGCCTGATCTTCACGCCGGTCTTCTACGTCGTCTGTCGACGGCTCGCCCAGCGCCTGCCGGGCCGCAAGGTCACGACAGAGCCCTCCTCTGACCCTGGTCTCATTTCTCATCAAGCCCCGGAGGCGCGCCCGTGATCCCGTCCCGTCTGGCCGCCCTGTTCGCTGGCGCGGCGCTTCTCTCGGCCTGCGCGGCCGGCCCTGACTACCAGGTTCCAGCGGCTGGGGCGGCCGAAGCCGGACCCTTCGTCGCCGCGACTGAGGGGCCTTTCACCGCAGCCCAGGGGCCCGACGACTGGTGGCGGCTCTATGATGATCCGTTGCTGGACGATCTGGTCGCTCAGGCCTTCGCCGCCAACCGCGACATCGCCGTGGCCGCGGCCAATCTGGCGCAGGTGCGCGCCGCTCTGGGGGAGGCTCGCGTCGGCTTCCTGCCGGGCACCACGACGACGGCAGGCGCAGCTCGGGTCCGCCAGCCTGACCCGGTCACCGGCGCATACGGCGAGGACGACAACTTCCAGGCCGGCTTCGAGGCCGCCTATGAAGTTGATCTGTTTGGCCGGGTCCGCCGCTCGGTGGAGGCGGCCCGCGCGGACGCTGGCGCGGCCCAGGCCCTGCTGGACTCCGCCCGGGTGACCGTGGCGGCCGAAACCGCCCGCGCCTATGCCGATCTCTGCGCGGCCAATCTCCAGATCGCCACGGCTCGTCAGACCCTGGACCTGCAGCAGGAGAGCGCCGATCTCACCGGCCGGCAGTTCGAGCTGGGCCGGGGCGCCGGTCTTGATGTGGCCAGGGCCCAGACCGAACTCGAAGCCACCCGCGCCACCCTTCCGCCGCTGGAGGCGCAACGTGACAGCGCCCTGTTCCGGCTGGCGGTGCTGACTGGCCGCCCGCCGGCTGAGGCGCCGATCGCCGCGGCGGCCTGTCAGGTGGTTCCAGAGGTCACCGAGGCCATCCCTGTCGGCGATGGGGCGGCCCTGCTGGCCCGACGGCCAGACGTCCGCGCCGCCGAGCGCCGACTCGCGGCGGCGACCGCGCGGATCGGCGTGGCCACCGCCAGCCTCTATCCCCGTGTGACTCTGGGCGGATCGATCTCGAGCCAGGCCGCGGACGCCTCCAACCTCGGGGACGACTACCAGTTCAATGTCGGCCCACTGATCTCCTGGAGCTTCCCCAACATCCTGGCGGCGCGCGCGCGCATCAGCCAGGCCGGGGCGGGCGCCGAGGCGGCCCTGGCGAGCTTCGAGCAGGTCAATCTCACGGCCCTGCAGGAAACCGAGGTGGCGCTCACCCAGTACGCCAAGGCCCTGGATCGCCGCACGGCCCTGCAGCGGGCCCGCGACCAGGGGGAGCGGGCGGCGCGGCTGTCGCGGATGCGCTACGAGGCAGGTGTCGACAGCTTCCTGGGCGTGCTCGACGCCGAACGGACCCTGGCCGGCCTGCAGGCGCAGCTGGCCCAATCCCAAGCCCAGGTGGCCGACGCCCAGATCAGTCTGTTCAAGTCTCTGGGTGGCGGCTGGGCGCAGGCCGAGCGCTGAACGCCTTCTCATCTCCGCCCGAGCGAGCCTAAGCTCCTCCCGCACGGCCGATCACGGGCCGACGGGAGGAGCTGATGAGCCGCAACCCAGAGTCCGAGGCCGCCGCCATGGCCTGCCTCGACGCCTTCATGACCGCCTTCAACGCCCGGGACATCGGGGCCTTCGAACAGACCTTCAACTTCCCCTCGATCCGCCTGGCGTCGAACACCATGCGGATCATCAACAGGGGCGACCAGACACAGGCGACCTTCGACCACGCCTCGCTGAAGGAGTGGGATCACTCGGCCTGGGAACGGCGCGAGGTCATCCATTCCGGCGATGACAAGGTGCACATCGACACCCGCTTCACCCGCTATCGGAAGGACGGCAGCGTCATTGGCGGGTTCGATTCCATCTATGTGGTCACCTGCGAGGACGGCCACTGGGGGATCAAGGCCCGCTCTAGTTTCGCCCCGTGAGAGGCAGGGCGCCCGGACAATGGGCGCCTGGCAGCTTTGCCGCGTTTGTATGCTCCCTGGAGCGATCTGCCGGGCGAACTGTGCGTTGAAGAGCCTGGCGTAAAGCGAGGCTGAGCCGCATGGCGGACCTGATCTTCTCCTACCGGCCCGACTGGGCGCCCCTGTGGGTTCTCAACCTGGCCGGTCTGGTTGCAGGCGCCCTGGGAGGCCTGATCCTTCATGGCCTGATCGTCCGCGCCATCCGCCGGGCGCTGCGAGGGCGTGACACCTATTGGGCGACCCTGGTGGTGAAGCTCCGTCGGCCCACCCGGCTCGCCGCCCTGATCCTCGGCCTGGCGGCCGGCGCGGGGCTCGCCCAGCTTGGTGAGGATGGGGCCGACACCCTTCGGCGCATCCTCGCCGTCGGCTTCATCATCCTAATCGGCTGGAGCACGCTGACGGCGCTGGACATCTGGAGTCTGCTCTACATCAGGGGTTTCCGGCTCGACGCAGAGGACAATCTGCTGGCGCGCAAGCACGTGACGCAGACCCGGATCCTGACCCGGACCGCGGCCATCCTCATCGTGGTCCTCACCATCGGCTTCGCCCTGATGACCTTGCCGGGCGTCCGCCAGTACGGGATCAGCCTGCTGGCCTCGGCCGGGGCGGCCGGGATTATCGCGGGCCTCGCCCTGCAGCCCTTCCTGACCAATCTGATCGCCGGGGTGCAGATCGCCACCACCCAGCCCATCCGCATCGACGATGCGGTGATTGTCGAGAACGAGTGGGGCTGGATCGAGGAAATCACCTCCACCTATGTGGTGGTTCGCCTGTGGGACTGGCGACGCATGATCCTGCCGCTCACCTATTTCATCCAGCAGCCGTTCCAGAACTGGACCCGGGAAACCGCCTCCCTCATCGGCACGGTCATGCTCTACGTAGATTATGCGGCCGCCATAGATGTGCTGCGGGCCAAGTTGGAGGAGATCGCCAGGGCGTCGCCGCTCTGGGACGGCCAGGTGGTCAATCTGGCGGTGACCGAAACCTCGGAGCGGACGATTCAGGTGCGATGCCTGGTGAGCGCCCGCAATGCGCCCACAGCCTTTGACCTGCGCTGTGAGGTCCGCGAGAAGATGATCGCCTTCCTGCAGGCCGAAATGCCTCACGTGCTGCCGCAGGATCGGCTGAACCTCGCCGGCGGCCCTATGGCGCCGGGAAATCCCCTCGTAGTCTGAGGTCGGCATTCTCCTGCGCCGCCAGGGGAAGCAGGTTGAAGTCCTCGGTCACGGCGGCGGGATCAAGCCCATGGTGCTGGGCGATGACCGCGCGGGTCACCGCCTGCATCAAGGCCTGGCGTTCGGGCACTGGCCTCGTGGTCTCGGCGATGAACACCGCCACAGCATAGGTCCGACCGTCGGGCGCCGTGAGCAGGCCCACATCATTGTAGCCCGTCGCCCGGGGGCCCAGGACCTGCCCGGTGCCGGTCTTGTGCGCCAGGGTCCAGCCCTCGACCAGCCCACCCGCCAGCCGCTCAGGTCCTGTCCGGCTCTGCGCCAGCAGGTCGAGCAGCAGGGCGGTTGAGTCGGCCGACAGCAGCTCGCCCGCCGCCAGCCGGTCCAGCGCCTCGACCATGGCCGCAGGGCTTGCGCCATCGGGCGGCGATGCAAGATAGGCCTCCAGGGCCGCGCGCCGGGTCTCCTGGGGCATGGCCGCCCGGGCCCGCCAGAAGTTGCGGCCAAAGGAGAATTCCGGCCGCCAGTCCAGGCCGGCTATGGCGGTCTGGAAGTAGCGTTCCTCGTCAGCGAGGCTGATGGCCCCGAGTTCACGGGCGCTGATCACAGAGCGCACATGGTCAGGACCGCCCACCAGCCGCATCAGAATATCGTTGGCTGCATTGTCGCTGCGGGTGGTGGCGCTGGCCAACAGCTCCCCCACGGTGGTCGCATAACCATTGCGCCCCACATGGTCGCGGATCGGCTGGTGAAAGATGCTGAGATCTTCGCGGCGCACCAGGACCGGGTCGTCCAGGCTCAGAACCCCGCGATCAACGGCGTCCAGCACGCTGACCGCGACCCAGAGCTTGCTGACGCTCTGCTGAGGATAGAGGGCTTCGCCGTCATGGGCGGCGGTCCAGCCGCCTTCCAGGTCTCGCACGGCGATGCCGGCCCGGCCGTCAAAGGCCGCGCCCAGGGCGGCGATCTGATTGGCCAGGGGGGCGGGCGCCTGGGGGACAGGGGCTGGCAGCCTGAGGCTCGCCCACTGGGCCACAGGCAGTTCCCCAGCCCCGCGGAGGGTGGGGGCAGGGGTGAGGGCCGCAGCCCCCAGGGCGATGAGGGCCAGGCTGGCGGAGGTCAGGGTCAGGGCGAGACGCCGCCGGGCGATCGCCCGCGCGTGGCGGGCGGCCAGGCGGGCGGCTTGCAACTCCAGGATCGTGCTGTCGCCCCGGATCACCCTGGCCCCCTTCAGACCATGCCGGCCTTGCGCAGGGCCTGATAGGCCTTGATCACCCGCTGCAGCTTGTTTTCGGCCGAGCGGTCGCCGCCATTGGCGTCGGGATGGCAGCGCTTGACCAGCTCGGTGTAGCGCGCCCGGATGGCCGGCCCCTCGGCATTGTCGTCCAGGTCGAGGTCGGCGAGCGCGTTGCGTTCGATCTTGCCGAGCCTGCGGGCGGGCTGGGCCTGCGGCCCCGGTCCATGGGCGCCCCCGTGGCCGAACAGGTTGAAGGGGTCCTGATAGCCCCCTTTGCCGCGGGCGAAGTTCTTGGCGAAGGCCGCCGACTCCCGGGAGTTGCGACTAGCCTTGAAGTCCCAGGTCGGCCGGCCGCCGGTGGTCTGCTCCTGCTCCTGGCGGGCCTTGATCTCGCCTTCGCTCATGCCGGCGAAGAAGTTCCAGTTGCGATTGTACTCCGCCGCGTGGGGCTGACAGAACCAGTAGTGCTCGTTCATCATGTCCCTGGACTTGGGCGCCCGGGCCGCAGCGGGCATGGAGCATCCAGGGTGATCGCAACGGCGTTCACCGGGCTTCAGAGCGAAAACGTCGTCGGCCTGCTCGGCCTCCCCGGGCTTGGGGGGGCGAACGCGGATGTCGACGAACTTGGGCCTGTATTGAAACGCGCCGGGCATGCCCCAAGTATGGGCGTACGGCGGGCACTTTTGAAGAATTGAAGATTTGAGCGATGGGCGCCATATTCGATGCTATTCACCACAAGCTCACCGACGCCTTCGCACCGACCCGGCTGGAGATCGAGGACGACTCCTCGCGCCATGCCGGCCACGCGGGCGCACGGCCGGGCGGTGAGAGTCATTTCAATGTTCTGATTGAGGCCGAGGCCTTTGTCGGCGCCTCGAAGGTGGCGCGGCAGCGCATGATCTACCGCGCCCTTTCCGAGGAGATGGCCGGGCCGGTGCACGCCCTGACGCTCAAGGCCCTGGCGCCCGGCGAAAGCTGACACCGCAAGACCATAAGAACTCCATTCGGACGGCTTTCCCGTCCAGCGTTTGGGGAGACGCCCGTTGAAGACCAGCTTTACGCTCAATGGTCAGGCCGCAAGCCTGGACCTTGATCCGCGCACGACCTTGCTCGACGCCCTGCGGGAAAATCTGGGGTTAAAGGGCTCCAAGAAGGGCTGCGACCACGGCCAGTGCGGCGCCTGCACGGTTCTGGTCAATGGCCGGCGCATCAATGCCTGCCTGTCCCTTGCCGTCACCCATGAGGGCGACGAGATCACCACCATCGAGGGCCTGGCCCAGGACGAGGCGCTGCACCCGGTGCAGCAGGCCTTCCTGGAGCACGACGCCTTCCAGTGCGGTTATTGCACCCCAGGCCAGATCTGCTCGACGGTGGGGATGCTGAAGGAGGCGGCCGACGGCTGGGCCAGCCTGGTGACCGAGGATCTCACCGCCGATGTGGTGCTGAGCGACGACGGCCCTGGCCCTGGCGGCCGATATTCCAGGCGCCCGCTTCCTGGCTGGCGGCACCAACCTCGTCGACCTGATGAAGCTGCAAATCGAACAGCCCACCCATCTGGTGGACATCAGCCGTCTGCCCCTGGCCGAGATCGAGGACACGCCTGAGGGCGGCCTGCGCCTGGGCGCCATGACCACCAACAGCCAGGTCGCCGCCGATCCCCGGGTCCGTGCCCGTTATCCGGTGCTGGCCCAGGCCATCCTGTCGGGGGCCTCGGGTCAGTTGCGCAACAAGGCCACAACGGCCGGCAACCTGTTGCAGCGCACCCGCTGCGCGTATTTCTACGACACCACCAAGCCCTGCAATAAGCGTGAGCCTGGCGCCGGCTGCGCCGCCATCGGCGGCATCTATGCCAACACCGCGATCTTTGGGGCCAGCGAGGCCTGTGTCGCCACCCATCCCTCGGACATGGCCGTGGCCCTGAGCGCCCTGGACGCCAAGATCGAGACCGAGTCTGGCGCCGGTGAGGCGAGGGTTCTGGCCATGGATGGTTTCCACCGCCTGCCGGGCGACACGCCCCATATCGAAACCGAGCTTCGGCCGGCCGAGATGATCACCGCCGTCGTCCTGCCGCCGCCCCCGCCGGGCGGCCAGATCTATCGCAAGGCGCGAGAACGGGCCTCCTACGCCTTCGCTATCGGCAGCGTGGCGGTGGCCGGCGGCAAGGTCGCCCTGGGCGCCGTGGCCCACAAGCCCTGGCGCGCCGAGGCCGCCGAACTGGCCCTGGAGCAGGGGGCGAGCCCCGCCGAAGCCATGGCCGCTGAACTGAAGGGCGCGCGGCCCGACGGTCACAATGACTTCAAGCTGAAGCTGATGACGCGCCTGGGTGCGGCCTGTCTCACCACCACCGGCGCTGGAGACGATCAATGAGCTCGGTCAAGGATTGGGCGGCGCCGACCCCCATCAGCGAAAACCGCAGCGGCCTGATCGGCAAGGGCGTCGATCGCTACGAAGGCCGGCTCAAGGTCACGGGATCGGCCCCCTTCGCCTATGAGGTCGAGGCGCCGTCGCCGCCGGCCTATGGGGTGCTGATCGCTTCGCCGATCGCCAAGGGCCTGGTCGCCTCGGCCGATATTTCGGCGGCGCAGGCCGCGCCTGGCGTGCGGCTGGTCTGGACGCCGCACAATGTGCCGGCCCAGGGCGAGCGCGGCGCCAAGATCAATCCCCGCAGCCAGCGGGGCGCTAACCCGGCCCTGGCCGCGCGGATCGAGCATTTCGGCCAGCATGTGGGCTTCGTCGTCGCCGACACGCTTGAGAACGCCAAGGCCGCCGCCGCCCTGGTGCGCTTTGAGTATGCGGCCGAGCCCGCCGACCTGATCTTTGAGGACAACTTCGCCAAGGCCGACCAGCCCGAGGGCGAGGAGGATGTCCGGGTCGGCGACTTCGAGGCGGCCTTCGCCGGCGCGCCGGTTCGCCTGGACGAGACCTATGTCAGCCCGCTGCAGAACCACGCCCAGATGGAACCTTGCGCCACCACCGCCTGGTGGGACGGCGACAACGTCACGGTCCACACCTCGATTCAGATGGTGAAGGGCGGCCAGCACACCCTGGCTGAGACCCTGATGATCCCCTCGACCCAGGTCCGCCTGCTGACCCGCTATATCGGCGGCGGTTTCGGCGGCAAGGGACAGTCCTATGACGACCTGACGCTTGCGGCGCTTGCGGCTCGCGAACTCGGCCAGCCGGTCAAGGTCGCCTATACCCGCCAGCAGATGTTCCAGGCCACCATCCACCGGCCCGCCGTGCACATGCGGGTGCGCCTGGGCGCCCAGGCTGATGGGCGGTTGGACGCCTTCGCCCTGGAGGCGGTGACCCACTGCCGCCGGGAGGCGCCGTTCACGGAGCATGCGGCCAATTTCGCCCGCAGTCTCTATGCCGCCCCCAACCGGCTGACCGGCCATCGCCTGGTCAAGCTCGACATTCCCGCCGCCGGCGCCATGCGCGCGCCTGGCGAGGCCTCGGGCATGCTCAGCCTTGAATGCGCCATGGACGAACTGGCCGAACAGCTCGGCCTCGATCCCATCGAGCTGCGGCTGCGCAACGAACCCGACACCGACCCTGAGACCGGCAAGCCGTTCAGCACCCGTCAGCTGGTCCGCTGCATGACCGAGGGCGCCCAGCGGTTTGGCTGGGACCGGCGCAATCCCAAGCCCGGCCAGGTTCGCGACGGCCGCTGGCTGGTGGGCCTGGGCATGGCCGCGGCCATCCGCGGCAACTTCCTGCTGCCGGCCAAGGCGGGCGTGCGGATCGACGCCGATGGAACCATCACCCTGCGCCAGGGCATGACCGACATCGGCACCGGCACCTACACCATCCTGGCCCAGATCACCGCCGAGACCCTCGGCGTGCCCCTGGCGCAGGTGAAGGTGGAGCTGGGCGACTCAGACTTTCCGCCGGCGCCGGGCTCGGGCGGTCAGTTCGGGGCGGCCACCGCCGGTTCGGCGGCCTTCGCGGCGGGCATGAACCTGCGCAAGGCCCTGGCGGAGCTGGCGACCGGCGATCCCAATTCTCCCCTCTATGGCGATGACCCCGAGCTGGTGACCTTCGGCGGCGGCAATATCGCGGTGGATAACCGGGCCGAGCCGCTGGAGCGCCTGGTGGTCCGGGCTGCGCCAGAGGGCGTCTATGTGGAGGGCTCGATTACGCCAGCCGCCGATGCGCGGGACTATTCCCAGCACACCTATGGCGCGCACTTCGCCGAGGTGGGGGTGGATCCCGACACCGGCGAGGTTCGCCTGCGCCGCATGTTCGGGGTGTTCGCAGCCGGCCGCATCCTCAACGCCAAGACCGCCATGAGCCAGATCACCGGCGGCATGATCTGGGGCGTCGGCACGGCCCTGCACGAGTACAACGAAGTCGACCCCCGCTACGGCTCCTTCATCGCCCAGGACCTAGCTGGCTATCACGTGCCGGCCCATGCCGACATCGTCGACCTGTCAGCCATGTTCCTCGACGAGGTGGACGACAAGGCCAATCCCATGGGGATCAAGGGGGTGGGCGAACTCGGCATCGCCGGCGCCGGGGCGGCCATCGCCAATGCGGTCTATAACGCCTGCGGCGCCCGCATCCGTGACTATCCGCTGACGCCGGAGAAGGTGCTCGCCGCCCTGCCATAGGGCGGCGATGGGGCCTCAGACCCGGGCGTGAAGTTCGCCAAGCACCCGGGCGAGGTCGCTTTCGCGGAAGGGCTTCTGCAGGACGGGAGCGCCCTTATCCACGTCGCGCAGACCCGCGTCCCCATAGCCCGTGGCGAAGGCGAAGGGCGCGCCCTTCGTCCGCAACAGATCGGCCAGGGGGAAGATTGGCTGACCGCCCAGATTGACGTCGAGGACGGCGCAGTCGAGCTCGTGGCTTTCCACCAGGGCCATGGCCTCTTCCAGGCGGGACGCCGGCCCCACGACCTTGCAGCCCAGATCGCTCAGCATGTCCTCGATAAGCATCGAGACCATCATCTCGTCCTCAACAACCAGGACGCGCAGCCCGGCGAGCTTGGCGAGATCGATCATTGGTAGGCTCCAGGTCGCGAAAGGCGGTGGGGGAGGTTGCCGCAAAGGTTGCACAAAGGCAAAGGCTGAAGCTCTCCACCCTGGAGTCCGCTCCGATAAGGGGGATCGGGTATTGGATCGAAACGCGCTCAAGTCAGGCTCTGGCCAGCTTCACCACAGTTAACGCCAGCCCATGGCCAGGGTTCCCGCCAGCGGAGCAATACCCGGTGGGGTAGAGCTATTCCTCGACCGGCGCCTCGATGGGCGGGGAGACCCGCAGGGCGGTGATCTGATTGCGCTCGCGCCGGACGATCTGGAAGCGGTGGCGGTGGAAGATGAAGGTCTGGCCCACCCGGGGAATGGTCTGAGCCTCATGGATCACCAGGCCGGCGACGGTCACGGCGTCCTCGTCGGGCAGCTCCCAATCCATGGCGCGATTGAGGTCGCGGATGGGCACTGAGCCGTCGACGCTCACCGACCCATCCGGCTGGGGGCGCACCCCTGGGACAGTCACGTCATGCTCGTCTTCGATCTCGCCGACGATCTCCTCGAGGATATCCTCCAGGGTGATCAGACCCTTCAGGCCCCCATACTCGTCCACCACCAGGGCGAAGTGGGTGTGGCGCTTGAGGAAGGCGTTGAGCTGGTCCTTCAGATTGGTGGTGTCGGGGATGAACCATGGCTCTCGCAGGATCGCCTGCAGGTCCACAGCGTCCATGTCGCCATCGGCCTCGGCCAGGGCCCTCAGCAGGTCCTTGGCGTGCAGGAAGCCGACAATGTCCTCCGGGTCGTCCCGATAGACCGGCATGCGGGTATGGGCGCTGCCCAGGACGGCGGCGACAAACTCCCGCACCGGCAGGCTGATGTCGATCATGGAGATCGATTTGCGGTGGACCATCACCTGGCCCACATCCATCTCAGCGAGGTCGAGGACGCCGCCCAGCATCAGCCGGTCGCGGTTTTCCACCAGGCCTTCGGAGTGATGATACTCCACCGCTCCGCGGATCTCCTCATGGGCCGCCAGGACGTCGGTCTCCATGTCGAGCTTGATGCCGAAGGGACGCAGGGTCAGGCGCACCACCCACTGGGCGCTGTTGGCCAAGGGCCCGAAGATCTTGACGATCCAGATCGCCGGCAGCGAGAGGAGGCGCGCAGCCCGGTCGGGTTGAGCGATGGCCAGGGTCTTGGGCAGGATCTCCGCGAAGATCACCACCAGAGCGGTCATGACGACTGTGGCGACCAGAGGCCCGGTCGGACCTGGAATGGCGGCGGTCAGCACCGTGGTGGCCAGGGCCGAGGCGCCGATATTGATAGCGTTGTTCGACAGCAGGATGGCCCCGATCAGCTTTTCCTGATTGCTGATCAGACGGTTGACCCGGGCGGCGGCCTTGTCGCCGTCGCGTTCCATCTTGTGCATGCGACTGCGGCTGGCCGCCGTCATGGCTGTCTCGGTGCCCGAGATCATGGCCGAACAGAACAGCAGGAACAGGATGGCCGGGGCGAGCCCGATTAGGATTGCCGTGATCATGCCGTCACGCCGGTCGCGCCAGCGCCCTCCGCGGTGAGAAACTGCAGGATGGAGCTTGCGTCCACGTCCCGAGCGACGAAGGCCTCGCCCAGGGCGCGGGCGAGGATGAAGGTCAGGCGGCCGCCCTCGGCCTTTTTGTCCTGCCCCATATGGGCCAGAAGCTGGCCGGCGTCGAAGGGGTGGGCCGGCAGGGCGTCCATGCGCACGGGCAGGCCGACGGCGGCGATGGCCGCCTCGGCGCGGACGGCGTCCTGGCCGGCGCAAAGCCCCTGACGGGTGGAATATCGGAAGGCCTGGGCCATGCCGATGGCCACGGCCTCGCCGTGCAACAAATCCTCGCCATAGCCGCTCTCGGCCTCAAGGGCATGACCGAAGGTGTGGCCCAGGTTGAGCAGAGCCCGGCGTCCGCCCTCGCGCTCATCTTCGGCCACGATCTGCGCCTTCATCTCCACCGACCGACGCACCGCGAGCGCCAGGGCCTCGGGCGCCAGGGCGATGACCTCAGGGCCATGGGCCTCCAGCCAGGCGAAGAAGTCGACGTCGCCCAGCAGACCGTACTTGATGATCTCGGCGTAGCCGGCCCGAATCTCCCGCGCCGGCAGGGTCGAAAGCACGTCCAGATCGGCCAGCACCAGGCGAGGCTGATGGAAGGCGCCGATCAGGTTCTTGCCGCGGGGCGTGTCGATGGCCGTCTTGCCGCCCACAGAGGAGTCCACCTGGGCCAGCAGGGTGGTGGGGATCTGCACGAAGTCGATGCCGCGCTTGTAGATGGCCGCGGCGAAGCCGGCGAGGTCGCCCACCACGCCGCCGCCAAAGGCGATGATCATGTCGCCGCGATCGAGCTCCAAGCCGAGCAGGTCGTCGCTGACCCGGGCCAGCATCTCGAAACTTTTGGAGCCCTCGCCCGCAGGGACCAGGATCGGCGTCGCGCTGATCCCCTCCGCCGCCAGAGCCGCGGTCAGGGTCGCGCCGTGCAGCCGCCAGACGGTCTCGTCGCTGACGATGGCGGTGCGGCCCCGCTTGAGCAGCGGGCTGATGTGGCGCCCGGCCTGGGCCAGCAGGCCCGACCCGATGCGCACCTCATAGGCCCGCTCCCCCAGGCCGACAGTGACGGTCTCGGTCATGAGCCTTCCTTGGCGAGATAGTCGCTGAGAGCGTCAATCACCTGGGCGACGGTCACGTGGTGGGCTGTGTCGCCCGTATCCACCACCACATGGGCCTGGGCGTAGATGGGATAGCGCTGTTCAGCCTGGGCCTTGAGGACATCCAGAGGGTCTGAGTCCTTGAGCAGGGGACGGGTGTCCTTGCGTCCCACGCGCCGGGCCAGCAGCTCAAGGTCCGCGCGGAGCCACACCACCAGGGCCTTGGATTTGAGGAGCGCCCGGGTCTCATCATTCATGAAGGCGCCGCCGCCCGTGGCCAGAACATGCGGCGGCTCCTCCAGAAGGCGCTGAATCACTCGCCGCTCGCCATCGCGGAAGGCGGCCTCTCCCAATTCGGAGAAGATTTCGGTGATGGCCCGCCCGGCGGCGACCTCGACCTCGGAATCAGCGTCGCGAAAGGGCAGTTCCAGGGCGTTGGCCAGTCGGCGGCCGACGCTCGACTTGCCGACGCCCATCAGGCCCACCAGGGCGATGGTGCGGTGACGGAGGGGTTCGTATCGATCCATGAGGCGCTAGGCTTTACACGAGGCGCCGCGCCCGCGCCAACCGCTGCGGCGTCCCGCGCCCGTCAGCCGGGCGCGGGTGTTCCGATACTGAACCGCGTGCAGACCTGCGGCGCGATCAGCGTTTGACCGCCCCCTTGAGGTAACCGGCGATGGCTGGGCCATAGGGCGGGCGCATCCGCTGCAGGGGACCGATGTCCTTTTTCAGCTGGCTGTAGACCGACTTGCGGTGGCTGAACTCCTTGAAGCCGTCATGGCCATGATAGGAGCCCATGCCCGAGGGCCCGACGCCGCCGAAGGGCAGCTCTTCCTGGGCCACGTGGAAGATCACGTCATTGACCGTGGCCCCGCCGGAGGTGGTGTGCGTCAGCACCTTCTCCTTCTCGGCCTCGTCAGAGCCGAACCAGTAGAGGGCGAGAGGCCGCTCGCGGCTGTTCACATAGTCGATGGCCGACTGCGTGCCGCGATAGGTCTTCACCGGAAGGACCGGACCGAAGATCTCTTCCTGCATCACCGTCATGTCGTCGGTGGGGTTGAGGATCAGGGTCGGTGGAATCTTGCGGTAGGGCTGCTGGCTGAAATCCTCGCCGGCCGGATTGAGCTCGACCACCTCGGCGCCCTTGGCCCGGGCGTCCTCAATGTAGCCGGTGATCCGCTCATAGTGGTTCTGGGCGATGATGGCGGTGTAGTCGGGATTGTCCTTCAGGGTCGGGAACATGCGGGCCACCGCACCCCGGGCCTCCTCGACGAAGGCGCCCACCTGGCCCTCCGGCGCCAGGACATAGTCGGGGGCCAGACAGATCTGGCCGGCGTTCAAAGTCTTGCCGGCCATGATGCGCGCTGCGGCCAGGCCCATATCGGCGCCTTCCGACAGGATCACGGGGCTCTTGCCGCCCAGCTCCAGGGTCAGCGGCACCAGATTGTCGGCGGCGGCGCGCATCACGTGGCGGGCTACCGCCGTGCCGCCGGTGTAGATCAGGTGGTCGAAGGCGAGACCCGAAAAGGCGCGGCCGACGTCGGGGCCGCCGGTGAAGACGGCGATCTCGTCTTCGCTGAAGGCCTTGGCGAACATGGCCTTCATCAGGTCCGAGGTCTTCGGTGTGAACTCCGAGGGCTTGATCATCGCCCGGTTGCCCGCCGCCAGGATACCGGCCAAGGGCCCGAAGGTCAGGTTGACCGGGAAGTTCCAGGGGCTGATCACGCCGACCACGCCCTTGGGCTGGAACTGCAACTGCGCCTTGGCGCCGAACAGGCCGAGAATAGCGGGCGTCGTCTTGCGCTTCTCCGGCGCCATCCACTTCCGTAGATGGGCCTTGGCGTGCTTCAGCGGACCTATGGAGGCGGCGATATCGGTCAGGCCCGTGACCGCCTTGGACCTGGAGCCGAAGTCGTCATTGATGGCCTCAGCGATTTGGTCGGCATGGTCGACCAGCAGGTCGATACAACGATCCAGTCGCGCCAGTCTCAGTTGCTCCGAGGGTGGTCCTTCGGCCAGCTGAGCGGCCTTCTGACGCTCAAGGATACGCTGCATGTCATCACGGGTGGGCTCGGCGGACGTGGTCATTGGGGCCTCGCATCTGAGTTTCGGGTCAGTGAACCTCGGTTTACCTCGGGGCTGTCATGTAAAATCCGCATGAGGGGGCATGACCCCGGCGCAAGCCCGTCTAAGGTGAGGCCATGCTGAAATTCAGATCCCCCCTCGTTGTCAGTCTGGCGCTTCTGACCCTGACCCTGCCGGGACTGGCGACCGCCCAGGTGGTCGAAAGCGCGCCGCTGCCGGCGCCTGACCTGTTTTCCGCGGCTGGCCGTGACACGGGTCTTGGCCCTGACCTCTGGACAGGGGCCTCGGCGGCGACCGCGCGAACCGTGCTGCCTCTGCTGGCGCAAAAGCCCCTTTCGCCGGCGGCCTCGGCGCTCGCCCGCGCCGTACTGGCCACTGGTGCGCGCGGACCCGAAGGGGGCGGGGATGACCCAGCCCTCGCCGCAGCCCGGGCTCAGGCGCTGATCGCCCTGGGGGAGGCTGGCTCGGCCCAGACGATGTTGCGCCGGTCCGGCGGCCTTGATCGCAACGCCGCCCTGTCGCAGGTCGCCGCCGAAGCCGCCCTGCTGAATGGCGCTGACCAGGAGGCCTGCGACATCGCCGAGGCCCTCAGCGTCGAGCGCGACCAGATCTATTGGCTGCGCCTGCGGGCCTATTGCCAGGCCCTGGCCGGGGCGCCCGCCGCCCGACTGACCTTCGACCTGGCCCAGGGGGTGGAGCGGGACGCCGTCTTTGCCCGCCTGATGGGCGCCCGGCTCTCCGGCGCAGGGGATCCGGGCCCAGCCGCCCTGCGCGGCGGGCTGGACCTCGCCCTGTCCCGGAGCCTGGGCCTCGACCTCAGCGCAGCCGAGCCTGGGCCTGGGGTCGCCTTCGCCCTTGAGGGACCGCCGCCGCCACAGGCCCGCTGGCCGATGGTGGCGGCCGACGAGCCTATATCGGCGGCCATGGCCGTCCTGGCCCAGGGGGACCTGGCCCTCGCCGAGGGGGTCCGCAGCGCCCTGGCGCAGGATGATGCGCCTCAGCCCGAGCCCCTGGATCTCGCCCTGCTGGACGCGCTGATCGCGGCGGCGGCCGGACGACCCGACGCGCCGACGCTCGACCGCCTGGTGGAGCGCGGCGGGGTGGGAGAGGCGCGCCTGCGCCGCCGAGCCCAGGAAGCCGCCCTCTTGCTCGCCGCCCTGGGGACGCCATTCAGCCCCCAGGCCCGGGGGGAGTTCGCCGCCTTCAATCTGCCTCAGGCCAAGGCGCCGACGGCCCGGTCCTTCGCCTTGAACCAGGCCGCCGCCGCCGGGCTGGTGGGAGAGACCGCGCTGCTGGCCTTGTGGACCAGCGCCGAGGCCGGCGCCAACGGGCCCGCCGCCGCTGACCGCGCCGCCATCATCGCGGCCTTGGACAGGGTCGGGCTTGATGACCACGCCCGGGCGTTTGCGGTGGAAGGCCTGCTGGCCCTGCGATGAGCGCCCAGACCACAGAGGGCTGGGTCGAGGCCTTTCTTGAGATGATGTCGGTGGAGCGGGCTGCGGCCCGCAACACCCTGACGGCCTATGGCAAGGATCTGACTGACGCCCAGGCCTTTCTGGCCGCTCAAGGGACCAGCCTGGCCGAGGCCAGCGCTGAGGCCGTGGAGTCCTATTTCTCCGCCCTCGGCGAGCGGGGCCTGGCCCCCGCCACGGCGGCGCGGCGCCGCGCCAGCGTGCGGCAGTTCTATCGCTTCGTGCTGGGGGAGGGCTGGCGCAGCGATGATCCCTCCAGGCGGGTGGATGCGCCGCGCAAAGGCCGCCCCCTGCCACGGACCCTGAGCCGAGCTGAGGTGGACGCCCTGATCGCTGCGGCCGCCGCCCGGGACGGCGCCCAGGGCCTGCGCCTGGCCTGCATGGTGGAGCTGCTCTACGCCTCAGGCCTGCGGGTCTCGGAGCTGACGGCCCTGCCCCTGGCCATTCTGGCCCGGGACCCGACCCATCTGATCGTCAAGGGTAAGGGCGGCAAGGAGCGGCTGGCGCCGCTGAACGCCGCGGCCCGGGGGGCGGTGAAGGCCTATCTGGAGGTTCGCAAGACCTTCCTGCCGAAGGGCGACGCCGCCAATCCCTGGCTGTTTCCCTCCCGCGGGAAGGGCGGTCGGCTCACCCCCCGCCGCCTGGCTCAGCTGCTGGATGAGGCCGCCGCCGATGCAGGCATCGATCCGGCCCGGGTCAGCCCGCATGTGCTCCGGCACGCCTTCGCCACCCACTTGCTGGAGGGCGGCGCCGACCTGCGGGTCGTTCAGACCCTGCTCGGTCATGCGGATATCGCCACGACGCAAATCTACACCCACCTGGCCGGCGACCATCTGCGCCAAGTGGTGGAAACCAAACATCCTCTGGGGCGTAAGCGCTGAATGCAGTCAGATTTCGAACGGGTTGAAGAGTTGGTCCTCTTCACCATCGGCCGCACCCCGGTGACCCTGGGCGGGATCATCGCCGGCGCGCTGGTGGTGGTGATGGCCTTTGTCGTGGCCGGGGTCGTGGCCTTCGCCCTGCGCAGGCTGCGCAATCGGGTGCGTTACGGCGGATCGGCGCTCTACATCGTCGAAAAGCTGGTCACTTACGGGGTGGTGATCATCGGCCTGGTGGCTGGGCTGTCCACGGTCGGCCTCGACTTCTCGTCCCTGGCCATCTTCGC
>DJWR01000176.1 GCA_002441055.1 Caulobacteraceae bacterium UBA6225 | reverse complement strand
CGGGTGATCGGGATCGACATCGAGATCCGGCCGCACAACCGCACGGCCATCGAAGCCCATCCGATGAAGAAGCGGATCGAACTGATCGAAGGCTCGTCGACCGCGCCCGAGGTGGTCGAACAGGTGAAGGCGCAGATCAAGCCCGGCGAGACCGTGCTGGTGGTGCTCGATTCCAACCACACCAAGGGCCATGTGCTCGACGAACTCCGCGCCTATGCCGACATGGTGCCGGTGGGCTCCTATATCGTCGCCACCGACGGGATCATGGAGCAGGTGGTCGGCGGCCCGCGCACGGCTGAGGACTGGACCTGGAACAATCCTCGCCAGGCGGTGCATGACTTCGTCGCCGAGGATAAGCGCTTCATCATCGAAGAGCCGACCTTCCCCTTCAACGAAGGGGTGGTGAATTCGCGGGTCACCTACTGGCCTGACGCCTTCGTCAAGCGGATCGCCTGAAGCCTGGCCAAGGGGGAGGTACTGCGATGAAAGTCGTCATCCTGGCCGGCGGCCTGGGCACCCGGATTTCCGAGGAAAGCCACCTGCGGCCCAAGCCGATGATCGAGGTCGGCGGCCGGCCGATCCTCTGGCACATCATGAAGATGTTCTCACACCACGGCTTCAACGAGTTCGTCGTGTGCCTGGGCTACAAGGGCTATGTGGTGAAGGAATATTTCGCCAACTACGTCCTGCACAACGCCGACTTCACCGTCGACCTGGCCAATCGGGCCATCGACTATCACGCCACCAAGCATGAGCCTTGGAAGGTGACCCTGGTGGACACCGGCGCCGACACCATGACCGGCGGTCGGCTGAAGCGGGTTCGGGAATTCCTCGACCCTGGCCAGCCCTTCTTCTTCACCTACGGGGACGGGGTCGCCGATGTGGACCTGGCGGCCCTGGCCAAGTTCCATGCCGACCACGGCAAGCTCGCGACGGTGACCGCCGTGGCGCCCCCTGGCCGTTATGGCGCCCTGGAGATGACCGGCGACCGGGTGGATCGCTTCGTGGAGAAGCCGCCGGGCGATAACGGCCTGATCAATGGCGGCTTCTTCGTCCTCGACCCTTCGGTGATCGACCGGGTCGAGAATGACACCACCGTCTGGGAACTCGGCCCCCTGGAAGGTCTGGCCGCCGACGGCGAGCTGATCGCCTATCGCCATGATGGCTTCTGGGCGGCCATGGACACCCTGCGCGACAAGAACCAGCTGGAGAGCCTATGGGCGTCCGGTCAGGCGCCCTGGCGCAAGTGGGCATGATCAGGCCCGACCCGGACTTCTGGGCCGGCAAGCGCGTCCTGCTCACCGGCCACACCGGCTTCAAGGGCGCCTGGACGGGCCTTTGGCTCGCCCGCATGGGCGCCAAGGTGACGGGTCTGGCGCTCGCGCCCGACCAGACCCCGGCGCTCGCCGACCTGGCCGGCTACGACCATCTGGCCGCCTCGCATCTGGTGGACCTGCGTGATCGCCGCGCGGTGCTGGACGTGGTCGGGGGCCAGCCCTTCGACCTTGTTCTGCACATGGCCGCCCAGCCCATCGTGCGCGCGGCCATCGAGGATCCGGTCGGCGCGTTTTCCACCAACATCATGGGCACGGCCCACCTGCTGGAATCGCTGCGGGACGAGGACGCCCTGCGCGCCGTGCTGGTGATCACCTCGGACAAGGTCTACGCCAATAACGACGGCGGCCGCGCCTTCCAGGAGGGCGACGCCCTGGGAGGCAAGGATCCCTATTCGGCGTCCAAGGCCTGCGCCGAGATCGTCACCTCCAGCTTCGCCCGCTCCTATTTCGACAAGGCCGGGGTGCCGGTGGCCACCGCCCGCGGCGGCAATGTGATCGGCGGCGGAGACTTCTCCCGCGATCGCCTGGTGGCCGATATCGTCCGCGCCGCCCGGGCCGGCGAAACCACCGTCCTGCGCCATCCGGAGGCGACGCGGCCCTGGCAACATGTGCTCGACTGCGTGGCCGGCTACCTCGTCTTCGCCCAGGCCCTGGTGCAGAAGCCCGACACCCCGCGCGCCCTGAACTTCGGCCCCCGTCCGGGCGCCGCCGAGATCACCGTGGGCGAGCTGGCGACCCAGGCCATCGCCGCCCTGGACGCCCAGCCCTGGCGCCACGAGCCCGACCCGACCTCCATTGAGGCGAAAAGTCTGGCGGTGGACGCGAGCCTCGCCCGGCGGACCCTCGACTTCGAGAGCCAGCTGGACGGACCTGCGGCCGTGGCCTGGACCATGGACTGGTATCGCCGCCAGGGGCAGGGCGAGGCCGCCCGCGACCTCTGTCTGGGGCAGATCGAGACCTACGAGAGCCTGTGATGACGACCCCTGTCTGCCGCTTCTGCCGCACGCCGCTGACCCACACCCTGGTGGACCTGGGCCGCCAGCCCCTGGCCAACAGCAACCTGACCGCCGAGCAGCTCGCGGCCGGGATTGAGAAGACCTACCCCCTGCATGCCCGAGTCTGCGCCGAGTGCTTCCTGGTGCAGGTGGACGATCCGGTCGCCGCCGACGAGATCTTCGATTCCGGCTACGCCTATTTCTCGTCCTACTCAGCCAGCTGGGTGGAGCACGCCCGCCGCTACGCCGAGGCGATGATCGCCCGGTTCGGCCTGGGCGCCGATTCCCTGGTGGTCGAGGTCGCCTCCAATGACGGCTACCTGCTGCAGCACTTCAAGGCCGCCGGCGTGCCGGTGCTGGGCATCGAGCCTACGGCCAACACCGCCCAGGCGGCCATAGACAAGGGCGTGCCCACCGAGGTCATGTTCTTCCACGGGGAGACCGGCAAGGCCCTGGCCGCCCGGGGGATCAAGGCCGACCTGATGGCGGCCAACAACGTGCTGGCCCATGTGCCCGACATCGGCGGCTTCGTGGCCGGCTTCCGCGAGGTGCTGAAGTCGGAAGGCGTGCTGACCTTCGAGTTCCCGCACTTCCTGAACATGCTGGAGATGGTGCAGTTCGACACCATCTATCACGAGCACTTTTCCTACCTGTCCCTGCTGGCGGTGGCCCAGGTGCTGCGGGCCAATGGCCTGCGCGCCTTCGATGTGGAGCTGCTGCCCACCCACGGCGGGTCGCTGCGCCTGTTCTGCGCCCATGAGGCCTCCAGCCATCAGGAGACAGAGGCGCTCAAGACCCTGCGCGCCCGGGAGGCTGCCGCCGGTCTGCATAAGCTTGAGACCTATGAGGGCTATGCCGCCCGGGTCGACGAGGTGCGCGACAGCTTCCTGGCCTTCCTTCGCCAGGCCAAGGCCGACGGCAAGACGGTGGCCGCCTATGGGGCGGCGGCCAAGGGCAATACCTTCCTCAACTATGCCGGGGTGGGGCCCGACGATATCGTCTGCGCCTTCGACGCCAATCCGCATAAGCAGGGCCGTTTCCTGCCCGGCAGCCATGCGCCGATCTACGGGCCGGACAAGGTGGCCGAGGTGAAGCCGGACTATGTGCTGATCCTGCCCTGGAACCTGAAGGATGAGATCATGGGCCAGCTGGCCTATATCCGCGACTGGGGCGGCCGCTTCGTAATCGCCTCGCCGGTGACGCGGGTCCTCGACTGATGCGGTTCTCGCCCACGGAGATCGCGGGCGTGGTGGTGGTTGATCCCGACCCCGTGGTCGATGATCGGGGCGCCTTCGCCCGGCTGCATTGTCCAGACGAGTTTGCACAAGGGGGGATCGACTTCGCCCCCGCCCAGACCAGTCTGTCGCGCAACACCGCAGCCCACACCCTGAGGGGCATGCACTACCAGCCTGCGCCCCACGGGGAGACCAAGTTGGTGCGGGTGGTCCGTGGGCGGATCTTCGATGTGGCCCTGGATCTGCGTCCAGGCAGCGCGAGCTTTGGCCGCTGGACCGGGGTGGAGCTGGACGCGCAATCCGGCCGCGCCCTGTTCATCGCCGAAGGCGTCGCCCATGGTTTCCTGACCCTGGAGCCCGACACCGACGTCCTCTACCAGATCGCGCCGATGTTCGAGCCGGGCCACGGGGCCGGCGTGCGTTGGAACGATCCGGCTTTCGCCATCGCCTGGCCGGAACAACCCAAGGTGATCTCCGAGCGGGACGCCAGCTATCCGGATTTCGCGCCGCACCCAGGGCCAGGAGGCCGCTGATGCTGAAGATCGATCCCACAGCCACCATCTCGCCCCTGGCCGATATCGAGCGTTCGGTGCGCGGCACGCTGATCGAGATCGGCCCCCGGGTGCTCATCGACTCCTTCGTCAAGATCAAGGCCGTCGGCGGATCGGGCGAGGTGATCATCGGCGCGGACTGCGCGGTCAATTCCGGCACGGTCATCTATACCGGCAATGGCGTGCGTATGGGTGAGGGCGTGCTGATCGCAGCCAACTGCACGCTGGCGCCGACCAATCACGAGATCGCCGACCGCAATGTGCGTATCCGCGATCAGGGCTTCATGGAGAGCCGGGGCGGCATCGTGATCGAGGACGATGTCTGGCTGGGCGCCGGGGTCGTGGTCCTGGACGGCGCCGTGATCGGCAAGGGCTGCGTGGTGGCCGCCGGCGCCGTGGTGCGCGGCAGGCTTGAGCCCTATGGCGTCTATGCCGGCGCGCCGGTCCGTCGCATTGGCGAGCGCGGCAAGGGGTGAGCGGCTGGACCATCATCGGCGCGGGCGGCTTCATCGGCGGCCGGCTGGCCCAGGTCCTGCGGGACCGCGGCGAGGCGGTCTATGCGCCGCCCCGGGGCGAGGCCGATCTGTTCGGCCGCGACCTCGGCCGGGTCTTCTATTGCGCCGGCCTGACCGGGGACTTCGCCGTCCGGCCCTTCGACACGGTGGAGGCCCACGTCACCCTGCTGGCCCAGGTGCTGGCCAAGGCCCGCTTCGAGCGCCTGATCTATCTGTCCTCCACCAGGCTCTATGACAGCCTGGGGGCGGCCGGCGGGCGGGAGGACGACATCCTGGCCTTCGATCCCGCCGCCCCGCGCAATGTCTATGATCTGTCCAAGGCCCTGGGCGAGAACCTGACCCTGGCCCGGTCCGACGGGCGGGGCAGTGTGGCTCGCCTATCCAATGTCTTTGACCTGGCCGAGGGCGCCAGCGGCTTCCTGCCGGACCTGCTGCAGAAGGCCCGGCGGTCTCGGGTCATCACCCTGGACTCCGTGCCCGGCGCGGTTCGCGACTACATCCACGCCGACGATGTGACCGCCGCCCTGCTGGCCATGGGTGATGGCGAGGTTTCCGGAATCGTGAATGTGGCCAGCGGCCGCAACACCTCCAATGCCGAGCTGGCGGAGGTGTTTGACCAGGCCGGCTGGACCATCAACCTGGCGGCCGACCGCCCCATGCCGCCTGCGGCGCAATGCGCGGTGGAGCGACTGCGCAGCCTGGGCGTCGATCCGCAGGACCCCCGAAAACTGATCGCCCAGTCGCTCTCAGCACCCGGCTTTTTCCTAGAGCCCTTTCCGATCTGATTGCTTCAATCAGATCGGATAAAAAGGGCTCTAAATCATAAAGTTAGAGCATTTTTCGATCCGATAACCGCATCACACTTATCGGAAAATGCTCTAGGCTAGGGCCTCGACCGGCGGCGCCTGCTCCGCGGCCCGATGGTTTTTCACGGCGGCCTCAAGCATCTTGTAGAAATCGGCGGCGAAAGCCTTGGTCTGGCCCAGCCGGCTGGCCTTCAGCGTCGGCCGTAGCTCGCGCCGCAGCTTCCTCAGCCGCTCCACATCGCCCGCCAGCCGCACCGAGGCCTGCAGATAGCCGTCCAGGTCTCCGGTGCAGAGATCGTGCAGGCCGGCATTGCCCAGGATAGAGCAGCTGAGACGCTCAAACAGGCCTGCCCCCACCAGGGTTACCACTGGTACGCCCATCCACAGGGACTCGCACGTCGTGGTGCCGCCTGTCTGGGGGAAGGTGTCCAGGGAGATGTCCATCTCGTTGTAGAAGGGCATGTGCGCCCCGCGCACCGCCTCGAACCGCAGGCGATCGCGGCTGACCCCCTCGGCCTCGAAGATGGCCGAGATATTGTCTCGGAAGGCTGCCGTGCCGCCCTCTGGCCGGACGAACATGAAGCGGGAATCGGGAACCGCGGCGGTCACCTTGGCCCATTCGGCCACCATGGCCCGGCTGTACTTGTAGGGATTGTTGGCGGTCCCGAAGGTCACATAGCCATTGGTCACCACAGGCGGCTCGGCGGCCATGGTGCGCTCGGGGAAGGCCAGCTCCCCCATGGCGATCCAGCTCGACGGCATCAGTAGCGGCTTTTCGATCAGTAGCTCTGGCCTTGGCGGCACGAGGTAGGGGTCCAGGATCAGGTGATCGATGGTGTCGAGGCCCGAGGAATGCGGATAGCCGAGCCAGCTGGCCTGAAGGGGCGCGGGCTTCCAGGCCATCACATTGAGCTTGTTCATGTGGGTAGAGCCGCCGAGCTCGATCAGCATGTCCAGCTGGTCGTCACAGATCATCTGGGCGGCGTCGAAGTCGCTGATCTCCTGCTCCCAGCGGAAGGCGTCCACCAGGCCAGCGATTCGCTTCTGAAGGTTGTCTTCCTGGCCCTGATAGAAGGAGTAGCAATAGATCTCGAAGCGATCGCGCGGGATATGCTCGAACAGGGGCAGGGAGAAATAGGCCACCGGGTGCATCCGCAGGTCCGAAGACATGATGCCGATGCGGATCTTGCCGTTGTCCGGCCGCGGCGCGCTGGGACGGCGAAGGGGATAGCGCTTGACCCGTTCCTGGACCAGGTCTCCCCAGATGCGATGTTGGTGGATCAGCTCATCGCGATCTTCCGGCGTCTTGACCCGGGACAGCTGGCTCAAAAGGGCGGTGTGGCGACCCTGCTCGGCCCAAAGGCGGCCGGTCTCCTTGAAGTCACAGACCTCGTCCAGGCCGTCGAAGTCGGCCACCCGGGACAGCACCTCTGAGGCCACCTTCAGCTGCGCTGGGCTGCTCAGAACACCGACGGCGCGGGCCGCTTTCAGTTCCGCATAGGCATCGTCCAGGTGGGCGGCCTCGTCCCCATGTCGGGAGCGGACGAGGCTTTCCACCAGGGCCATGCGATAATCGAGTTCGTCAGGTTTCAGCTCCACCGCTCGACGCAGGTGGATATTGGCCCGCGGCCGGTCATAGTCGGTGATCACACCGCCCAACTGATAGTGGGCCCAGGCTTCGTCCGGGTGAACTTCAAGGACTTCCTTGAGATAGGCCTCGGCCTGGCGGAGCTTCTGACCCCGGCGGATAGCTACGGCCTTGGCCTCCATCAGTCGGGGGCTGTCATTGGCCTTCAGGGCGTCTTCCAAGACAGCGACCGCAGCGTCTGTATTGCGGCTCTCCGCCAGGAGGGCTGACAGATCGAGCCAGGCGTCGATGAAGTCGGGCTTCAGGCGGGTGGCGAGACGCAACCGCATCTCAGCCTTGTCGTACTCCTCCGAACGCCAGTGACCGCGGCCCAGCGCACGCTGCAACTCCGCATTGGTCGGCGCATTGCGGACCAGGCGACTGAAGATGGCCACCGCACCTGGGCCATCCTTCAGATCATTGAGAATATTGCCCTTGTTCTGCAGCAAGCTCTCATTCTTGGGCTGGATCTTCAGGCCAGCGTCGAGGGCTTCAAGGGCCTCATGCAGCTCTCCCATGCGGCGCAGGCAGACCCCCAGGATGTTCCAGAGATCCGTGTCGCGGGGATAGACCTGCAGGCCGGCGCGGCACCATTCGGCGCCCTTATCGAACTTGCCCTTGCGATAAAGCAGGCTGGTGAAGTTCTGATAGAGCCGCAGCGGCGAGGCGGGCTCATCCTTGAGGAGCGCCTCAATCAGGGCGACGCCCTCCTCGAGACGTCCAGCCCTCAGGGCGGCGTCGGCTTCAGCGATCCGATCGGTCATGAACTGGTCCTGGGAAACGGCGTCCTTGCGCCCACGCCCGGGGCGCGGGAGTCGCCGCAATCCTAGTGACCCGTCGTCCCGGCGCCAACCGCGTCGCCCGCTGGCTTGGGCGCGCCATCGCCCCGCGGGCCGGAGAAGCGCCACTTCATGGCCAGAATGAGGGCCGAGAGCGCCAGACAGACCGAATTGGTCAGCATCACCGGCAGGCTGCCGATCATCAGCCCATAGGTCACCCAGAGGCTGAACCCCGTGACCGTCACCACATACATCCGCAGAGAGATCGAGCGGGCGTCCCGCTCTCGCCAGGTCTTGATGATCTGAGGGGTGAAGCTGATCATCGAGCAGAGGCCGGCGCAGAAGCCGATCAACTCGGGCAGCAGAGCGTTGCTGTTCATGGGTTATCCAGCCTGGGCCAACTGGCTGACGTTCCAGCGCGCCATGAACTGATCCGACAGGACCAGACCCGGCGGCGGCGGGCCGGGGGCGGTCTCATCCTGCAGGCACCTGGCGAGAAAGGTCAGGGCCCGGCGCACGGCGCGATCCGAATAGGGCTTGCCGATCACCCCGCAAGCGCCGGCCAGATCTTCAGGCAGCCGTTTCACGTTCGCGGTCATGAAGAGGACCATGGCGCCGTCGCCTTCGGCGATCTGTCGGGCGGCCTCCACCCCTGTGGGGCCGTCAGCCAGATGAACATCCACCAGGGCGATGTCTGGCTGAAGCTGCCGGGCCATGGCGACCGCGCCGGCGGAGTCCAGGGCATGGCCGACATCGACTCCCCCAGCCTCTCGAACCAGGAAACCCAGTTCGACGGCCAGGAGGGCCTCATCCTCGACAATCAGCACCGACAGCGGGCGAGGGGCGGGGGTTTGAAGTCTATCCATCGGCGGGAAGCTTCAATGTGGCGCGCAGGCCAGGCTGGGCGGACTCAAAGGTGAGGGTGGCGCGCAGCTGCTGGGCCAGCAGGTTGGTGATGGTCAGCCCAAATCCCGGCGCGAACTCACCTGAGTCGGGCAGGCCAGGACCATCGTCGCAGACCTCGATCACATAGTGCCCATTCAGTCGCCTGACCCCGATGGTCAGACGCCCGGCGTTACCGGGGGCGAGCCCATGTTTGAAGGCGTTATCCACCAGTTCGTTGACCGCCAGGGCCAGGGGCGCGGCCTGGGCGGCGGCGATGTCCACCCGTTCCATCTCCAGCTGGATGTCGACATCCTCCCGGTCGGAGGACAGGTCCCCCATCAGATCGCGGACGAAGGTGGCCACGTCGAACCGCTCAAGGTCGTGGCTTTGAAACAGCCGCCGGTGGACCGTGGCGATGGCGCTGACCCGCGACAGCATGCTTTCCAGGGCGGTGCGGGTGGCGCTGTCCAGGGTCCGCCTTGTCTGCAGCACCAGCAGGGAGGTGATGAGCTGCAGGTTGTTTTTCACCCGGTGATCCACCTCGTGGAGCAGGGCGGTCCGGTCAGCCAGGGCCTGCTGCGCCGTGCGGGCCTGGGCCTCGGCGGCGGCCTCCAGGGCGGCTTCGGCGGCCTTGCGGGCGGTGACGTCCACCTGGGAGCCGATGAAATAGACGATCTGCCCGTCTGCGGCGCGAACCGGGCTGATTTGCAGGGCGTTCCAGAACGGCGTCCCGTCCCTGCGATAGTTCAGCACGTCGAGACTGGCGGCCTTGCCCTTGCCCGTCGCCTGGGCCAGGGCCCTGACGGCTTCGACGTCGGTGTCCGGCCCCTGCAGAAAGCGGCAGTTGCGGCCCATGACCTCATGGCGCGAATAGCCGGTCATTCTGAGGAAGGCGTCATTGACGAATACGATGGGCATGTCGGGCGCCTGGGCGTCGACGATGATCATCGACATACGGGTGGCGTGAACGGCCGCTGCGAAGGGATCATCGATCCCTGCTCGGGGAGCCAAAAGGCTATCGGCCAAAAAACTGTTTCCTTGTTCCGACATGCTCGACGCCAACAGACCCCCGGATTTTCCAAACGCTGGTTTGCCGACCGGGTTCCCTCGAGGCTCACCCGCCGCCTCGCCCTGGACGGCCGGCAGCGGACGTGTCACGCCAATGACACACCCGTCCGGCTTGGTGGTTGATCCGGCGAACGGAGATTCGATATTGCCGCAGCCTGCACAGCCCCTGCCCCTCAGACCCCGGCGCGGCTTCGTAGCCGGACCGGTGGTGGTCACCGGGCTGGTGGGCGGCCTGGGGCCCTTGGCCCTGGCCCTGGCCGCTGAGGTCGGCGTTCTTCCCGCCATGGTTCTGGCCCTGACCCTCGGCGCCGTTACGGTCGTCCAGGCCCGACGGGCGAGACGGGAGGCTGACCGGCTCCGGGCTGAGGTGGCTCAGACCCATGTGGAGGTGGCGGCAGGCGCCCTGACCCTGCCCTATACCTCCGTGCTCAACGCCCTGCCTGATCCCGTCATGGTGATCTCGGCCCACGAGCCAGACGATCTCACCGGCCGGCGCTTTGTCATGGTCAACCGGGCCGGTCGTCGGGTTTTGAAAATCCAGCGAGAGGCCGGGCTTCTGGTCACCGCCATCCGCGACCCAGATGTCCTGGAGGTGGTCGACGAGGCCCTGTTCGGCGGGTTGGAGGGCGAGGCGGTCTATGAGCCGGGCGGGGTGCAGGAGCGCATCTTCCGGGTCTATGCGCGGCCCCTCGGCTCGGCCAGCGACGGGGCGCAACTCGCCCTGCTGGTGCTGCACGACGAGACAGACATTCGGCGGGTGGAGCGAATGCGCGCCGACTTTCTCGCCAACGCCAGCCATGAACTTCGCACCCCCCTGGCCTCGCTGGCGGGCTTCATTGAAACCCTGCGGGGGCACGCCCGGGGCGATGAGGGCGCCCGCGACCGCTTCCTGGGCATCATGCATGTGCAGGCTGAGCGGATGTCCCGCCTGATCGACGACCTCATGTCGCTCAGCCGCATTGAGCTCAACGAACATGTGCGCCCGTTGGAGGATGTGGATCTCGCCGCGGCCCTGCTTGATGTGGTCGACGCCCTGGCGCCGCTGGCCCGCGACAAGGGCGTGGCCCTGGAGGTCGAGGCGCCCGCCAGGGGGCTGGTCACCATCACCGGCGATCGCGATCAGGTGATCCAGGTGGCGCAGAACCTGGTCGACAACGCCTTGAAATACTCCGCGCAGGGCGGCCGCATCCGTATCCTGCTCAATTCTGACCTGAGCGCCGAGGCCTGCGTCGCCTCGCGGCTGCCGCAGGCCGCCAGGATGTCCCTTCTGACTCCGGACCATGGGCCGGAGCGGTTTGCAGCCCTATGTGTGGTCGACGCTGGTCCGGGCATTGACCGGGAGCATCTGCCCCGCCTCACGGAGCGGTTCTACCGGGTAGAGGGCCAGAAGAGTGGCGAGAAGCTGGGCACCGGCCTTGGGCTAGCCATCGTCAAGCACATCATGAACCGTCACCGGGGCGGCCTGGCGGTGGAGAGCCGGCCTGGCTACGGGACGGCCTTCACCGCCTATTTCCCCCTGGCCAGGGGGAATTCCGAGCCGGAGGGGGTCAGTGTCGACAACCTCCACGATGTAACAAAAGTGTCATGAAACTGTCGCGTTTGATCAGCAAACGGAAGGCAGTTTCCGCCCCGCGCGGAACCGGGCGGCGATCGGCCCTCCGGACCGAATGACGCGCGCGACGAGCGGCAAGACGAAGGCCTGAATGCTCATCTGGATCGCCCTGCTCGGGCTCATCCTTTTCTCCGCCACGGCCTATGTGGCCGGCCGCCGCAAGGTGCTGGGCGCCTCGGGCGGACGCTCGCGCCTGATGCATTCATTGCCGGGCTATCATGGCGCTTATCTGGCGCTCTGGTCGGCTGCGCCGGCGATCATCCTGCTGGTCCTGGTGAGCCTGTTCGGCGCTCAGATCGAGGAAGCCGTCCTGCGCGGCGACCCGCCCGCGGCCGTCTCGGCCTTGCGGCCCAGCGCCCAGGACGTGTTTTACAACGACGTGATCGCTACGGCGGTCGGAGGTCAGGTGAGCCAGCGGGTCTATGAAGGCCCCCTCGGCGACGCCTTCGCAGACAAGCTCGCCCTGGCCCATGAAATCCACCGCAACCTGATCCTGGGGGTTCTCGGGGCGGCCTTACTCCTGGCCATCGCCGGCGCCGCCCTGGCCTGGCCGCGACTCAGCGCCGACTTCACCGCGCGGCCTCGGGTGGAGCGCTGGATCGCCGTCCTCTTCCTGGCCTGCTCGGTGGTGGCGGTGCTGACCACCCTGGGCATTGTCGCCTCCCTGGTCTGGGAAAGCTGGCGCTTCTTCCAGGTGGTGCCGATCTTCGAGTTTCTGTTCGGGCTGACCTGGGACCCCCAGATCGCCATTCGCGCCGATCAGGTGGCCTCATCGGGGGCCTTTGGCGCGGTGCCCCTGTTCATGGGCACCTTCCTGATCATGATGATCGCCATGACGGTGGCTGCGCCGGTGGGTCTGTTCGCCGCCATCTATCTCTCGGAATATGCGGGCCCCACGGTGCGCGCGGTGGTCAAGCCGCTGCTGGAGATTCTCGCGGGCATTCCGACGGTGGTCTACGGCTTCTTCGCCGCTCTGACGGTGGGACCCCTGTTCCGCAGCTTCTTCAATAGCATCGGCGCTCAGTTCATTGGCGGCCCACTGGATAGTTTTGGCCTCTATCTGATGCAGGTGCAGAACCAGATGGCGCTGGTGGCCGGCGCCGTCATGGGCATCATGCTGATCCCGTTCGTCTCGTCCCTGTCGGACGACATAATCAATGCGGTGCCCCAGTCCCTGCGGGACGGCTCTCTGGCCATGGGCGCCACCCGGTCTGAGACCATCACCCGGGTGAT
>DJWR01000175.1 GCA_002441055.1 Caulobacteraceae bacterium UBA6225 | reverse complement strand
ATTTAGCCCTGGCCGCCGCCGGCCACGACCTTGAGCTTCGGCGCGCCGCCGGGACGTTGGCCGCGAATCTGACCTACGAGGTCAAAGAGCGCCGCCCGCACGCCTTCGGAATCGGCCTGTTCGGCCAGGGCCTCGAGGGTCTGCAGATGGCCGGGGGTGATCTGCACTGCTGAATTGGACACCACCTGCATCACCTTGGGCGCACAGGGCGTGGCGTGCTCGTTGTCGTCCAGCAGGGTCTCGTTGAGCTTTTCGCCCGGCCGCAGGCCAGTGATCTTGATCTCGATGTCCTGACCCAGCGTCCGGCCTGACAGGGCGATCATCTGGCGGGCCAGGTCCATGATGCGGACCGGCTGGCCCATCTCCAGCAGGAAGAGGCGCGCCTGGGCGTCCTGGTCATCGGCGCTGGCGGCGGTGGCGTGCATCACCAGCTGCGCGGCCTCCGGAATGGTCATGAAGAACCGCGTCATGTCCGGGTGGGTCAGGGTTACGGGCCCGCCCCGCTCGATCTGCGACTTGAAGATCGGCACTACAGAGCCGGCTGAGGCGAGCACATTGCCGAAGCGCACGGCGGCGAAGCGGGTCTGGCCGCCATTGGTGTGCTGGGCCTGGATGACCGCCTCGGCCAGGCGCTTGGTGGCGCCCATCACATTGGTCGGGTCCACGGCCTTGTCGGTGGAGATCAGCACCATCTGGGCCGCCCCGCACAGGCGGGCGGCCTCAGCCACGTTCCAGGTGCCGATCACATTGGTCAGCACGCCCTCGCAGGGGTGACGCTCCACCATGGATACGTGCTTCAGCGCTGCGGTATGGAAGACGAGGTCGGGCGCCTGGGCGGCGAAATGCCCCTGCAGGCGGCCCGCATGGCGCACGTCACACAGGACCGCCGAGCGGGAGAGGTCGGGATAGGCTTCGGCCAGCTCCCGGTCGATGGTGAAGAGGGCGGCTTCTGAGCTGTCCACCAGGGTGAGATGCGCACAGCCAAAGCCTGCTGCCTGCCGGGCGAGTTCGCTGCCGATGCTGCCGCCAGCGCCGGTGATCAGCACCCGGCGATCACGGATCAGGGCGGCGACGGGCGCCTTGTTCAGCTGGATGGGTTCGCGGGCGAGCAGCTCTTCGACGCTGACATCGCGCAGGGGCATGAGGGCGGCGCCCTCGTGGTGGCGCAGCTCGACGATGCTGGGCAGCCGCAGCATCCGCACGCCGTCGGCGCGGAAGCGGCCGAGATGGTCGGGGTTCAGGCCCTTCATCCGGCTCGGCTCATCGAGGAACAGGACAGCCCTGGGATAGCGGTTCCAGCGGCGCAGATCGTCCAGAGCCTCTTCCAGCCGGTCCAGGCTCTCGATGATGCAGACGCCACGCACCTGCTGGCCCACGTCGCGCATGTCGATGCCGATGATGCCCACCGGGGTATAGCGGCGGTCATGGGCGCGGGCGGCGTCGCGCAGATAGGTGTCGGCCAGGGCCGGAGGACCGATCAGCAGCAGGGGCGGGGCCTGAGGCGTCGCAGATCCCCGCAGGGGCGCCACCTTGACCAGGGCGTGTTCATGGATGGCGCGACGAAAGACCCGCAGCCCCAGGCAGCCGGTCACATGGAAGACCGCGGCCATGGCCAGGGCCGACCGGGGCAGGGTCGAGGCGCGATCGAGGATCCATACAGTCAGCAGGAACAGGCCCACCGTCAGGGCGGCGATCCGGGCGATCACCAGGGCGTCTGGGATGGAGGCGTATCGCCAGGGCGACAGCTCGCCCCGGAACAGGGTGGTGAATACCGCGGCGAAGGCCGCGTAGATCGCCGTCAGCTGGACGATGTTCAAGGATGGCGCGCCGTCGAACCCAAAATCGGGGATGGCCGACGGCGACAAAAGATAGGCGCAGACAAAGGCGAAAGCCGCGATGGCGACATCGACGATGACAGTTTGCGCTCGGAAGGCCATCCGCATCATGGGCTGCTCTCTCGCGACTCCCTGCGAGCCGACAACATAGACGGGGCGAGACCACCGTCCAACACTACTCAATCGGGGGACGAGGCCATCCCCGGCGGCGACGCTCGCAAGGCCGAGCGAATGACGTCGCGCCCTGTCTGTAGGGGGAATGGGGTGGAAATAAGAAAGGCCGCCGCCTGGGGGCGACGGCCTTTGCCTATTTCCGGCTCAGCGCAGCTTAGAAGGCGGCGGTGAGGCTGGCCGCGACGCGGCCTTCGCCGAGCTTCCCGAGGCCCGACTCGTCGGTGTCGTGCCAGCGGACGTCCACGCCGATCGTGTCGTTGATCGCGAAGCCGAGGCCCAGGTTCCAGGTGGTGTAGTCGATGCCCGTGTCGACTTCCTGACGGCCCACGGCGCCGCTCAGGCTCAGACGCTCGGTCAGGGGCGCAGCGGCGTTCACTTCGTAGTAGAAGGAGTCGCCCGTGCCGCCGAAGAAGTCGGGCGAGTAATAGACGGCCGCGCCGAGTTCAGCCGGACCAGCCGGGATTGTGCCGGCGGCGGAGAATTCCCAGAAGTTGTAATCTGAGCCCGAGGGGGCGTCGATATAGGAGTAGTAGATCACGCCGAAGTCCATCGACGCGATGCCGAGCGTCGGGGTGACGCCGGCGTAGAAGTCGACTTCGCCCACGGTGTCGTCATTGAAATCGACGTTGGACGCCCAGATGCCGGCATAGCCCATTTCGCCGATGGCGAGGTCGATGCCACCAAAGACCTGCGGGCCTTCATCGGTTTGGCTGACGCCACGGTAAACATAATCCGACGCAACGCCGAGGTTGAAGCTGACCGGCGATTCCTGCGCAGCGGCCGCGCCGCCCATGGCCAGAGTCGCAGCGGCGGCGAGAAGCGTAAGCTTGAGAGTTTTCATTCGTTATCCCCTTGAGTTCCCGATCTGGCCCTGCCCGACCGACGTTCTGCATCCTCATGGTGAAGGCGGGCAGATCAACNNGGCGCGCCACTGTCACGCTTGCGCCACAGGCCTAACGCATACTGAGGGGCGCAGCCCCGAGGTGAGTCCCGGCGTCCACCAACAGGGTTTCTCCCGTGATGTGCCGTGCGGCCGGAGAGGCCAGAAAGACTGTGGCGCCGGCGACGTCCTCGGCCGTCGAGGCCGCTTTGAGCGGTGTTGAGGCCTCGGCGCCCTGGCGCATCTTCTCGGCTCGTCCTGCTGGCAGGCCCTTCTCGAACCAGGGGGTGTCGATGAAACCGGGGCAGACGGCGTTGACCCTGATCTTTGGCGCCAGGGCTCGCGCCAGGGACAGGGTCATGGTGGTGAGCGCCCCCTTTGACGCCGCATAGGGCACCGATGACCCGATCCCCATTACGCCTGCGATGGACGAGGTGTTGACCACCGCCCCGGCCTGCGGCGCAGACTCAAGCAGGCTGCGACAGGCCCTCAGGGTCTGATAGGCGCCCACCACATTAACCCGGTAGAGGTCCATGAAGTCCTGAGCTGAAACCGCGTCCAGATCGGCGTGATTTGGGGCGAACCGCGTCATCCCGGCATTGTTGAACAGGGCGTCGATCCGCCCGAACGGGGCGGCGGCTGCGGCGATCTTCCTGCAGTCCTCGTCTTCGCCCACGTCCCCCTGCACCAGAACCCCCTGGGCGCCATGGGCGGCCACCAGCCGGGCGGTCTCTTCGGCTTCGTCCCGACTACGGGCGTAGTTGATTATGATGGCGGCGGCGCCGCGGGATGCGGTCTCCACCGCAATGGCCCGGCCAAGCCCGGTGGAGGCGCCGGTGATCACCACCACATAGTCCTTGAAGTCCTGTCCGCTCATGGGTGCTTCCTCCTGGCGCAGGGTCATGGCCTGCGGATCTTTTGATGAGGCCCCTGTCATAGCCAGAGGCCGCCGGCCTGTCGCGGGGCGCCAGTTGCCGAGCGCCTGCGCCGGGGCTAAAGCCCGCCCATGGAAGAGACCCAACTGACCCAGCTCGGCCAGGACGTGCGCGGATTTGCGAGCCCTGAAGCCGCCGTGCTTGAGCGTGTGCCCAACCCGCAGGCTGATGCGCTGTACCTGGCCAGGTTTACCGCGCCGGAGTTCACCTCCCTGTGCCCGGTGACCGCCCAGCCGGACTTCGCCCATCTGGTGATCGACTATGCGCCTGACCGCTGGCTCATCGAATCCAAGTCGCTGAAGCTCTATCTGGCCTCGTTCCGCAATCACGGGGCCTTTCACGAGGACTGCACCGTGGCCATCGGACGGCGGATCATGGCGGTGGCGGAGCCCCGTTGGTTGCGCATCGGCGGCTACTGGTATCCCCGCGGCGGCATCCCTATCGATGTCTTCTGGCAATCGGGGGCCCCGCCGGAGGGTCTATGGCTGCCTGACCAGGGTGTCGCCCCCTACCGCGGGCGCGGTTAGCCCCGTCCCACAGAGCCCGCGCAATCTTCGACGGCCGCCCCATAGTTAAGGGCGGCGACTAAAGCCAAGCTTGTTGAAGATTTCCATGCGCTATCACGCCATTGCGCAGCCGAAGGGCCGCGCAATACCGGCATCTATGGCGGCAAGGGGCGTAAACTGCTATGTAGGGAAGGCCCAACTCTCCTCGGGCGTGTCACCGGAGGCCGGTCGGCGTTCACGCTGGCCGGCCTTTGTGCGCCGGCGCCTAGAGCCCTTTCCGATCTGATTGCTTCAATCAGATCGGATAAAAAGGGCTCTAAATCATAAAGTTAGAGCATTTTTCGATCCGATAACCGCATCACACTTATCGGAAAATGCTCTAGGGGCGCCAGTGGCTCAGCAGAGCCGCTGCGTCGGGCCGGACACGCTCCAGCGGCGCTTCGCGCGCAGTCCCCATCAGAATATAACCCGCCACCCGCTCGCCGGCCTCCAGCCCCAGGATCTGTAGGGCGTCGGGGTCGTAGGCGTACCAGTCTGTGATCCAGTTGGCGCCGTAACCCATGGCCGTGGCGGCATAGAGCAGGTTGGTGCAGACCGCCGCAGCCGATAGGAGCTGTTCCCACTCCGGGATCTCGCTGAGCTGCGGTCGGGCGACCACGGCGACGCAGACCGGCGGGGCCTTCAACTTGGCCAGTTTCGCTGCGGCCTTGGCGTCGTCCCGTCCCTGGGCCAGGGCCTCCAGGCGGGCGGCGAACTCCGCCTTCGGCGCAGTCTCCAGCACAATCATCCGCCATGGGGTGAGCTTGCCATGGTCCGGCGCCCGACAGGCCAGGCGCGTCA
>DJWR01000239.1 GCA_002441055.1 Caulobacteraceae bacterium UBA6225 | reverse complement strand
TGGCCGCTGGGGGACGACGTCCGGTTTGTGTGCGGCCATGGCCCAATGTCGAGCTTCGGGGCTGAGCGACGGACCAATCCATTCGTCGCTGACCAGGTGCTGGCGCGCTGATCGACCGCATGCGCCTTTTCAGACGTGAAATCTGACGGTTACCCGGGAGGCAGAAAGTGGCCCGCATGCAGACGCCCCCAACAGAAGCCCTCGGCCCCACGGCGCGCATCCTGATGGTCGATGACGATCCCGGCATTCGGGACGTCGTTTCAGACTTTCTGGGGCGGCATGGCTATGCGGTGACCACCGCCGGCGACGCCCGCGAGATGGAACAGGCCCTGGAGCGTGATCCCGTGGACCTGATCGTCCTCGACGTCATGCTCCCCGGGCGCGACGGCCTGGACATCGTGCGCGCGCTGCGCATCGACAAGGTGACCACGCCGGTGCTGATGCTCACCGCCCGCGACTCGCTGGACAACAAGCTGGCCGGCTTCGANNGGGCTGGAGCTGGGCGCCGACGACTACCTATCCAAACCCTGCAACCCCCGTGAGCTTCTGGCCCGCATCCGTGCGATTCTGCGCCGGGCCGAACAGACCCGCCAAGGGGGCGGCGAAGACCTGGGCGCGGCCTGTGAGTTCGCCGGCTGGCGGCTGGACCTGGTGCGCCGGGAGCTGCGCTCGCCGCAGGGGGTGGTGGTGAACCTCTCCAGCGGTGAATTTTCCCTGCTGCGCGCCTTTGTCGAACGGCCGCAGCGGGTTCTGACCCGCGACCAGTTGCTGGACTTCGCCAGGGGCCCCTCCTCGGACGCCTTTGATCGCGCCATCGATGTGCAGATCAGCCGCCTGCGCCGCAAGTTGGACGATGGCGGCGGTCACGACCTGATCCGGACCATTCGCAACGAGGGCTACATGTTCACCCCCAAGGTGAAACGCCCGTGAGCCGCGCCCGGGACCGGCGGGCCACCGCCTCCCTGTTTGTTCAGGTCCTGCTGCTGGTCAGCGTCAGCCTGATCACCGCCCAGGCGATCAGCGTCTTCCTGCTGTTCAACCTGCCGCCGCCGGTGCCGGACTTCTATCGCTTCTCTGAGATCACCGCGGCGTTGCAGGGCCGCCCCGGCGACCTGATCGAGCGACGGGATCTGGAGTTCGAGCTCAGCCGCACACCGCCCGAGAGCCAGTCCACCGCCGACAGCATGATCTGGGCCCGCGACCAGCTGGCCGAGGATCTGGGCGTGGCCAAGACCGATCTGGTGATCGCCAAAACCTATCGCCTGCCGATCTCAGATCGTCGCGTCTTCCGCATCGTACGCGACCGCATGGAGCGAGCCGGCGGCGAGGGTCAGGAGGACCGGTTTCTGGTCGCCCCATTCGAGATCGCCATGAAGCGGCCCGACGGGGACTGGGCCGTGGTGCATCCTGAGCGAAGTCTCGGATTGAACGTGTGGCAGCAACGGGTGCTGCTCTGGTTCCTGCTGTCGGCCCTGGTGATGGCGCCCATCGCCTGGATGTTCGCAAGACGGTTGTCCAAGCCTTTCAGGTTGTTCGCCGAAGCCGCCGAGCGGCTCGGGCGTGATCCGGAGGCCCCGCCCCTGGAAATCGCCGGCTCAGCCGAAATCTCCGTGGCGGTGCGGGCCTTCAACCAGATGCAGGAGCGGCTGCGACGGTATGTTCAGGACCGCACCGCGATGGTGGGCGCCATCGCCCACGACCTGCGCACCCCCCTCACCCGCCTGCGGTTCCGCATTGAGAACGCCCCAGAGGACCAGAGGGCCAAGATGGCCGCCGACATCGACCAGATGGAGGCCATGGTCGCCGCCACCCTCGGCTTTGTCCGCGACGCCACCAAGCCCGGCCAACGAACCCGGCTGGAGCTGGCCTCTCTGGTGGAGAGCGTCTGCGATGAAATGGCCGAGACCGGCGCCGCCATCGAGGTCGAGCGGGCTGAGAAGGTGGTCATCGAGGGGGACCCCATCGCCCTTCGGCGGCTGGTCACCAATCTGGTGGAGAACGCCGTCAAGTTCGGGGATCGGGCCAGGGCCCGGGTGATCATCGAAGATCGGGCGGTGGTGATCGAGATTGAGGACGAAGGTCCCGGAATCCCTGAGGATGACATGGAGCGCGTCTTCGAGCCCTTCTACCGCAGAGAGCCGTCGAGAAGCCGCGGCACCGGCGGCATTGGCCTGGGACTTGCCGTCGTTCGGTCGATCGCCCGCAGCCATGGCGGAGATGTCACCATGGTCAATCGCGCTGGGGGCGGTCTCACCGCGCGGGTCCTGCTGCCAGCCTAGGCTACGGCGCGTTTGAGAGCCCGCGGGCTAAACGCCGACGAAAATTCAGAGATTCGGCGACGCAACCCCCAGCGCGGCTCGCGGGTTGCTAGAGCGAAGCCTTGACAGGCCCTCCGGGTTCGGAGGGTCCCAGGGGCGACGCCGCCGCCTATTAGGAGTGACCCCCATGAGCATTGCCGACCAAGATCGCCCCCGCGCCCGCCGTGGCTTCGCCGCCATGAATCCCGAGCGCCGCCGTGAAATTGCGCGCAAGGGCGGGGCCAGCGTGCCGGGTGAGAAGCGCAGCTTCGCCAAAGACCGGGATCTGGCAGCCTCCGCTGGCCGCAAGGGCGGCGAAGCCTCCCGTGGGGGCGGTCGCCGCGAGGGCGAAGAGACCCCGGAGTCCTGAGCGCAAGGTCCAGGCGAGGTTTGATCCGTCAGGATCAGACCTCGCTTCAGACGACGGCCGCCACCCTCAGCTGGCGAGCAGGAAGAGCCCAAAGGCCGGTTCAGGGCTCACCCATTGCCCTTCGAGTCGCCAACCCGCCTGGGCGGCGAGCCTGGCGAACCCCTCCGGGGTGAACTTGTGCGAATTCTCGGTGTGAATAGTCTCCCCTGCCCGGAATTCGAAACGTCGACCGGCCACTTGCACTGACTGATCGCGCAGGGCCTCCAGATGCATCTCCATCCAGGACGCCGCGCTGTTCCAGACCGCTCGATGGGCGAAGGCGTCCGGGTCGAAATCAGCGCCCAGTTCACGGTTCATGCGGGTCAGCAGGTTGAGATTGAACGCCGCCGTGACGCCCTGGGCGTCGTCATAGGCCGCCACCAGCACGGATTCAGCCTTCACGAGGTCGGCCCCCACCAGGAAACGGGCGCCTGCGCCCAACAGCCGTCGGGCGTTGGTCAGGAATTCCACGGCCTCTTCCGGCAGCAGATTGCCGATGGTCGATCCAGGGAAGAAGCCAAAGGCCGGGCGCCCCTGGGCCGCATCAGGCAGAACAAGGGCCCGCGTAAAGTCTTCCTCCAACGGCGCGACGGTCAGCCCCTGATAGTCGCGGCTAAGGCTTTCAACCGCAGCGTCCAGGGCGCTGGGGCTGATGTCGATGGGCGTATAGACCGAAATCTGCGGCGCATGGTCCAGCAGTTGGCGGGTCTTCAGGCTGGCGCCGCTGCCGAACTCCACCAGGGCTGCGCCCTCAGGAACATGGGCGGCGACCTCTGAGGCCACTTCCGCCAGCAGGGCGAGCTCTGTCCGTGTGGGATAATATTCCGGCAGTTCGCAGATGTCCTCAAACAGCCGCGAGCCCGGCGCATCATAGAAATATTTCGGGGGCACCGACTTCTGCCGGCGAGACAGTCCAGCCAGGACGTCGCTTTCGAAGGCGCTCGGTTTTGGCGGTTGCGTCGCGCCGTCCCTCGCCAGGCGAAGGCCAGAGAACATCCAGCGCTGATGGGGCTGGAAGAAATTTCGATAGGTGGCGCGGACATGTCCAGGCGGCGTCACGCAGGCGCCGCCGCGCAGCACCATCTGTCCGCTCATGAATTTGCCGTTGTACTCGCCCACCGCCCCTGCGGCTGGCGCGAAACCCGGATAGGGGCTGTAGGCGCTGCGGGTCCATTCCCAGAGATCGCCAAACATCTGCCGAGGCGCGTCGACGCTGCCCTGGGCCGGCAAGGGGGCGGGGGTTCCCCGGGATAGAAACACACCCCGGACCGGCAGTTGAGCCGCGGCATGTTCCCATTCCGCCTCGGTCGGCAGCCGGGCCCCGGCGAAGGCCGCATAGGCCTCGGCCTCGTAGTAGCTGAGGTGTGCGACGGGCGCGGCGGGATCCACCGGATTGAGACCGTGCAGGTCCATCACCCGCCACCCGTCTGGACCACGCTCCCAGTAGAGCGGCGCGCGCCAGCCCTCGGCCTGAACCCTCGCCCAGCCGTCGGAAAGCCAGAGCTCGGGGCGCTCATAGCCGCCCTCAGCCATGAAGTTGAGCCACTCGCCATTGGTGACCAGTCGGTCGGCCAGGCTGAACGGCGCCAGGAAGACCTGATGGCGAGGGCCCTCGTTGTCGAAGGCGAACCCCCGTCCCGCATGACCGACCTCCACCAGACCGCCCTCGTAACCAATAAAGGCGAGCGGCTGCGGCGCAGGCCCGGGCGCAGGCGCCGGTCCTCGGCCATAGGCCGGTCGCAGGGGCGACTGGGCGAACAGGTGGAGGATGTCCATCAGGATTAGCTCCTGATGCTGCTCCTCATGGGCGACGCCTAGAGCCCTTTCCGATCTGATTGCTTCAATCAGATCGGATAAAAAGGGCTCTAAATCATAAAGTTAGAGCATTTTTCGATCCGATAACCGCATCACACTTATCGGAAAATGCTCTAGGTCCAGAAGATCATCGAAAGTGCGGTCATCGGACCCCAGCAACCGGGTCATCGCCTCATCCACATGGGCGCGATAGGCCATCACGCGGGCCTGGGACGGGCGGGTGAGCAAACCCCGCTGCGGTCGGGGCTGCCGGGGTCCCAGAGCCTCATAGTAGGAATTGAACAGGAAGCCGAACTGCGGATCGAAGGGCTCATAGCCCTCAAGATGGGGCGTCAGCAGAAAGGTCTCGAAGAACCAGGTGGTGTGGGCCAGATGCCACTTGGTGGGGCTGGCGTCCGGCATGGATTGGGCAAGCTGGTCCTCAGCCGACAGGTCGCGCACCAGGTGTTCAGTCCGCGCCCGCAAGGCCAAGAAGCGTTCGAGCCGGCCACCCGCCCCTCCGGTCAGGGGGCGATGGGTCATGGTTGCGTCGTCCGAAGGCGCCATTCCACCCCCTCCCCTGCTGACTAAGCCACACCGCTCCAGGGCGTGGCCAAGGTCGCCCGCGCTCCACGAGGCGAGCCGAAGATGAACGCCAAGCTTGTGCTTCGTGTTCCTAAAGTCGGCCCGGGCGCCCATGGGCGCAACCCGGAACGGAAAAAGGCGCCGCCACGTTGCACGTTCGACCGAGGCCAAAGGGCTTACTCGGCGCGTGTGACGAGGGCGCGATGACCAGGGCGGACAACTGGCGAGATTCAGTGATCTCAATGATCCCGGCCCTTCGCGCCTTCGCCTGGTCGCTCTGCCACAATGGGGCCGACGCCGACGATCTGGTGCAGGACACCCTGATCAAGGCCTGGAGCAACCGGGAGCGCTTTGAGCCAGGGACCAACCTGCGAGCCTGGCTCTTCACCATCCTGCGCAACACCTACTACACCCAGCTCAACCGCCGCCGGCGGGAAGTCCGGGATGAGGACGGGGACTACGCCAAGCTCTTGCGCAGCCAACCGACCCAGGACTGGAGCCTGGCCATGCAGGACCTTCAGGCGGCCCTGGGGCGCTTGCCCGACGAACATCGCGAAGCCCTGATCCTCGTGGGCGCGGCCGGACTGAGCTACGAGGAGGCCGCCGAAATCTGTGGCTGCGCGGTGGGCACCATCAAGAGCCGCGTCAACCGCGCCAGGCTCAAGCTGCAGCGGCTGCTAGACACGGAAGATGCGTCGAACACCGACGCCAGCGCAGCCTCAATCTAGGCGCAGGCTACGCGAAGGACGGAACGACTGCCCCATCAAAGGGGTTAAGGCGGTCCCGCCAACCGTGCTGGAGCTTCCATGACCAACAACCCCAAGCCCCCTGCCTCGTCCCGCGCCCGTCTGGGGAATCAGCCCGGCACGACCACGCCTGGCGCTCAGGCATACGGGCTGGGATCGGAGGACTCCGGCGAGCCCAGCGCCCTGGTGCGCGAGCACAAGGCGCTCGTGGAAAAGCTCGGGCGTGATACGGCGCCAGAAACTGATCTAGGCGAACCCGCCGAACCCACGCCCGATCCGCCTGAAAACCCCTAGGCCGCAATGGGGGGGCTGGCCGAGCGGCTCGGCGATATTCTGCAGAGCCATCCAGAACAGGCTGGCCTGGTCATCGGGCTGCTGGTGTTCGCCGAGAGCCTGGCCTTTGTCGGGTTTTTCGTCCCCTCCACGGCGCTTCTACTGGCGATTGGCGTCCTGGTGGGAACCGGCGTGGTCGATCCCGGACCGGTCCTGATCTTCGCCGTTGTCGGAGCCGTGGCCGGCGACGCCATTTCCTATGAGCTGGGTCGGTGGATGGGGCCTGCCGCCCTGCGCACCCCGGCCATCCGCAAGCACCGACGCGCCATCGCCAGGGCTCGACTGTTCGTCCATCGCGCCGGCGTCCTGGCCATGATTCTAGGACGCTTCACGGGCCCCGCGCGCTCCTTTGTGCCCCTGGTGGGCGGCATGCTGCGCATGGGCCGCGCCCGCTTCCAGTTCGCCAATCTGGTCGGTGCGGTTCTGTGGATTCCCATCATGCTGGCGCCAGGCGTCCTGGCCGCCCGTGGTCTGACCCTGCTCCCAGCTGGAATGGTGGAGCCTGTGATCATCAGCCTCGCCATCATTGGGCTGGCTGTCATGGCCTGGCGCTGGGGCCGACGACGGACCTGAGGCCTCCGGTCAATCCGGGTCGTGCGGCGCCTCAGACCGGCGACGGCGAATCTCGGCGGAAATCTCCTCATGGCGCATCCGGCCCACCGCATAGGGGGCGAACAGGACCATGGCGATCAGCGCCACCACGGCGGACCCCGGCCCCCAGGCGAGCAACAGACGGGTCAGGACATCGGCTGGCAGCTCAATGCCCACCGCTCGCCCCGCCTCACGGGGAAAACGCATGGCGTCCAGGGCGAGCCCCGCCACCAGCACGCCAACGCCTGAGGCCGCCTTGGCCGCAAAGCCGAGGCCCGCGAAGTAGAGCCCCTCCCGCCTGCGATTGAACAGGAACTCATGCTCGTCAGCGGCGTCGGCCATCATGGAGGGATAGGCGATCATGGCGAAGCCGACACCGATGCCGGCCAGGGCGCTGTTGGCGGCCAGGGCGATGGTGGCCGCCGCGCCCTCGGGGCGGTAGAGCCCACTGACCCAGACCAGCGGCAGCACCACCCAGGACACCAGCACCAGGCCAAGCCCCACCAGCACTACCGTGCGCTTCTCCAGCCGCCGAGTCAGTTGAGGGGTCACTGGGATGCCCGCCAGGATGCCGGCCAGATAGGCGTAGCCGACGAACTGCATCATCTCGGGTCGCAGCTTCCAGACGAAGAGCTGGCTGTGGGTGTTCAACGTGCCGTTGGCGCCGACGGCGGCGTAGAAAATCACGGCGGAAAAGAAGAGTATCCGGAAAGAGCGGTTGCGCAGGATCTCCGCCACCTCTCCCGGCAGCCGCTTGGCCATGGAGACGTCCACCGAGGCCACCTTGGGCAGGCTGGCGGCGAAGCGATAGACGCCGAGGCAGCACAGGGTCATGGCCGCCAGCACCAGGGCCGCCACCGACCAGCCAAAGGCTGGATAGCGGTCGGGGCTCTGCAAGCCGCCCTCGCCAGCGAAGAAGACCGAATAGGCCAGGGCCGTGATCAGGATGCTGGTGAGGATGCCCACCACCACCCGCCAGGCGACGATGGAGGATCGCTCCACATAACCGTCGGCCATCTCTGCGCCCAGGGCGAGGTAGGGCACCCAGAAGACCGAGATGAAGGCGCGCACCGCCACCGATGTCACCGCCAGCCAGACAAACAGCAGAGTCGGCGACAGACCGCTCGGCGGGGTGAACAGTAGGCCGAGCGCCAGGGCCGTCAGCGGCGCGCCGATGAACATCAGGGGCGCGCGCCGCCCGAACCGCGACTGCAGATTGTCCGACCAGGAGCCGATGAAGGGATCAACGCCCGCATCGGCGCACAGGCCGATGAACAGGGCCGCCCCCACCAACGAGCCTGAGAGGCCCAGCACGGCGGTGTAGTAGAAGAAGATGAAGCCCGCCGCGGTGGTGAACAGGGCGTCGCCTGCTCCCCCCAGGCTGTAGGCGAACTTCACCCGGCGCGGCGGCCGCATAGGCGTGGTCTCAGCCAAGCTCGGCGTGGGAATGGCGGTCATGCGCGAGGTCCGCCGAAATGATCCATGGCCTGGCGAAGGGCGCCGATGGGATCATCCCGGGGTATGAATTCGTGGCCCACCCAGCCCTCATAGCCCAGGTGGCGCAGCAGGCCGGCCACGGCGGGCCAGTGGATTTCCTGGCGGTCGTCCAGGTCCCTGCGGCCCGGCGCACCGCCGGTGTGGATATGGCCGATCAGGGGCAGGTGGGCGCGGATGGTCCGCAACAGGTCCCCCTCCATCACCTGCATATGATAGGCGTCATAGAGCAGCCGCAGGGCCGGAGAGTTCACCTGGGTGACCACCTGCGCGCCCCAGGCGGTGTGGTCGCACTGCTGGTCGGGGTGATCGACCTTGGAGTTCAACAGTTCCAGCAGCAGCATGACGCCGGCGTCCTGGGCTTCCTGCGCCAGCGGCGCCAAGCCTTCGGCCGTATTGCCGATCCCTTCAGCGTCCGAGCGGCCCTTTCGATCGCCCGAAAAGACGATCACCTTTTCGACCCCATGGGTCTGGGCGAGCGCGATGGAGGCCCGGACCTTATCCTGCAATTTCAGGTGATTGGCGCGATCATTGAACCCAATCTCCAGGGGTTGATGGCCCGTCAGGGTCACAAGAGCGAGCCCCGCATCCCGGGCGGCGGGCCAGAGCGCCTCCGGCGCCATCTCCACCCCTTGCGCGCCGGCGGCGGCCATCTGCCCCAGGAAGGCGGGCCCATCAACCTCGCGGCCGGCGGTGAAGGACCACCAGGCGAAGGACTGGCGAAAGCCGCTCATGCTGAAATCCCTGTCCAGGCGCCATCGGCGGCGTGGCTCTTCACAACGGCCTCGATGAAGGCCACCCCCTCCACCCCGTCCTGGACGCCAGGGACGAGGCTGGCCAGCGCGTCGGGCGTCCGCCCGTCTCGGTGGGCGGCGACCAGTTCGGCGGCGTCGGCATAGATCTGGGCGAAGCCCTCCAGATAACCCTCCGGATGGCCCGCCGGCAGGCGGGTGGCGGCGGCGGCGTCCGCCGAAAGCCCCGGCCCGCCCCGGCGCAGAATGCGGGGCGCCTCGCCGAGCGGCGTAAACCGCAACAGGTCTGGCTCCTCCTGCGCCCATTCGAGGCCGGCGTCCTCGCCGAACACCCGCAGGCGCAGGCCATTGCTCGCCCCCACCGCCACCTGGCTCGCCCAGAGCTGCCCCCGCGCCCCGCCTGCGAAGCGCAGCTGGACGCGCACATCGTCATCCACCCGGCGACCGGGAACGAAGGTCGAGAGATCGGCGCTCAGGGCCTCAAGCGGCGTCCCGGTGACGAACCGCGCCAGGTGATAGGCGTGGGTGGCGATGTCCCCCAGGGCGCCGCCAGGTCCCGCCCGCTGCGGGTCACCCCGCCAGTCGGCCTGCTTGTTGCCGGGCAGGTCTCGGGCAAGCCAGTCCTGCGCGTATTCCACCTGCACCCCGCGCAAGGCGCCCAGCCGTCCGGCCGCCATGAGGGCGCGAGCCTCCCGCACCATGGGATAGCCGGAATAGTTGTGGGTCAGGATGAAGGGCAGACCGCTCCGCCTCACCTGCTCCGCCAGCGCCCTGGCGCTCGCCAGGTCGGTGGTCAGCGGCTTGTCGCAGATGACCGATATGCCCGCCTCCAGGAAGGCCGCGCAGATCGGCGCATGCAGGTGGTTGGGCGTAACCACGGCCACCGCATCGATCCCTTCCTGGCGCTCAGCCTCGGCCTTGACCATTTGCGCCCAGTCGCCATAGGCCCGCTCGGGCGCGAGCCCCAGGGAGCGGCCAAACTCGGCCGAGGTCGCCGGATCGGAAGAAAAGGCCCCGGCCGTCAGGACCCAGCGGGCGTCCAGCCGCGCGGCCATGCGATGGACCCCGCCGATGAAGGCGCCGGGTCCGCCGCCCACCATGCCCAGACGCAAGGCCCTCAACGATCAAGGCCCAGCAGCCGGCGATTGGCCGCCTGATCGACATCTGTGGCCACGAAATCGTCAAAGGCCCGGTCGGTGACCCGGATGATGTGATCGGCGATGAAGGCCGCCCCTTCCCGAGCGCCATCCTCCCAGTGTTTCAGGCAGCACTCCCACTCCAGCACCGCCCAACCCTCGAAGTCGTAGGCCGCCAGCTTGGAGAAGATGCCCATGAAATCCACCTGGCCATCGCCCACCGAACGGAAGCGGCCGGCCCGGTTAATCCAGGGCTGGTAGCCGCTATAGACCCCCTGACGCCCGGTCGGATTGAACTCCGCGTCCTTGACGTGGAACATCTTGATCCGCTGGTGGTAGATGTCGATATATTCAAGATAATCAAGCTTTTGCAGCAGGAAGTGGCTGGGATCGTAGAGGATGTTGCAGCGGGGGTGGTTGTCCACCCGCTCCAGGAACATCTCGAAGGTCGCCCCGTCGAACAGGTCCTCCCCGGGATGAATCTCGTAGCAGAGATCGACGCCCGCCTCATCGAAGGCGTCCAGGATCGGGCGCCAGCGCCGCGCCAGCTCGTCAAACGCCGTCTCGATCAGGCCCGCCGGCCTCTGCGGATAGGGATAGATGTAGGGCCAGGCCAGCGAACCTGAGAATGTCACATGGGCGTTCAGGCCAAGCCTGCGCGAGGCCTTGGCCGCCATCATCAGCTGGTTCTCCGCCCAGGCCTGCCGGGCGGCGGGGTTCCCCCTCACCTCCCTGGGAACGCCGCTGTCATAGAGCGGGTCATAGGCCGGATGGACGGCCACCATCTGACCCTGGCTGTGGGTGGACAACTCGCTGATCTCCACTCCGGCGTCGGCCAGCATGCCCTTCACGTCGTCGCAATAGGTCTGGCTTTCGGCCGCCAGCTGCAGGTCGAACAGCCGCCGATCCCAGGTGGGGATCTGCACGGCCACAAAGCCCATCTCCGCGGCCCAGCGCGCGATGCCGTCCAAGGTGTTGAACGGCGCCTCGTCGCTGGCGAACTGCGCCAGGAACAGTCCGGGTCCCTTGATGGTCTTCATGAGCTTCCGCCTCTCTGATCGCGCCCGACTGATCCGGGTCTTTGGGGTTCAGGTCGCTTCGGTCAGCTTGCGCAGGTGACCAAGGCTTGCCGCCACGCTGTCCCACGGCTCGACGGGCCGGTCATGCTCGACGATGAAGTGCTGGGCGCCGGCCGCCCTGGCCGCCGCCAGCAGGGCGGCGTAGTCCATGATCCCAGCCCCCACATCGGCCATGTCTCCATCCGGCGCCATGTCCTTGAGGTGAACCAGCTTCACCCGGCCCTTCAGCCGATCGAGCATGGCCAGCGGATCCTCGCCGGCCTTGCGGGTCCAGTAGAGATCGAGCTCGAGCCCCACGAGATCGGGATCGGTTTCGGCCAGGATGCGGTCATAGGGCCGCTGGCCCACCGCCCCCTCGAACTCGAAATCGTGGTTGTGATAGGCGAAGCCAAAACCCCCCTCGACCACCGTGCGGGCCAGATCATTCAGGGCCGGGATCACCTCGTCCCACTGCCGCTGCTCCGGCGTCAGATAGGGCAGCACCAGGTAGCGGCACCCCATCAGCTCACCCGTCTTCAGCACCTCGGCCGGCCGCTGGCGCAAATCATCCAGCCCCACATGGGCCGAGGGACAGGATAGCCCGATGGCGTCCATCCGCGCCCGCAGGGCGGAGAAATCCATGTCCAGAGGTGCGGCCAGCTCCACCTCGTCATAGCCGAGCGTCCGCACCTTCTCGAGGGTGTCCAGCGGATCGTCCCGGAAGGCCCGGCGCAGGGTGTAGAGCTGAAGGCCGATCTGCATGGTCAGAGCGCTCCATCGCGCAGGAGGTCGGCGGCGTGGTTCGCCGCCCGGGCGCTGAGCGCCATATAGGTGAGCGAGGGGTTCATCGAGGCCGAGGAGGTCATGGCCGCCCCATCGGTGATGAACAGGTTGGGGACCTCGTGGGCCTGGCTCCAGCCGTTGAGCACCGAGGTCTTCGGATCGCGACCCATACGGGCGGTCCCCATCTCGTGGATGCGGTCGCCCGGCGGGGTGATCTTCTCGCCTGCGGCCTCCCAGGGGGTGATGTCCACGCAGCCGGCGGCCTTGAGCATCTCATAGGCGTCCCGGGCGGCCTCGCGCATCATCACCTGCTCATTGCGCCCGTGGGCCGCGTCGATCACCGGCACCGGCGCGCCCCACTGGTCGGTCCGCTTTGCCGACAGGGTGACCCGGTTCTCAGCATAGGGCAGCACCTCGCCAAAGGGCGTCAGCGCCATGGACCAGGGCTTGCCGCCGCCGGCCTCCTCCCGCTCGGCGCCGCCCATGGCCCGGGCCTCGATTCGCCGGGTGCGCCCGGCCCCGCCCTGCATGCCAAAGCCCCGCAGGTAGGGCTTCTCGCCCTCGGTGATCTGGGCGTAGCGCGGGATGTAGATCCCCGTCGGCCGGTCGGCCGGGTCGTGCACGTCGTTGAAGCCTGGATAGCGGCCGGTGATGCTCTCACAGCTCACATGGTCCATCAGGTTGCGGCCCACCTGGTCGCTGCCATTGGCCAGCCCCCGGGGATGGGCGTCGGAGCGCGAATTCAGCAGGATCGCCGCCGTGGCGATGGTCGAGGCGTTGAGGAAGATGATCTTGGCCTCGAAGACCTGGCCGGCCTTGGTCAACCGGTCGACGGTGCGCACGCCGGTGGCGCGGCCCGTGGCGGGGTCGTACTCGACGCCCGTGACGATGGTGTCGGTCATCACCGTCAGATTGCCGGTCTTGCGCGCCGCCGGCAGGGTGGCTGCCAGCGTCGAGAAATAGCCCCCCAGCGGGCAGCCATGGACGCAGCGCATCCGCTGCTCGCAGCGGCCGCGGCCCAGGTCCTGGTGAACCTTGGTCACCCGCGACAGCTGGGCGGCCCGTCCGATGATCATCCGACGGCCGGGAAAGGCCTGCTCGATGGCCGCCTTGGCCGCCTCCTCCACCACATTCATCGGATAGGGCGGCAGGAAGTCCCCGTCGGGCAACTGCTCGATCTCGTCGTAGTCGCCCGAGACCCCGGCGAAGGCCTCCACATGATCATACCAAGGGGCCAGGTCGTCATATCGGATCGGCCAGTCCACCCCATGCCCGTCCTTGAGGTTGGACTCGAAATCCTGCGGCGCCAGCCGGTAGGACTGCCGCCACCAGGTGATGGAGCGCCCGCCCAGGTGATAGCCGCGGATCCAGCGATAGGGCTTGCCCGGGACGGTCTCGTAGGGGTGGTCGTGGTCGCTGGCCCAGAACTTCCGGTTGGAGTTGAACAGGGCGTAGCTCACCCCGGGATAATACGGATGATGCAGCTCCCGCTCATCCACCGGGACCTGATCCTCGCTGCGGCGCAGCTGAGCGGCCAGGTCATGGCTGTAGTCGGCTCCATGCTCGATATGCGGCCCGCGCTCCAGCATGAGGACCTTCAAGCCCCGCTCGCAAAGCTCCTTGGCCGCCCAGCCGCCACTGATGCCTGAGCCGACAACGATCGCATCGAACCCCATGCCGTTTCCCCATGCTTTTTTCCGAGCATGTCAGGGGCGCGAAGACCGCGCAAACCCTAGCTGGAGC
>DJWR01000018.1 GCA_002441055.1 Caulobacteraceae bacterium UBA6225 | reverse complement strand
TGGTCTGAGGCGGTTCACCCGCAATGCGTCAGGCGCCACGGCCATCGAATACGCCCTGCTGGCCTCCCTGCTCGGCCTGGTGATCATCACCGCCGCCGGCGCCCTGCGCGCCCAGATCTACGAACTGCTGATCAGCGTCGCCGACGCCCTGGGCTAGGCCGGTGAGCCGTCCGGCGCGGCGCGTCTTAGTCTTGCGACGATCTGTTTGCCGTAGGACATGCCGGGCGCCTCGACGATCCGGTAAAGCGCCCAGGCCAGCGGAATCAGCACGCCGATGGTGACCAGGTTGGCGAGGGTGAAGGTGACGCCGACGCCACCCGGAAGCCCGCGGATCCGATCATAGATCCCCAGCCGTGACAGCCAGTCGATGACGTGCGGGTGCGCCAGATAAAGGCTGAAGCTGATCCGCCCCAGGAAGTAGGTCGCAGACCAAGACAAGGGCGGCCAGTCCCGCCAGGCGAGCGCAAGGCAAAGCGCGCCGAACGGCAGGCCCCACAACGACTGGTAGGCGCCATTGCCATAAGGGTTGGCGATCTGGCTTGGCCAGACATTGGGCACGAGGACCAGCACCACCATGCTGACGACCGCCAGGGCGAGGCAGGTGCGCCACCTTACGGCGCTGGCTTCCTTCCAGAGGAAATAGGCCAGCAGACCAAAGGCGAAATAGGGCAGGTTGAAGATGATCCCGTGCTGGATGAACGCCGCCGGGATGGACGGAAATCCGCTGAGGACGCCCATGTAGAGGGTGGCGCCGATAAAGCTGGCGAACACAAAAGCCAGAGCGCTGCGGATGTCGCGGACCACCAGGAACACCACGGGCAGGGCGAGATAGAACAGCATCTCCACGCCGATGGACCAGGAGGCCAGCACCACACCTTCCACGTCGGGAGGAGAGAGATTGAACAGGAACAGGACGCTGAGCACGACCAGACGCAACTGGTCGCCGGTCCAGGGTGGTGGGAAGTTCACGGCGATCTGGAACGCCATAGCCGCGTAGTAGAGGGGCGCGATCCGGAACAGGCGCCGGATGTAAAAGTCTCTCTGGGCGCTCCCGGCCCCAAGCCGCCCCTCATAGCCGTAAGCCAGGCCAAAGGCGCTGACGGCGAAGAACAGCGGCACGCCACGCCCCAGATGCCACTTCAGGAACATCAGGCTCTCGGGCGGATCGAAGCCCTGCAGGTGGATGACGTGGAAGACAACTATCGCCAGGGCGGCGTAGGCCCTCAGAGATTCGATGCCGCCCAGATGTGGTCGCGACGCTGGATGTCGCTCAGCCCATGTATCCGCCGTCATCACGTCCCCCCAGATCGCGTCTGACGATTATCGGCTCGCCTGATCGCACGCCAGTCGAAATGGTGGAGGGGCCTAGCTGCCTGGTTCTGAGTCCTCCTCCCGCGGCAGCGGGTTCTCCTCGACCCCCAGCGCCTCGGCCAGGCGCATCTTGGCCGAGCCGGGCTTCAGGGGCTGTTGCTGGCTGGCGTGCGGCGCCCAGCCGGTCAGCGTGAGGATTTCGAAGGTGGCCGGGATGCGGCCGTCGGCCTCGCCGAATCGCTCTTGATAGAGCTCGAAGGTCCGGGCCAGGACCTGCCGGGTCAGGGCCCGGGGGTGGCGATCGGCGAGCGCATTGGTCTCCCCCATCTGGCGCAGGTCGGCCATCAGCTTGAGCGGATGGGCGTAGCGCACGGTCACGCGGTCCACATCGGCCACCGGCAGGGCGAAGCCGGCCCGCTGCAACAGGCCAGCGGCGTCCGAGGCGTCGGCGAAGGGGGAGATGCGGCTGCCGGCCCCACCGGTCAGCTCGGCCTCGGCGTCGATCAGCGAGCGGCGAAGCTCAAACAGGGTCGAGCCCCCCAGGAAGGCGCCGATGAACAGGCCGTCGGGCCGTAGCGCGCGCCGGATCTGGATGAGCGCGCCGACCACGTCATTGGTCCAGTGCAGGCTGAGCGTCGAGACCACCAGGTCGAGGCTGGCGGGCGCAAAGGGCAGGCCCTCCTCGTCGACGGCGACCCGGGGGCCGGGGCGGCCGGCCAGCATGGCGGCGGAATAGTCCGCCTCGATCACCGCGCCGATGCGCGGACGCGCGTCGCTTTGCGCCAGGGCCTCGGCGAAGGCGCCCCGGCGCGCCGAAAGATCGACGGCCGTCGGGAAGTCGCGCATGATCGCCTCCAGCCGTTCCACCGCGTCCTGGGCGGCGCGGCGGTGGAGGAAATCGGCCTGGTGAAAGCCCTTGGCCGCGCGGGTCAGGCGCCGGCGCACCAGGGCGCGGTCGAAGAGTCTGGGGGGAGCAGGTGACATGAGCCTGCAAGATGGCCTGTCGGGCCTCGTCTGGAAACCAGGGCTGCGGCTGAAATCGGCCGGGCGTGGCCTGCTCGACCTGGTTTTTCCGCCGCTGGTCCTGGACACCGGGCCGAGACCCCTGTCGCCGGGCCTGTCGACTGAGGCTTGGATGAAGATCACCTTCATCGACGGGCCGGTCTGTGACGGTTGTGGCGCGCCTTTTGAATACGCCCTTGGCCCCGGCGCGCGGTGCGTCGCCTGTGAGGCCCGCCCGCGGGCCTTTTCCCGGGCCAGGGCGGCCTGTCTCTACGACGAGACCTCCCGCGATCCGATCCTGCAGTTCAAACACGCCGACCGCCAGGACCTGGCGCCGCTGTTCGCCCGCTGGATTTCCCGGGCCGCCGACCAGCTGGTGGAGGAGGTCGACGCCATCGCGCCGGTGCCCCTGCACCGCAGCCGCCTGTTCAGCCGGCGGTTCAACCAGGCCGCCGAGATCGCCCGGGGGCTGGCCCGCTTGAGGGACAGGACCTACCTGCCCGACGCCCTGGTGCGCCGCCGGGCCACCGAGAGCCAGGGGGGAAAGTCCGGCTCGGGCCGCCAGCGCAATGTGGCCGGGGCCTTCGACGTGCCGCCGCAGCGGGCCCGACAGGTGGCCGGGCGCAACATCCTGCTGGTGGACGACGTTCTGACCACAGGCGCCACCGCCCAGGGCTGCGCGCGCGCCCTGCTCGCGGCCGGGGCGGCGCGCGTCGATCTCGCCGTGGTCGCGCGGGTGAAGGCCGCGACGACCGCCTCATGATCTGCGGCGTTCGCGCCCAGGTCTGGACATTTCCATCTGGACGCCCCTTATCCCTGTCATGCCAAACGTCACCCTCTACACAAAGCCGTTCTGCCCCTACTGCGCGCGCGCCATGGCGCTGCTCGAGAAGAAGGGCGTGGAGTTCACCGAGATCGAGGCCGCCTTCGACCCCGAGAAGCGGCAGGAGATGAACCGGCGATCGGGCCGCAACACCTTCCCGCAGATCTTCATCGGCGACCGGCACATCGGCGGCTGTGACGACATGATGGAGCTGGAGCGGGCTGGCGAGCTTGACGCCCTGCTCGGCCAGGCCTGAGCCATCTGGCTGAGCCCATGACCCTGCGCGTCGCCCTCGTCCAGACCCGGACCCCGGCCAGCCAGGCCAGCGCCCTTGAGCATGTGGCGCCGTTGATCAGCCGCGCCGCCCAGGGCGGGGCTAGGCTGATCCTGACGCCGGAGGGGACTAACCTGCTGCAGAAGGACCGCCAGCGCCTGACGCCGCAGCTGACCGCGCTGGAGGATGATCCGGTGGTGCTGGGCCTGCGGGCGGCGGCCAAGCGGCTGAAAGTCAGCATCCTCGTGGGCTCGGCGCTCGTTCGGCGCGAGGATGGCCAAGCGGCCAACCGCAGCGCCCTGATCACCCCGGATGGAGAGATCGCGGCCACCTACGACAAGCTGCACATGTTCGATGTGGACCTGCCCAATGGCGAAACCGCCCGGGAGTCCTCGACCTATACGCCGGGGGACAGGGCGGTGGTGGTCCGGGCCGAGGGTGCGGTGCTGGGCCTGACCATCTGCTATGATATCCGCTTCCCGGCCCTGCATCGGGCGCTCGCCCTGGCCGGGGCGCAGGTCCTCACTGTTCCGGCCGCCTTCACCCGACCGACCGGCGAAGCTCACTGGGAGGTGCTGTTGCGCGCTCGGGCCATCGAGACCGGCAGCTTCGTCCTGGCGCCGGCTCAGGGCGGTTTCCACGAGGACGGCCGTGGCACCTATGGACGCAGCCTCGCTATCGGCCCCTGGGGAGAAGTGCTCGGCAAGCTCGACCACGATGAGCCGGACGTTCTGTTCGCCGACCTCGACCTGGCTCAGGTGGCCAAGGCGCGGGCCGCCATTCCCGCCCTGGCCCATGCCCGCCCCTTCAGCGGGCCGGCGCCCCTGTCATGATCCGCTACGCCCTGGTGTGCGACCAGGACCATGAGTTCGAAGGCTGGTTTGGCGCGTCTGGCGACTTCGACGACCAGAAGGCCCGCGGCCTGCTGTCCTGCCCGGTCTGCGGGACCGCCGAGGTGCGTAAACAGATCATGGCGCCCGCTGTGGCCGGCACGAAACGCAACACCCCCGATCTCCCGCCGAAGGCCCGGGCGGTGATGATGGAGGCGCTCAGCAAGGTGCGCCGCCATGTGGAGGAGAATTTCGACAATGTCGGCGACGCCTTCGCCGCCGAGGCCCGGGCCATCCATGAAGGCCGCTCAGAGGATCGCGGCATCTATGGCCAGGCCACCCCGGCCGAGGTGAAGGCCCTGGTGGCCGACGGCGTGCCCGTCGCCCCCCTGCCGCCCGACCCGCCCAAGAAGACCGAGGTCAACTGAGCAGGCCTGGCGCCTGGGATCGCCTAAAATGTCTTTCGCAGGCCAAGCGAGATGATCCCGGCGTTGCCGTTCACCGTGCCGCGAAGGCGGCTAGTCGTCGCCGCCGGGGTACCTTCGTAAAAGGTGGTGTCGTGGTTCACCTCGCTCTCGTCGAAGGCGATGTACGAGAGGGCGGCGTCCATCTTCAGGGTCTCGGTGATGTCGGCCGTGGCGCCGACGCCGTAGAGCCAGCGATCCCCGTCGGGGACGCGCGCGGTCCGCAGATCGTCCGGGGTGGGCGTCGGATCATACTGAACCCCGGCCCGCAGGGTCAGACGCGGATTGACCGCATAGTCCATGCCCACGCCGCCTGTGGTCACGTCCTTGTAGCGTTGGGGCAGGGTCTCATTGACGGCGCTCGAGGCGACGCTGATCTCGTCGAACTCGCTCCAACCGATGCGGTTGACCTGGGCGTTCAGCCCCAGGCGATCGGTGGCCTGCCAGCGGGCGCCGAAGGTGGCGATCCACGGGGTGGAGAAGTTGGCCGAGCCTTCGGTATCCACATTGAACGGCGCCAGCGGACCGCCGAGACCCAGCACCCGCACGTCGCCCTCCAGGTCATGCTCGATGGCGCTGCGATAGCTGGCGCCGAAGGTCAGAGTGTCGAAATGGGCCTGCGCGCCCACCGTCCAGCCATAGTCCCAGCCTTCGCCTTTCAGCTGCGAAACCCCGTCCGGCGCGCCAGGGGCGAGGTTGGGATAAGCGGTCGACAGCGTGGCCTCGGTGTACTGGGCGCTGACGCCGGCGCCCAGGTCGAGCCAGTCAGTGGCTCGCATGGCGGCGGTCAGCTGCATGTCGGCCGTGGTCAGGCCCGATTCCAGCCCATCATAGCGGGCCCAGGCGTTGTCCCGGTATTCGGTGGTGAAGTTGTAGGGGGCGGCCACGGAGAAGCCCAAGGCGAAGCGATCGCCCACCGGCGTGGCGATGGCGAAATTCGGGGCCAGGCCATCCTGAATGGGGTTGAGGGCTCGGGGCTCGCCTCCGACCGGAACCGTCACGCCGCCAGGATAGGTGATGGTCGCGCCGGTGTTCTCCACCTCCGCGTCAATGAAGATCGCATGGGCGCCCACATAGACCTCCCGCGGAGAGCGGGCGATGGCGGCCGGATTCCACCAAAGGGAGGACACGCCGGTGTCAGCGACTTCGCCGGTATAGGCGCGCCCGGCGCCACGAACCGACTGTTCCTGCAGGTAAAACCCGCCAGCCGCGGCCGGACTGGCCAGCCCTGTCGCGCCAGCCAGCGTCAACATCAGAGCCTTTTTCATGTGAGAACCTCCACGCCACTCAAGATTGCCGAACGGCGTGCGGGACGCCGGTGAGGGGAGGGGAAGCCGGCGGAGGTCCGATTGGTTTCCGTCAGGACAGCAAGAAAGGCGGCTGGCTCGCTTGTGTGGCTCATTGGCCACACCTATCTCTGGAGCCGACGAGGGCTTGTGCTTGCTCAAAGGCAGGCTCCGTCAATCCGCCTAACGAGGGGATGCCATGAACATCGACTTCTATTCCGATCGCGCCAAACAGGCGATCCAGTCGGCCCAGAGCCTCGCGCTCGCCCGCCGGCACCAGCAACTTGCCCCCATCCACCTGCTCAAGGTTTTGCTTGAGGAGAAGGACGGGCTGTCCCGCGCTCTGATCCAGAGCGCTGGCGGCCGACCCGACGAGGCCGACGCCGCCGTCGAAGCGGCCCTGGCCAAGCGGGCCAAGGTCGAGGGGGGCTCAGGCCAGCTCTACATGGCGCCCGAAAGCGCCCGGGTCTTCGCCAAGGCCGAGGCCGACGCCAAGACCGCCGGCGACGCCTTCGTCACCACCGAGCGTCTGCTGCTGGCCATCGCCGCCGAGGGCGGAGAGGCCGCTGACGCCCTGAAGAGCGCCGGCGTCAAGGCCAGCGCCCTGGAGAGCGCCGCCAGCGACGTCCGTAAGGGCCGCACCGCCGATTCCGCCTCGGCCGAAGAGGGCTATGACGCCCTCAAACGCTACGCCCGCGACCTGACCCAGGCGGCCCGGGACCAGAAGCTCGACCCCGTCATCGGCCGCGACGAGGAGATCCGCCGGACCATCCAGGTGCTGTCGCGGCGCACCAAGAACAATCCCGTGCTGATCGGCGAACCCGGTGTCGGCAAGACCGCCATCGTCGAGGGCCTGGCCCTGCGGATCGTCAATGGCGACGTGCCCGAAAGCCTGAAGGACAAGAAGCTCCTGTCCCTGGACATGGGCTCCCTGATCGCCGGCGCGAAGTATCGTGGCGAGTTCGAGGAGCGGCTGAAGGCCGTGCTCAACGAAGTCACCGCCGCCGAGGGCTCGATCATCCTGTTCATCGACGAGATGCACACCTTGGTTGGCGCCGGGAAGTCGGACGGGGCCATGGACGCTTCGAACCTGCTCAAACCCGCCCTGGCGCGGGGCGAGCTGCACTGCGTCGGCGCCACCACGCTCGATGAGTACCGCAAGCATGTGGAGAAGGACGCTGCGCTTGCCCGCCGCTTCCAGCCGGTGTTCGTCTCCGAGCCGACGGTGGAGGACACCATCTCCATCCTGCGGGGCCTGAAGGAGAAGTACGAGGTCCACCACGGGGTGCGGATTTCCGACAGCGCCATCGTGGCGGCCGCCACCCTGTCGAACCGCTACATCGCCGACCGCTTCCTGCCCGACAAGGCTATCGACCTGGTGGACGAGGCCGCCAGCCGGGTGCGCATGGCCGTGGACTCCAAGCCCGAGGAACTGGACGAGATCGACCGCCGGATCGTCCAGCTGAAGATCGAGCGCGAGGCCCTGACCCGGGAGACCGACGCGGCCTCCAAGGCCCGCCTGGAGAAGCTGGAGGACGAACTCGTCGAACTGGAGGCTGAGTCCGCCGGCATGACCGGCCGCTGGAAGGCGGAGAAGGACAAGCTGAGCTCGGCCGCCCAGATCCGCGAGGCCCTGGACCGCCTGCGCGCCGAACTGGTCGCCGCCCAGCGCCGGGGCGACCTGCAGCGGGCCTCAGAGATCGCCTATGGCGAAATCCCGCCCCTGGAGCGGAGCCTGGCGCAGGCCGAGACGGCGGCCGCCGAGGAGCCGGTCAGCCCCGAGGTGGTGGACGCCGAACAGATCGCCGCGGTGGTCAGCCGCTGGACCGGCGTGCCCGTCGACAAGATGCTGGAGGGCGAGCGCGAAAAGCTCTTGTCCATGGAGGACTATCTCCGTGGCCGTGTGGTGGGCCAGGAGGAGGCGCTGGTCGCCGTCTCCGACGCCGTGCGCCGGGCCCGTGCGGGTCTGCAGGATCCCAACCGGCCCATCGGCTCCTTCCTGTTCCTCGGCCCCACCGGGGTCGGCAAGACCGAGCTGACCAAGGCCCTGGCCGAATTCATGTTCGACGACGAACAGGCCATTACCCGCCTCGACATGAGCGAGTACATGGAGAAGCACTCGGTCAGCCGCATGATCGGCGCCCCTCCGGGCTATGTCGGTTATGACGAGGGCGGCGCGCTGACGGAGGCGATCCGTCGTCGGCCCTATCAGGTGATCCTGTTCGACGAGGTCGAGAAGGCCCACCCGGACGTGTTCAACATCCTGTTGCAGGTGCTGGATGACGGCCGGCTGACCGATGGTCAGGGGCGGACGATCGACTTCCGCAACACCCTGATCATCATGACCTCCAACATGGGCTCCGAATTCCTCGCCGCCCAGGCCGAGGGCGAGCCGGTGGAGGCCGTGCGGCCGATGGTCATGGATGTGGTCCGCAGCCACTTCCGCCCCGAACTGCTCAACCGGATCGACGAGATCATCCTCTTCAAGCGGCTGGGCCGCGCCGAGATGGACAATATCGTCGGCATCCAGTTGCAGCGGGTGGAGAAGATGCTGGCTGATCGCCGCATGACGCTCGCCCTCGACAGCTCGGCCATGACCTGGCTTGGGGACAAGGGCTATGACCCGGTCTATGGCGCTCGCCCGCTGAAGCGTGTGATCCAGAAGGCCCTGATCGATCCTATCGCCCGCAAGCTGCTGGCTGGCGATCTGGAGGATGGGGCGGTGATCGAGGTGCGGGCTGGCGAGGACGGCCTCTCCATCGGCCGCGCTCAGGTCCACTGACGGGCCATTGAGCCAAGGCTGACAGAACGCCCTTCCTGCGCCGCAGGGAGGGCGTTTCACCTTCAGCGGCCGGCGCGTCTCAGACGCTGGGCGGCATAGACATCGGCCAGGGTCAGGCCGAGCAGGACGCCGTAGAAGACCGTAAGGCTGCGCCACTCCCGCCGGCTTGAGGGCCGCGCCTTGAGGAGGACGGCGACCTGGCCGACGATGTTCAGGCCATGGGCCGCCAGCCACCGCTTGTCGCCCCCATCCAGCAGCAGCCCCGCTCCGGCGGCCATTTCCCGAAGCCCCAGGGCGCGAACCATGGCGGCCCCTCCCAGCCCGGTGCGCTCGGCGATGGCGGCTGGCCGGGCCGTCTTGATCAGGCCCAGGGCGAGGCTCGCCAGACCCAGGGCATAGATGGTGGGACGGGCGGCGGCGGGGGTTTTGGGAAGCGAGACCATGGACCAGAAAGGACGACGCCCGCCGCCGGGTTCCGGCGACGGGCGAAATCTGATCTCACGCTTGTGTCAGGCTTGGGTCTAGAGGTCGATCGGGCTGATCCGACCGCCCCGGGTGACGACCCGGCGCATGATGGCCACGCTCTCGCCGGCGCCGGCCGAGGGACGGGCGACGGTGATCACGAACCAGGCGCCGTCCGGCAGGTTGGAGAAGCTGAACCGGTCGGCCGCGTCGCAGGTGGTCCGCCGCACGAAGGACGAATAGTCGTCATTGGGCGCCGACGGCGTCCGGGCGCGAACCTCGTCAGCGGGCAGGGCCGCAGCCTCCGGGGAGGAATAGAGGATGGTCATCCGCCGGCGGGT
>DJWR01000227.1 GCA_002441055.1 Caulobacteraceae bacterium UBA6225 | reverse complement strand
GCCATCATGCAGGACCACGGCAAGGTGGCCGTGGCCAAGGACGGCTTCACCTTCCACGTCTGCCAGCTGCGCCCCGAAAGCCGTGGGCGGGTGGGGCTGCGTTCGGCCGATCCGATGGATCATCCGGCCATCTTCGCCAACTACCTGGCCACCGAGGAGGACCGCCGCGCCATCCGCGAGGGGGTCAAGATGATGCGCGAGCTCGCCCGTCAGGCGGCGCTGGATCCTTATCGCGGGCCGGAATATTCGCCGGGGGAAGCGGTGCAGACCGACGAGGAGATCGACGCCTGGATCAAGCGCACCTCGGAAACCATCTACCACCCGGTGGGCACCTGTAAGATGGGTGCGGACGGCGACGCCATGGCGGTGGTCGACGCCGAGCTGAAGGTCCGGGGCCTCACCGGTCTGCGGGTCATCGACGCCTCGGTCATGCCGACCCTGGTGGGGGGCAACACCAATGCGCCGACCATCATGATCGCCGAGAAGGCTTCGGATATGATCCTCGGGCGCCCGGCCCTGCTCCCTGAGGAGGCGCCGGTTTACGAGGACGGTCAGCAGGCCGCCTGATCACATCACGAGAGGGAGGCCCGCTCATGGAGCTGCGCAGACTGGGACGTTCGGACCTGAAGATCGCCCCGCTGATGTTGGGGACCAACGTCTTTGGCTGGACGGCCGATGAGAAGACCTCCTTCTCGATCCTCGACGCCTTTGTCGATGGCGGCTTCAACGCCGTCGACACCGCCGATGTCTATTCCCGCTGGTCTCCGGCCGGCGCCGGGGCCTCGGAGACGGTGATCGGAAACTGGCTCGCCCAAGGCGGGCGGCGCGACAGGATCGTGCTGGCCACCAAGGTCGGAATGGAGATGGGCGAGGGGATGAAGGGCCTCTCGGCCGCCTATATCGAACAGGCGGTTGAGGCGTCGCTCAAGCGGCTGAAGACCGACCATATCGACCTCTATCAGTCCCACCGGGACGACCCCGACACGCCGCTGGCCGAGACGGCTGAGGCCTATGGCCGGCTGATCAAGGCCGGCAAGGTGCGGGTGGTGGGCTCGTCCAACTTCACCGCCGAGCGGCTGAAATCGGCCATCGACACCGCCAAAGAGCTTGGCGTCCCGCGCTATGAGAGCGAGCAGCCGCTTTACAATCTCTATGACCGGGCGGGCTTCGAGGGCGCCCTGCAGCAGCTCTGCATCGACGAAGAGATCGGCGTCATCCCCTTCTATGGGCTGGCCAGCGGCTTCCTGACCGGCAAGTACCGCTCCGAAGCTGATCTCTCCAAAAGCCCGCGAGGCGGCGGCGCGAAGAAGTACATGACGCCGCGCGGCATGCGCATCCTGGCCGCCCTGGACGAGGTGGCCGGCGGCCATGGGGCGACGCCGGCCCAGGTGGCGCTGGCCTGGGTCATGGCTCAGCCGGGCCTCACCGCCCCCATCGCCAGCGCCACCAGCGTCGCTCAGCTGCAAGAGCTGATGGGCGCGGCAGAGCTCTCCCTGAGCGCTGAGGATCTCAAAGCCCTGGACGTGGCGAGCGCCCCGGAGTGACCCTCAGTTGACTTCAGCGGGGGTTGGTGGGCTTGCTGGCCCCATGTTGAGCGCGCGCGCAAATCGCATCCGGATTCGGGGGAAGGACCTGGCGGCAGGCTTCCAGCCCCGGGCTTGTGCTGCGCGTCAGCCGAGTCCGGGGACATTTCTGCACATCTGAAGTCCGGGACGAGCATGGCGCCGTTCCGGCCGTCTGCTCCTGTTCTCGTTCTGGAAATTCTCAATGCCGACTTCGTCCCTGGCCGCCTCGCGGCCCAACATCATTCTCAGTGAAACCGATGCGGACCGCATCACGGACCTGGCGCTCGGCGCTCTGCAGAGGTCGCCTGAGGTCTCGCGCCTGCTGCTGGAAGAGATAGAGCGCGCCGACGTCCGTCCGGACGCCGAGACCCCCGCTGATATCGCCGGCATGGGCGCGCGCGTGGAATTCGTCGATCAGGCCCATGGAGAATCCCGAGTCGTCACCCTGGTCTATCCAGCCGAGGCCGATATCGCTGCCGGCCGGATCTCGATCCTGACACCCGTCGGCGCGGGTCTGCTGGGTCTGAGGCCTGGGCAGTCCATCCAGTGGCCTGACCGGGAGGGCCACGAGCGGGAACTGCGGGTGGTCAGTGTGCAAAGGTCTGGGTCCTTGTCACCTCAAGCGCGGGGTTGAGCCCCCAGTGCTGACCGACCCGCTGTTTTACGCCCTGGCCATACCGGCGGTGATCCTGCTGGGGCTGGCCAAGGGCGGATTCGCCGGCGTGGGCGCCATTTCTCTGCCGCTCCTGGCCTTGGCCATTTCGCCGGTGCAGGCCGCAGCCATCCTGCTGCCGGTGCTGATCGTGCAGGACGTGGTCGGCGTCTGGGCCTTCCGGCGCAGCTGGGATCGGGACATCCTGATGCTGATGATCCCCTCCGCGGCGGTGGGTATCGTCCTGGGCTATCTGCTGGCCGCCAAGGTCTCGGCCACCGCCGTCCTCGCTGTTCTGGGCGCCATCAGCATTGTCTTCGCCCTGCATCGTCTATGGCTCGCCCGGGGCGGTGGGGTGCAGGCGCCCAAGGATGCGCCCCTGGCCCTGGGCGCCCTGCTTGGGGCGGCCTCAGGCTTCACCAGCCAGATCGCCCATGCCGGTCAGCCGCCGTTCCAGATGTGGGTGCTGCCCAAGAACCTGACCCCGCCCGTCCTGGTGGGGACCACGGCGATCTTCTTTGCGGTGATCAACTGGATCAAGGTCCCGGCCTATTTGGCGCTGGGCCAGTTCACGACGCAGAACCTGATGACCGCCTCAGTGCTGGCTCCCCTGGCCATCGCGTCGACCTTCGCCGGGGTCTGGCTGGTCCGCCGGATCAAGGCCGAGCAGTTCTACACCGCCATCTATGTCCTGATGATCCTGGTGGGCGTCCAACTCCTGTGGAAGGCGCTGGCAGGCTGAGGCCCGCCGGTCAGGCGATCCGCCGGCCGTCGATGGCGGCCAGTCGCAGGCGTGGGGCTTCCTCATTGGCCGGGCCGCCCTTGCGGATGCCCTCCAGCGAGAAGCTGAGCACGGGCTTTTCCCGAAGGCGGGCCACCATCGCCAGGGGCTGATAGAGGCCGAGGAACCGGTCAGGGCCGTTCTCTGGCCCGGCCAGGGGGGCGAACAGCATCTCCATGCCGATCGCTACCCCCTCGGCGTGGGCGGTGGCGTTCACCACGATGGGTTCGGGGCGTCGCCGAGCCATTTCCAGAGCGGTCTGCAGGTCCATCCGGTCCTTGGCGCCGAACAGGGAAAGCGCATTCTGTTGGCGCAGGTCGCGCTGGTGCAACTCAGTCACCAGACCGCCCGCCAGGCGGATCGGATAGATGCCCGAACACACCCGCCCGAGCATGAGCACCTGCGGCAGAAGATCGGCGAAATCGGCAGGGCTGATCGACGTGCGCGGCGGCGGCGCGCCTGGTCGGGCCCGGCTGCGCCAATAGTCTATCAACCGTTCCGTGTTTGGATGGCACATCGACATCGCTGCGCGGCTCCCACCGCGGTCGAGATTGACCGCATGGGGCTTGCAGAAGGATTCGGGCCAGGCCGCCGCTGTCTCCATCCGGGACAGCCAGGCCGCAGACCCCATTCGACGGGGGACTTGCGGCCTGAAAATTGCAGGGCTCGGGCGTAGAGAGTTGGAGGCCGACATGGCGCCGCAAAAGACCCTGCTTGGCCTGACCCTCGGGCTTGGCCTGTTCCTGCTGGCAGGCGCAGCGCCCGAGCGGGCCGAGGCCTGCTGCACGCCGCCGCCGCCCCCTTGCTGTGAACCACCGCCGCCGCCCTGCTGCAAGCCGCCGCCCCCGCCGCCGCCGCCGTCGAATCCCCCGTGCTGCGCGCCGCCGGGGCATGGGGTGAATATTCCCAGCGTCAATGTGGTGGTCGCCCCCACCGTCGTGGTCAACGCCAGCGCAAGCGCTACTGTGAACGCCTCAGCCCGGGCCGGCGCCGGCGCCGGCGGTGGTGCGGCCGTCTACTACGGTGGCGGGGGAGGTGGCGGCTACTATTCGCCCCCTGTGGCCACGGGCCTGATCCAGGGACTAAATGTGGAAGGCGCAAGACGCACGCGCCGCACCGCCTATGAGGCCACCCGCTCGGCCACCCGTCGGGTGGTGATCCAGGCCGTCTGCATCGATGATCGCCAGACCCCCCACCCAGCCGCCCAGCTGTTCCCCGAGCGTGACGTCCGCGACATCTACGATGGCGAGCTCTATCGCTGCGTGGCCGGGGCGCGCCTGCAGGCGACCATCGCCGAGTTCTCGGGTCAGGTGGACTTCTCCGGCGGCCAGACCCTGGTCTGCGCCAAGGGCGAGGCCCTCTATCACGCCCCCGGCGGCCAGGTGACCTGTCGGCCCCAGAAGCCGGCCCGTGACTGCAATGAGCGTTCGCTCCTGCGCCGCTTCGGCGCCGGGGTGAAAATCCTGACCATGGTCTCCACCGAGACCTACACGGCTTACCGCGAAGAAGAGGAGGTCAGCGAATCCTCCTCCTCCATGGCGCTGAGCCTCGATGGCGGCGTCGGCGGCACGGTCTATTAGGACCGGTCTCAGTCCTCGGGGACGACCTCGATCTTCCAGGCCGCCTCGGGCCGCAGGATCCGCTGCGCGGCCCGTTGGACATCTTCCGCGCTCACCCGCTCGGTCCCTGGGATGGCTGCGCGGATGGCGTCGAGGCGCCGGGGATCGGCCTGACCGCCAGCAAGTTCATTCAGCCAATAGTCGTTGGTGACCTTGGCCCGAGCGATCCGCTCCAGCCGCGGCTGACGGGCGCGCTCAAGTTCGTCGGCCTTCACCGGCGTATCGCGCAGGTCGGCTGCGATCTCCTCCACATCGGCGAAGAAGGCGTCGAGGCCCGCCGGGGGGATCTCAACGCTGGCGGACATGTAGCCCCAGCCCGTCCAGACATAGGCGTGATTGTAGTTCACCGAAGGCGAATAGGTGGCGCCCTGGCTCTCGCGCAGTTCCTCGGTCAGACGCAGGCGCAGGATCTCGCCTAGCACGGCGGCCTCTCTGGCCCCTTGAGGGTCGGCGAAGAAGTCTGTGCTGGGCCAGGCCACATAGCCGATCGACTGGTCGTCGCGCCCGCTATGGGTCCGCCGCAGCGGCGTCGCCGGCGCGTCGGGGAAGACCACGCCCGTCACATCATGGGCGGCCGCTGGCTCGGGCCTGGGGGGCAGGGCGCCCAAGGTGTCCGCGACCGCGGCCGTTGCTTTCTCGACCGTGGTGTCCCCGACGATCACCACCTCGATCGGCGCGGTTTCCAGGGGTGCCAGCTGCTGGCGGAGGTCTTCAAGGCGCGCGCTGGCGATCTCGTCCTTGGACGGGAAGGTCCATCGTCGGTCGCCTGAGTGCAGCAGACCTGCGAGGTCCCGGGACAGCACCCCATTGGCGGTGGCGGCATATTGCTCATGGATCGTCGCGCCAGCAGCCTGGATACGGGCGAAGGGCTCGCCGCGCCAGGCAGGGTCGGTGAGGTAGGCGGCAAGAACCTGCATCTGGATTTCGAGATCCTCAGGTCGCGTCTCGCCGCTCAAGGTGAAGGCCTCGTCGCTGACCCGCAGGCGCACCCCGTAGGTCCGTGAGGCCAGGACCCGTTCCATATCCTCTGCGGTGATCTGGCCAAGACCGCCTTCACCGAAGGCCTGAGCCGCCCAGGCCAGGCTCTGGACGTCAGCGGGCAGGCTCTGCAGACCGTCGCCGACATTGACCGCCACCAGGATCTCATCGTCCTGGAACCGGGTCGGTTTGATGGTCAGGCGCACGCCGTTTTCGAACCGGACGAACACCGCATCCAGATCGGTGACATCCTGCGTCTCGACCACCTTCCCTGGGGCGCCAAAGCTGGCATAGGGCCATTCCAGTTGCGACAGAGCTTCAGGCGCGCTCACCGCCTTGGCTCGAGAGGCTTCATAGGCGGCGATCACGGCGGCCTCGCCGCCCTCCACCGGGGTAGGCGTGGCCAGGAAGATCAGCGGGCCTTGCCCCTGAAACGCAGCGGCGAGGGCGCGGGAGACCGTTGAAGCCTCCAGCCCGGCGACCGCCGCCTCGAATATGGCCAGGTCCTGGGCGGGGCTGGTGACCACCAGATCCTGGGCCGTTGCGCCGAGGATCTGCTGGGCCAGGGCCGCGGGCCGCCGAGTGCCGGCGCCCGCGACGCTCGCTTGCAGGCTGGCGCGGTATTCGGCGATCTCGCGATCCAGCTCATCCTGGCGGACGCCATGCTCCATCGCTCGGCGCTGTTCGGCCTCGATGGCGGCCAGGGCTTCGCGCCAGCGGCCCTCTTGAGCATTGGCCAGGATGCTGGTGGTTTCGGCCGCGCCGAACTCGTCATTGATGAAGGCGCCGGCCCCCAGGAAGGGCGGATCAGAGGCCCTGGCGAGGGCTGAGAGGCGACGGTTCAGGACCGAAAAGCCGAGCCGCTCGATCACATCGGCTTGGCGTCTGGCGACGGAGTCCGGCGCGATGTCCGGGGTCCTGACCCAGGCCATTTGCAGCGCCGCTTGAACGCCGGGCTCCACCGCCACCTTGGCTTCAAGCCCGCGAGCGGCCACGGGCCCCAGATCAGGATCCTCGCCCGCTTCGCCCTCAACGCGCCAATCGCCAAAGGCCTCAACGATCCTGGCCTCCATGGCGTCCATGTCAAAATCGCCTACCGCCACCAGAAGCGCCCGCTCAGGGCGGTAGTAGGCGCTGTAGAAATCACGCATCGCCGTCGCCGGCGCATGGCGCAGAATCTCGACGTCACCGATGGGATAGCGCTGGCTCAGCCGTTGGTCCTTCAGCAGGAAGGACAGGCGGCTCTTGTAGATCCGGTAGGGCGGGGTGTCGCGAGCGCGCTCCTCCGACAGGACGATGCCCCGTTCCCGCTCCACCGCATCCTGGGCGATCAGCAGGTTCATGGCGGTTTCCCGCAGCAGCATCAGGCTGGTGGAGAGGGTCCCCTCGTCGGTCCTTGGCAGGTCGAGCTTGTAGATGGTCTCGTCAAATCCGGTGGAGGCGTTGGTGTCGGCGCCGAAGGCCAGGCCAAGCCGCTCCAGAATCTTGATCATTTCGCCTTCCGGCACCGCTTCGGAGCCGTTGAAGGCCATGTGCTCCAGGAAGTGGGCCAGACCCTGTTGGTCATCGGCCTCCATCAGCGAGCCGGCGTCGATCCGCAGACGCAGGGCCGCCTGTCCCTCGGGAATTGTCTGGCGACGGATCGCATAGCGCATGCCGTTGGGCAGAGCGCCAAAGCGGACTTCGGGGTCCGGCGCGACATCTAGGACCGCTTGAGGCCATTGGCCTGGCTCTAGCCTGAGCCTGCTGCTCTCTTGAGCGACGTGAGAGCTCTGGGGGAGCTCAGAGGGCTGGGAAAGGGGAGCTGCGCCAGCAAAGCCAGCCAGGGCGAGGGCGACGATAAGCGCAAGCGCCGCTCGCAGAGAACCAATCATTGATACGTCCGAAGATCACCAGAGCGACCCGCACCATCGCCGCCAGTTGCGGCGAGGGCAAGGCGCGAACGGGGCTGATGACGTCGGGCTAGACCCGCCTCAGTCGCTGTTGGGACGGCTCACATAGTAGGTGGCGGTATTGCCCACGGCCGTGGCAACGCCGCTGGCCGAGCGGGCGTAGCCGGTCACGGTGACAGCGGTGGCCGCGCCTACATCGGCGTTGTTGACCTGCTGGCTCGTGGCCACCAGGCGGCCATCGCAGTCGCTGCAGACATAGCCGGTGGCCGCATTGCCGATCGCAGTGGCGTTTGCCGTGGCGTCGTAACCCTCGGCGCCCGTCAGGTCGGCGACGACTTCCACGCCGCCGCCGTCATTCAGCTGGACGGCGTCGATCACCGCCTCGGACCCTAGATTGCCGGCCAGGAAGGAATTGCCGACCCCATAGGCGATGCTCGCGGCCGAGCCGAACTGATAGGCCGAGGCGCCGGTCTGTGCCCGGATATAGGTCTGGTTGCTCTGGTCGCTGGTCACGTCCAGCAACCCGCCCTCGTTGTAGAGGTTGATGTTGTTGCCGGTGGCCGTGGCGCTGGTGGTGGCCAGATAGGCGTTTCCATGGGCGGTGAACTGGCTGGCCTGGGTCTGTCCGGCCGCATTGGTCTGGTTGATGATGTAGCGTTCGCCCGATCCGCCGGCGCCCGAACTGGTCACATTGGTTCCCGTGGCCGCGCCCGTGAAGGTGGCGGCGCCTTCCACATAGCCATAGGTGCCGCCACCATCGGCCACCACATCGGCCTGGTTGGTCTGGTTCACCCGAGCGCCCACGACGCTGTAGCTTGCCCCAAAGCCCTGGCTGATCCCGATGGCCTGGGTTGAGGCGGTCACATCCCCGGCCTCGGCGTTGGGGGCCTCCACATGGCTGTGGCTATAGATGCGCCCTGGTCCGATCTGTTGATTGTAGACCCCGGTCAGGACCCCGCCATAGATGTTGGACTCTGAGGTCACGCCGGTGGCCGTGGTGGTCAGGGCCGTGGCGGCGCCCGAGCTGACGGCGGCGTCGAGCCGGGTGTCGGCGGTGACATCGGCCTGCAGGTTCTGGTTGGCGCGAACGTCCAGGGTCACGCCATCGGCTGAACCATTGAAGGCCGCGCCTGTGGCGGTGGTGACGGCTGTCGTCGTCTCGGTCACCTCCACGACGTCAAGGGTCTGGCCGGAGAAGATGTCCCCGGTCTGCACCTGATCGCTGACGATGACGCTGTCGTAGGTCTGGCTAGTAGCGGCCGCGGACGTCAGAATCGCGACGGACGTTCCAGCGATCAGGATCTTCGCGAGTCTGCGCATTGTTGGTCCCCAGATTGTTGTAGGCCGGGACATAGGCGCCGGTGATCCCCACCGTGCTCCCGCCCAGGGGGTCGGACGACAGACAGGCCTGAGGACCGGGCATGCCGTAAAGATTGGCGCTCATCTCGATGACCGCCCGCTCCACCAGGGAGCGCACCGCCAGCTGCATGGGCTCGAGCGCCCCGGTTCCGGCGGAGATGTCGAACACATTGCCCCCCAGGAAGTCGAACAGGCCCACGCCCACTTCGCGGCCGATCACCTGCTTCTGGTAGGAGATGACGTCGACCACCTCGAGGGTGCGGGTGTTGATCAGCCGCAGGTCCAGGCCGATGTTCATGATGAACAGGCGACCGCGCATATTGCCCTTCAGGTCCTGCGGATCGGGATCACCGCCGCCCACGTCAAAGCCCGAGGAGCGGATGTTGAAGTTCAGCTCCGTCAGCCCGCCGGCCACATAGAAGTCCGAGCCGGGCACCTGACCCGACAGAATCCGGCGATATTCTGCCGGCATGTTGGGGGCGGCGTTGGGTTGGTCGGAGATCAGCTTGTTGTTGGCGTATTTCAGTTCCAGCTCCGACACCGAGGTGTCGAACCGCTCCACGAGCGGCATGCCGGCCTTGGCGAAGGCCGACATGGCCATTAGCGAGGCGCCCTGGGTGATCTTGCGGCCGCTGCCGTCAGACTCGGTCTTGCCCGTGTAGTCGGCGATGCGACCCACAGCGATCCGCGGCGCTGTCAGGTTGGAGGTCCGAGCATAGCCGGCCAGGCAGACCAGGGCCGTGGAATAGGGGGTCGGATTGGCGGTGACCGGGGCGCTGCCGATCGGTCGGCTATAGTTGCCTCCGGGGCCGGCCACCGGGGTCGCGCAGGCCGACAAGGTGAGCGCAAGGGCGCTGAGCGCGCCGCTGAGCCGGAGGGTCTGGCTATTCAGCATCGCCGACTCCGCCCGATGTCATCTGGGTTCCGGCGATGACGTCGCCGTTGTTCACCTGGGTCGAGTTGACGATGACCGTGTTGTAGTTGCCCTGGGTGACCACCACGAGGTTGTTGCCGATGGCGCTGGCGCCGCCGGAACTGGCCCCGACCCCGGCGTAGGAGTCGGCCGACCCCCAGGAGCGGCTAAAGGAAGACTGGTCTTCGCCCGTCAGGATCAGCCCATCGACAATCACGCGATTGCCGTTGGCGTCGCGGGTGGAGACATCCACCGGGCGGTTCTCACTTCCGGCGTATCGCCCCCAGCCGGCGTTGAAATCGGCCGAGTTGGTGGTCATCTGCTGCGCCTGAGCCGCACCAGCGCACGCGGCGCCAGCGAGGATGGCGACAAACCAGGCGGACGAACGGACGGGGCTGACGAGGGCCATGGGCTTGGCGGTCTCCGGGGGACAGGGCGCAGGGTTCGTTAAGCAAACCGCGTGCCAAACTTGGACTCCGCCCTATCTAGAAGGCCTAACCCTCGCGATTTCGTTAAGGCTGAGGCGTCATGAGCGCCGTGGGCGCAGGAGGAAGTACATTTGGCCGATCACCGCGAGCCGATCTTCAAGGCCCCCTGGCCCGCCATGGTGCTGGTGGGCGCCATCATGGGCGCCTATGGACTGCAGGTCTTCATCCTCGGGGAGGCGGCTTATCGCCGGTTCGGCTTCTCTCCGGCGGGGTATGAGGCTGGCGCGCAGATTGGTCTGGTCACCGCCCTGTTCGTCCATGGGGGTCTGGTTCACGCCGCCATGAACGCTGCCGGCGCCTTGGCCTTCGGGAGTCCGACGGCGCGGCTGATGGGGTTAAAGGCGTCGGGGGCTGCGGTCTTCTTCGCCTTCTACCTGGCCTGTGGCGCCTTGGCGAACCTGGCCTTCGCCAAGCTTCACCCGGGCGAGGAGATCCTGTTGGTGGGCGCCTCAGGGGCGGTGTTCGGCCTGATCGGGGCGGCGACCCGCATCCTGGTGGGCGGAGGGCGGCTGGCGCCGCTCTTCGACTCCCGCGTTCTGTTCATGAGCGCGGCCTGGATTGGCCTGAATCTGGTCGTGGCGGTGCTGGGCTTCGCGCCGGGGCTCGACGGCGCCGTGGCGTGGGAGGCTCATATCGCAGGCTTCCTGGCAGGGCTCTTTCTTGTGGGGCCCGCCCTCTGGGTCGCCAGTCGTCTGGCGCCGGCTACAGAGCCTGATCGCGCCTCTGATGACCCCTCTATCTGAGCGATTGCCAGAACCCGCGTTATGCGACAGGCTGCTCTCCCAGGGGATGAGGGAGAAAACGACCTATGCTTGTGTCCCAGATCCTGAAGACCAAGGGCGACCTGGTCTTCACCGTGACGCCCAACGACTCCGTTAGTTCGGTGACCGCCCTGCTGCACGCCAGGCGGGTCGGCGCCCTGGTGGTGCTCGACAGCGGCAAGGTGGTCGGCATTGTCTCTGAACGCGACGTGGTCCGCATTGTGGCTGAACAGGGCGCCTCAGCCCTGGATAAGCCTATCTCCGGTTGCATGACCTGCGACGTGCTGTTCGCCGCCCCTGGCGAGACTGTGGACGCCCTGCTTGAGCGGATGACGGACCGTCGCGTGCGCCATCTGCCTGTCTGTCAGGAGGACAAGCTCCTGGGCATCGTCTCCATCGGCGACCTGGTGAAGCACAAGATCTCCGAGGTGGTCGCGGAGGCCGATGGCCTCAAGGCCTATATCGCCGCTGGCTGACCCCGTGACCGTTCCGTACCTGGAAGGGGAGGGAGCGATCCACCTTACCCACGCCCCTCAGGCGGTGGGCCTGAAAACTTCAGCGCCAGTCCCCGCGGCCGCATCGGCGAGACTGTAGCCCTCCAGCACGGCGGCTGTGGCGTCCCGGGCGCGCAATAGGGCCTCGCGCAAGGTGCAGGTGGCCAGATCTGTGCAGTCGTCACACTTCCGGAATGCTGTGCGGCTGACGCAGGGGGCGAGCGCCAGGGGCCCCTCGATCACCCGGATGACTTCGGCGAAGGCGATCTCGGCGGCGGGTCTGGCCAGGGTGTAGCCGCCAAACTTGCCCCGGCGGCTGATCACCAGCCGGTGGCGGGAAAGTTCCAGAAGGATGGCCTCAAGAAATTTCCGAGGGGCGTCGGCCCGCAAGGCCAGTTCCCCAGAGGTCAGCTGCGCGCCTTCTACCCGGGCCAGTTCCACCAGCGCCCGCAGGGCGTATCTTGTCTTCTGCGACAGCATGGACGCCAGCGCCTCCTTCGCGCCATGCCCTCTCATAGGGAGTTTGCCGCAAGCCGAGCAAGCCGATGTATCGCCGACTGGCGCATTGACTCCTCAGCCTCGGATCACTAGGTAGCCCCCTCGGTCGCGACGCCGGACAGAAATTGACGACAGCCGAAAGGCTATTGACCTTTTCTTCATCCGTCGCTAGCTTCCGATCCTTCAATCGAATCGCTGCGGACAACAGAGGTTAGCCCCTCGGCGGACCGGAGTGATTTTTGCGCCAAATTCCTCCGGGAAGATGACGCAAAGAAAGTCCGAAAGGATCGATTGACAGGTCCCGGGGTGGCGACTAGATACGCCGCTCCTCGCCGCCGACGGACTGGTTGGCGGGGCTGGCGGAAGCCGGTTTGGTCTTTGACATTGTTGAATTGGAAAGAGAAACGCAGGCGGCGGTGTTCTGGCGATGGTTCTTTGGAACTGTCTGGACGCTGACGAACTCTGCGGTCTCTTGAAGACAATACCATGCGTCGATTGGCTTTCGGGCTTATCGACGATTGGGAACTCGTCAAGATACGTAGACCAATGCCAATTGGACGCCCTTAGGGGTGTTTGAGAAACGTTGGGTCAGAAGTCAACTCAACCTGAGAGTTTGATCCTGGCTCAGAGCGAACGCTGGCGGCAGGCCTAATACATGCAAGTCGAGCGCACCTTTCGGGGTGAGCGGCGGACGGGTGAGTAACGCGTGGGAATATGCCCTATGGTGCGGAACAACTGAGGGAAACTTCAGCTAATACCGCATGTGCCCTACGGGGGAAAGATTTATCGCCATAGGAGTAGCCCGCGTTGGATTAGTTTGTTGGTGGGGTAATGGCTCACCAAGACTACGATCCATAGCTGGTCTGAGAGGAT
>DJWR01000006.1 GCA_002441055.1 Caulobacteraceae bacterium UBA6225 | reverse complement strand
AGCCAGTCCGACCCCTTGACGGTGTCGTACATGTGCCAGCGCCAGTCATCCTGGCTCATATTGCCCAGGCTCGCCGAGATGCCGCCCTGGGCGGCCACGGTGTGAGAGCGGGTCGGGAAGACCTTGGAGACGCACGCGGTGCGAAGGCCGGCCTGGGCGCAGCCGAGGGCCGCGCGGAGGCCAGAGCCCCCGGCGCCGACGACGACGACGTCGAACTTGTGGTCGATGAATTCGTATGCGGCCATGCTCAGTAAGCTCCGCCCGTGAGGGCGACCTTCAGGATGGAGAAGAGGGCGAGCGCGCCGAACAGCGCGCAGACGAAGAGGTTCAGCAGCAGCAGCCCAGCCTTGGTCAGCTTGCGATGGATGTAGTCCTCCACCACCACCCGCATGCCCGAATGCATGTGCATGAGGCTGACCACCGCCAGCAGGGCCAGAAGTACGGCGTTCACCGGCGAGGCGAGCCAGGCGACGGCCATCTCATAATCGCTGCGCGCCAGGCGCAGGACGGCGAACACGCCCCAGAGAACCAGGGGGATCAGGGCGACGGAGGAGACCCGTTCGGCGATCCAGTGATTGACCCCGTGGCCGGCGGCGCCAAGGCCCTGGGCCCGGGATCGGGGGGTGCGGAAATCGGTCATGTTCAGAGCGCTCCCGTCATGGCGGCGATGATCCAGACCACCACCGTGGCCACCAGGGCGAAGGCCACCGTCGCCACCGCGCCGGCATTGGCCAGGGGCAGCTTGAACGCCGCACCCGTGTCCCAGATCAGGTGCTGTACGCCCTTGGCCAGGTGGAAGAAGACCGCGAAGCTGAGACCGAACAGCACAAGCTTGCCGAGCGGCGAGCCCAGCAGACCCATATAGGTCCCATAGGCTTCGGGCCCGAAGGCCAGCGCGATGGTCCAGCCGGCCAGGATCAGGGTGCCGACATAGAGGGCCACGCCAGTGATCCGGTGCATGATCGAGGTGATCGCGGTCAGGTGCCAGCGCCACACCTGAAGGTGCGGCGAGGTGGGCCTGGCCCGGATGGTCTTCGAGACGTCCGACATCGGTTCTACAGCCGCTCCCTGTTGCCCTGCGAATGCCTGGCCGCTTTTACGCCGCCATCTGGGGGTGTCAACGAAGGCCCCTGACGCGGACACAGCCGCCGCCCTTCGCAGATCGGCGAACATCATCGGTTTCCACCTGCCGTGCAATGCGTCTTTGTTGTAGGCTTCCTTCGCGGGAGGCGAAGGATGAGGTTCGATCTGATCGATCTGCGGCTGTTCTGCGATGTGGTCGAGGCCGGCTCAATCACCCGCGGCGCCGAGCGTGCAGCCCTCGCCCTGGCGGCGGCGTCCACCCGAATTCGGGCCATGGAGCAGTCCCTGGGCGCCTCCCTGCTGACCCGGTCCCGCCAGGGGGTGACTCCGACGCCCGCCGGGGTCTTGTTGCTCAAGCACGCCCGCGCCCTGCTGGAACAAAGCGCCCGGATGCAGGACGAGCTTGGGGTCATGGCCGAGAGCGGGGCGGCCGAGGTGCGGGTCCTGGCCAACACCAATGCGCTCACCGAGTTCCTGCCCGAGGCCCTGTCCTCCTTCCTGGCTGACCACCCGCAGGTGAGCGTCGATCTGGAGGAACGTCTATCGGACGAGATCGTCGGCCTGGTGGCCGAAGGCGCCGCCGATGTGGGCATCGTCGCCGGCACGGTGGATGTGGGCGCCCTGGAGACCTTCGCCTTTCGCACAGACCGGTTCGTCGTGGTGACCGCCCCGGATCACCCCCTGGCCCAGAATGTCAGCGCCGCCTTCGCCCAGGTGCTGGACTACGACCTGGTGGGCCTGGACCGGGCGAGCTCCCTGCAGCGCTTCCTGGCCGCCCGGGCCGGCCGCGAGGGCCGACGCCTGCGGCTGCGGGTGCAGCTGCGCAGCTTTGATGCGGTGTGCCGGCTCGTGGAGTGCGGCGTCGGCGTCGGCGTGGTGCCGGAAACCACCGCAGCCCGGGCCGTCTGCACCATGAACCTGGCCATTGTCGCCCTCACAGACGACTGGGCGGTGCGGGAGCTGAAGATCTGCGTCCGCAGTCTGGACGAACTGCGCCCCATCGCCCGCCAGCTAGTCGAGAGCCTGCGGGCTGCGTGACCTGTCGGGCAGCGCCAATTTGAGTTCAACCACGAAGATCACAAAGAACACGAAGCGGCGCGCACGACGCCTTCGTGCTCTTCGTGTGCTTCGTGGTTCGATCCTGACGCGCCTTCGGCGCGACGGCGCAAATCCTATCCCCGGTCCGTCAGCCAGTCGGCGGAGCGCATTTCCTGCAGGCGCGAGGCGGTGCGTTCGAACTCGAAGGCCCCGTCGCCTTCCGGATAGAGCTTGGCCGGTTCGGCCTCAGCCAGGACGATCAGCTTGGCGCGGGCCTCGTAGAGGGCGTCGATCAGGGTGACGAAGCGCCTCGCCTCCTCCCGCCGCGCTGGCGTCAGGCGGGGCACGCGCTCCAGGAAGACGGTGTGGAAGCGTTCGGCCAGGGCCAGGTAGTCGTTGGGTCCGAGCGCCACGCCGCAGAGGCTGGCGAAGCTCGCCCGCAGCAGGCCGCCGGTGGCGTGCGGCAGGTGGATCTTGCGGCCCAGGACCTCGAGGGTCTCGCCGAGCTCTTCATCGCCGTCGAGCATGTCGCCCCAGAGGGCGTCATAGGTCCGCACATTGTCCGGGTCGATCGGGGAGAACCAGACACCCGCCGCTCGCAGCCGGTCGAGACGATAGTCATGCTCGCCGGCCACCGAAACCACCTCAGTCTGGGCCTTCAGGAGGTCAATAAATGGCAGGAAGAGCTGGCGGTTGATGCCGTTCTTGTACAGCGCCTCGGGCACGCGGTTGGAGGTGGCCACCAGGGTCACGCCCCGGTCGAAGAGGGCGGTGAACAACCGGCCAAGGATCATCGCATCGGCGATGTCGGTGACCTGGAACTCGTCGAAGCAGAGCAGCCGCGCCTCAGCGGCCACCACATCGGCCACCGGCGGGATCGGGTCGTCGCCCCGATGCTGACCGAACCTCGCCTTGCGGGCGGCGGCGTCCCCCTTGCGCCAGGCGTCGATGAGCCGGTGAACCTCGCCCATGAAGACATGGAAATGGACCCGGCGCTTCTTGGCCACGGGCGCGGTCTCGTAGAACAGATCCA
>DJWR01000038.1:4514-6028 GCA_002441055.1 Caulobacteraceae bacterium UBA6225 | reverse complement strand
TCAAACCGCTCGTGTACGTTTGTAATTGCAACGGTATTCGGGAACGCGAGGTTCGCGCGGCGATCGCCTCTGGCGCCAGTCGGCCGTCGGAGATTTTCCGCGCCTGTGACGCGAAACCCCAATGCGCGCGGTGCGTCTGTGACATGCGCGAAATCCTGGAAGAGCAGCAGCAAGCGCTTCGCTTCGCCGCCGAATAGACCGGCGAGGCCCGGACTTCTCGCGCTGTTGGTCGCCAGCGCAAATCACTTGCAAACATAGGCTTTGACACGGCGCAGCCTTCGCATGAGGTTGCGCACAAGTTCGTATGCGGCATGAGGAAAGGAGCCACACATGCAAGGCGACAAGGCTGTTATCCGAATGCTCAACGCAGTGCTCACCAATGAGTTGACTGCGGTGAACCAGTATTTCCTGCATGCACGCATGTTCGAAAACTGGGGACTGCGCCGTCTTGGCAAGATCGTCTACGAAGAATCGATCGGCGAGATGAAGCACGCCGACAAGCTGATCAATCGGATCCTGTTCCTGGACGGCCTGCCCAACCTGCAGGACCTGCACAAGCTCAAGGTCGGCGAGACCGTTGGCGAATGCCTGGAATCCGATCTGGCCGTGGAGACCGGCGGCCGGGCCACCCTGATCGAGGGCATCAAGCTCTGCGAAGGGGCCGCCGACTATGTCTCGCGCGAACTGCTGCGCGAAATTCTCTCCGACACCGAAGAGCACATCGACTATCTCGAGACCCAGCTCCTGCTGCTGAAGTCGCTCGGCGAGGCCAACTTCATGCAGAGCGCCATGGGCGAGATGGAGGGCTAGAGCCTGATGCGATCAGACGGAAGTGTCTGATCGTTGAATCAGGCTCTAAACTCAAAGACTTGAGCGCGTTTAGCTCCGATAACCGGTTCCCACTTATCGGAACGCGCTCTAGGGGCCCCTTGCGAAGCCTCTTCAAGGCGGAATCAAGAACGCCGGCCAGGTCATCCTGGCCGGCGTTCGTGTTTTTGCAGGTCTGGCCTTGGCGAGTTCGCCGCCTGACGGCTCAGCCGTCGATCTTCGGCGCCAGTTCGCCCGAGGCGTAGCGCTTGGCCATGGCCGACAGGGGCAGGGCCTTGATCTTGGAGGCGTGGCCGGCGGCGCCGAACTCCTCGAAGCGCTGGATGCAGATCTTGCGCATGGCTTCCTTGGCCGGCTTCAGATAGCTGCGCGGGTCGAACTCGCCCGGCTTCTCAGCAAACACCTTGCGGATGGCGCCGGTGATGGCCATGCGGTTGTCAGTGTCGATGTTGATCTTGCGCACCCCGTGCTTGATGCCGCGCTGGATCTCTTCCACCGGCACGCCCCAGGTCTGGGGCATCTCGCCGCCATACTGGTTGATCATCTCCTGCAGGTCCTGCGGCACCGAGGACGAGCCGTGCATCACCAGATGGGTGTTGGGCAGGCGACGATGGATCTCTTCGATCACGTTCATGGCCAGAACGTCGCCGTCCGGCTTGCGGGTGAACTTGTAGGCGCCATGGCTG
>DJWR01000038.1:0-4476 GCA_002441055.1 Caulobacteraceae bacterium UBA6225 | reverse complement strand
GGCGCCGACCCAGTGGGCCATGTCCACCACGTTCTTGGTGACCTTGACGTTGTAGTCGTAGTCGGCGGGCGTCTTGCCGTCGGCCATCAGCGAGCCGTCCATCATCACCGAGGTGAAGCCGTACTGGATGGCCGTGGCGCAGGTGGCTTCGTTATTGCCGTGGTCCTGGTGCATGCAGATCGGGATGTCCGGATACATCTCGGCCATGGCGTCGATCAGGTGCTTCAGCACGATGTCGTTGGCGTAGGAGCGCGCGCCGCGGCTGGCCTGCATGATCACCGGCGCGTTGGTGGCCTCCGCGGCCTCCATGATCGCCAGGGCCTGCTCCATGTTGTTGATGTTGAACGCCGGAACGCCGTAGCCGTGCTCGGCGGCGTGATCCAGCAGCTGGCGAAGGGTTACGCGGGCCATCGGCGGTTCTCCATCAAGTCTGTCTTATTTCGACAAGGCCGCCACGCCGGGCAGCGCCTTGCCTTCCATCCATTCAAGAAACGCACCGCCCGCCGTCGAGACGAAGGACAGGTCGTCGGCGACGCCGGCGGCGTTCAGGGCCGCGACGGTGTCTCCGCCGCCGGCCACGGCCACCAGCTTGCCGGCCTTCACCAGCGAGGCCGCGTGGCGGGCCGCGGTGACGGTGCCCTTGTCGAAGGGCGGCATCTCGAACACGCCGAGCGGGCCATTCCAGATCAGGGTCTTGGAATTGTCCATGGCCCGGCAGAGGCGCTCAACCGTCTCTGGGCCGGCGTCGAGGATGCGCTCGTGCTCATCCACGGCGCCCAGGGTGCGGACCCGCGCAGGCGCGCCCGGCGCCATCTTCTCGGCCACGACAATGTCCAGGGGCAGGAAGAGCTTGCAGTTGTGTTGGCCGGCCAGGCGAATGATGTCCCGGGCGGTCTCGGCCATGTCCTTCTCGCAGTAGGAAGCGCCGACATCATGGCCCTGGGCGTAGAGGAATGTGTTGGCCATGCCGCCGCCGATGGCCAGCTTGTCGAGCTTGGTCACCAGGTGGCTGAGCAGGTCGAGCTTGGTCGAGACCTTCGAGCCGCCGACGATGCCGAGGACCGGACGCTCGGGCTTGCCCAGCGCCTTGTCCAGGGCTGACAGCTCCAGACGCATCTGCTCGCCGGCATAGGCGGGCAGCACGTGGGCCAGACCCTCGGTGGAGGCGTGGGCCCTGTGAGCAGCTGAGAAGGCGTCGTTCACATAGAGGTCGCCATTGGCGGCCAGGGCCTTGGCGAAGGTGGGATCGTTGCCCTCCTCGCCGGCGTGGAAGCGGACGTTCTCCAGCAACAGCACATCGCCGGGGTTCAGGGCGTCCACCGCCGCGGCGGCGGCCTCGCCGACGCAGTCGGCGGCGAAGGCCATCGGCCCGCCGAGCACCTTGGCCAGGGCCGGGACGATCGGCTCCAGGCTCATCGACGGCGTGACCTTGCCCTTCGGACGGTCGAAATGGGCGAGCAGCACCACCTTGGCGCCGCCCTGGCGCAGCTTCTGGATGGTCGGAACCGCCGCCTGAAGGCGGGTGTCGTCGGACACCTCGCCCTCATGCATCGGCACGTTGAAGTCCACACGCACCAGGGCGCGCTTCCCGGAAAGATCCGCGTCGTCGAGAGTCTTGAAGGTCATGGGCCTTGGCGTTCAAGGAGGCGGGAGTGCGGTCTCCGTCCCCGGGCCGCCAAGGCCCGAGGTCGGAGCGCTCGGGGCGGCGTCGTTCTAGATCAGCTTGGCCATGGCGAGCGCGGTGTCGCTCATGCGGGTCGAGAAGCCCCACTCGTTGTCATACCAGGACAGGACCCGGCCGAGCTGACCCTCGATGACCTGGGTCTGGGGCAGGGCCGCGGTGGACGAGGCGGCGATATGGTTCAGGTCGATGGAGACCAGCGGGTCGTTGGAGGTGGCCAGAACCCCCTTCATGGCGCCGTCGGCGGCGGCCTGCAGGGCGGCGTTGATCTCGTCCTTGGTCACCGAACGGCCCGGAACGAACTTCAGGTCGACCACCGACACATTGGGGGTCGGCACGCGGATCGAAGAGCCATCCAGCTTGCCCGCCAGCTCGGGCAGCACCAGGCCCACGGCCTTGGCCGCGCCGGTGGAGGTGGGGATCATGGACATGGCCGCGGCCCGGCCGCGATAGGGGTCCTTGTGCATGGTGTCCAGCGTCGGCTGGTCGCCGGTATAGGCGTGGATGGTGGTCATATAGCCACGCTCGATGCCGCACAGCTCATGGATCACTTTGGCGATCGGGGCCAGGCAGTTGGTGGTGCAGGAGGCGTTGGAGACGATCAGATCGTCCTGGGTCAGAACCTCGTGGTTCACCCCAAACACGATGGTCTTGTCAGCGTTGTCGCAAGGCGCCGAAACCAGCACGCGCTTGGCGCCGGCTTCCAGATGGGCGGCGGCCTTTTCCTTGGTGGTGAACAGGCCGGTGCATTCCAGGGCGATGTCGACGCCCAGTTCCTTGTGCGGCAGTTCGGCCGGATTGCGGATGGCCGTCACCTTGATCGGCCCACGGCCCACATTGATCGTGTCGCCGTCCACGGTGACCACGCCGGGGAAGCGGCCGTGCACGCTGTCGTAGCGCAGCAGGTGGGCGTTGGTCTCCACCGGGCCCAGATCGTTGATCGCCACCACTTCGATATCGGTGCGGCCATGCTCGATAATCGAGCGCAGAACGAGCCGGCCGATGCGGCCGAAACCGTTGATGGCGACGCGAACGGTCATGGTGGGGATCTCCTGACGGGCTAGAGGCTGGCGGATGGCGTTTTCCGATTGAATTGCAGGGGTTTTGTGCGGGGGGCCGCGCGCGAGTCAAGCGCTAGTCGCCCGAAAGGCTCATGGAGTCCGTCAGGCGTCGGCAGGGGCGCCCGCACCGCCACAGGGGTCTCAGTCCCCCTGAACGACCCGCACCTTGGCCGCAGCCTCCAGGGTCCGCGCCCGGGCCGCCTCGATGGTGGCGGCGCGGGCCAGCGCCACGCCCATTCGGCGGCGTTCGAAGGCCTCCGGCTTGCCGAACAGGCGCAGGTCGGAGCCGGGCACGGCCAGAGCCTCGGCCACGCCCTCGAAGGCCACGCCGCGGGCCTCCATGCCGCCATAGATCACGGCGCTGGCGCCGGGCTCGCGCAGGGTGACGTCCACCGGCAGGCCCAGGATCGCCCGCGCGTGCAGAGCGAACTCGCTCTGCACCTGGGTGGCCAGGGTCACCAGGCCGGTGTCGTGGGGCCGCGGGCTGACCTCGGAGAAACACACCTCGTCGCCCTTCACGAACAGCTCGACCCCGAACAGGCCAAGGCCCCCCAGGGCGGCGGTGACGCGGCCGGCGATCTCCCGGGCGCGCTTCAGGGCCAGCGGGCTCATGGGCTGCGGCTGCCAGCTTTCCACATAGTCGCCCTGGACCTGCCGGTGGCCGATGGGTTCGCAGAAGTGGGTGGCCACCTCGCCGTCGGGACCGCGGGCCCGCACGGTCAGCTGGGTGATCTCGAAGTCGAAATCGATGCGGCCTTCGACGATGACCCGGGCCTGTTCGACCCGGCCGCCCTCCAGGGCGTAGCGCCAGGCCTCGGCGATGCCCGCCTCGTCCTGCACGTAGGACTGGCCCTTGCCTGAGGACGACATCACTGGCTTGACGAAGCAGGGATAGCCGACGCCCGCAGCGCCGGCCGCAAGCTCCGCCTCGGTCGAGGCGAAGGCGTAGGGCGATGTGGCCAGGCCCAGCTCTTCGGCGGCCAGACGACGGATGCCCTCGCGGTTCATGGTCAGCTGGGCGGCCCGCGCCGTGGGGATCACCACCGAAAGGCCGGCCGCCTCGATCGCCGCCAGCTCGTCGGTGGCGATAGCCTCGATCTCCGGCACGATCAGGTGCGGCCGTTCGGCCTCGACCACGGCGCGCAGGGCGGCCGCATCCGTCATGGCGATGACGTGGCTGCGATGGGCCACCTGCATGGCGGGCGCATCGGCATAGCGGTCGACGGCGATCACCTCGCAACCCAGGCGCTGCAGCTCGATGGCCACCTCCTTGCCAAGCTCGCCCGAGCCCAGCAGCAGGACGCGCAGAGCGCTTGGCGAGAGCGGCGTGCCCAGGCGCATGGGCCTAGACCTTGGCCTGGACGGCGTCGGCTACGGCTTCGGCCGTGATGCCGAACTCCTTGTACAGCCGCTCATAGGGGGCGCTGGCGCCGAAGCTCGACATGCCGACGAACACGCCGTCCTCGCCGATGAACCGCTCNNAGGCTGACGGCCGCTTCCACCGCCGCGCGCACCGGCGCCTTGCCGATCACCGAGGCGCGGTATTCCGGGGTCTGAGCCGAGAACAGCTCCCAGCAGGGGACCGAAACCACCCGGGTGGGCACGCCACGGGCCTGCAGCAGGTCGCGGGCGGCGAGCGCGATGGAGACCTCGGAGCCGGTGGAGAAGATGGTGGCCTTGGCCTCGCCATCGGCCGCGCGCAGCTCATAGGCGCCCCGGGCCGACAGGTTCTCG
>DJWR01000101.1 GCA_002441055.1 Caulobacteraceae bacterium UBA6225 | reverse complement strand
CCCTGGCCGGGGTGGCGCTGGCCCAATGGAGCGCCAGACCGCCCCGGGTTCCGGCGGCCAGCGCGCCCAGGCCCCTCTAAACTTCGCTCAGGCCATAGGCCTGGCGGGCGGCTTCCAGCGCGGCGAGCTTGGCCTCGAAAGCGCTCCAGTCATCGGCCTGATCGATCCGCGCCCAGATGGCCTCGATCTCCTCATAGATCAGCTCCTGAGGGTCAGGCGCGGCGAAATAGGTGTGTGAGAGCGCATCAGGCCTAACCGGCTCGAAGGTGGCCAGTTGCGCCCGGAAATCCTCAAAGGCCTCTCGACGGTAGATTTCCCCCCGGACGCCCGCTAGGGCGCGGGCCTCATCACCGCCGAACCAGTCGAAGAAGAAGGGCTCCCAGCGCAGGGGCTCGCCGCCCGCCGCCAGGGCCTGGAACGCCGCCTGGGCGAGGCTGGAATCGGCCTCCGTCCCCTGGCTGCGCACCCCCAGCCGCCGGCGCATGGCGCCGGCCAGCTCGCTTCGGTAGAGGCCCGCAAACCCGTTCAGCGCCTCGACCAGGGGTTCGGGCGGACTGACGAGGGAGAAGCAGCCGCCCAGCTGCCGCAGGTTCCAGAACACAGCCTCGGCCTGGCGGCCAAAGCTGTAGAGCCCGCTGTGATCGAAATAGGCGGCGACGAAGTTTGGATCGTTGCGCGGCAGGAAGCGGTAGGGGCCGTAGTCGAAGCTCTCGCCGGTGATGTTCATATTGTCGGTGTTAAGCACCCCGTGGACGAAGCCCGCCGCCATCCAGGACGCCGCCAGCCGCGCCATCTTCGCGCTCACCGCCGCCAGCAGGGCGGCTGGGCGATCCTCCGCCCCCTCGATCTCTGGATAGTAGTGGGCGATCACATGGTCGATGAGGGCGCCGATACGCTCAGGGCTCTCCTCGAAGGCGTGGCGCTGGAAGGTCCCGAACCGGACGTGGCTGTGCGAGAGCCTTGTCAGCGCAGCCCCGCGGGTGGGGCTCGGCTCGTCATTGCGCTCCAGGGCCTCGCCCGTCTCAACCAGTGAGAAGGACCGCGAGGTCGGTACGCCCAGGGCTTCCAGCATGGCGGTGGCCAGCACCTCCCGAACCCCGCCCTTCAGCGTCAGCCGGCCGTCGCCGAACCGTGACCAGGGGGTCTGGCCAGACCCCTTGGTGCCGAGGTCCAGCAGCCGCCCAGTCCTGGCCTCCCGCATTTGGGCGAACAAGAAGCCGCGGCCGTCGCCGATCTCGGGGTTGTAGTTGCGGAACTGGTGGCCGTGATAGCGCATGGCCACCGGCGGATCGATATTGTCCGGCAAGGGCGCAAACCGGCCAAAATGGGTGATCCACTCGCTGTCGCTGAGCTCGCCCAGCCCCACGGTCGCGGCGGCCCGGTCATTGCGATAGCGCACGATCGTCTGGGGAAAGTCCGCCGGCGCGACAGGATCGAAGAAGTCTGCCCCCAGGGTCACGAACTGCGGATCGGGCTGATAGGCGGGCGAGATCGGCATGTTCGGCGGCTCCCTTGGCGGCGTTCAGGTCAGATAAGGGCTCCAGCCCAGTCCTGCCCGTTGCGGGGCGCAGGAACCACGCGAACGCCTGGCAGGAAGGGCGCCACATCGCCGATCGTTTCGGTGAAATCCGGCGCCTCCGGGCTGGCGTCCTGGCTGATCACCACCGCGGCAAGGTCGAGACCCTGCCCCTGGACCACCTTGGCCGCCGTGAGCGTGTGGCTGATGGCGCCAAGATAGGAGCCGCCGACGAGGACGACGGGCAGGCCAAGCGCCGCCATCAGGTCAAGATTGGTGGCGTCCTCGCTGAGCGGCGACATGACCCCGCCCGCGCCTTCGATCAGCATCAGGTCGGGAGCGCCCGCCGAGAGCGTAGTCTGACACAGGCCCACCAGCGTCTTCAGGCGCAGATCCCGGCCCTCCAGCCGGGCGGCCATGGGCGGCGATAGGGCGGCCGTGAACCGCAGCGGCGACATGACCTCAAGGTTGGCGGGCGTCAGGGGACGGCCAAGCGCGGTCAGAAGGCGGCCAGGATCGCTCTGCGCCCAGTCGGTGGGATCTATCCCACTTACAGCTGGCTTAAAGGCTTCGACACTCATGCCCTGGGCGCGGGCTGCGGCGATCAGGGCGCAGGCGGCGTAGGTCTTGCCCACATCGGTGTGGGCCCCGGCGATGAACAGGGCGCGCATTCAGGCGGTCTCCATCAGGGCGCCCACGGCCTGGGCGAGGCGGTCGATGTCGGCGTCGTCGTGGGCGGCCGTGAAGGCCAGCCGCAGGCGCGCGGTCCCGGCCGGCACAGTGGGCGGCCGGATAGCCACAGCCAGGAAGCCCTGGGCCTCCAGGGCCTGCATGGCGCCGAGCGTGCGGGCCGCGTCCCCCAGCACCACCGGCACGATGGGGCTCTGGGCGTCCGGCAGGCCAAGCGCCCTGGTGAACCGGCGGGCCTTGGCCAGGGGACGGGCGGTGAGGTCTGCGTCGCTGGCGATGATCTCCAGGGCCGCGAGCGCTGCGCCGGCGCTGGCGGGCGGCAGGCCGGTGGAATAGACGAAGGTTCGCGCCCGGGTGCGCAGCAGATCGATCACCGGCGCGCTGGCGCAGACATAGGCGCCATAGCCGCCGACCGCCTTGGAAAATGTGCCCATGGCCAGGTCGATCTTCGCGTCCGGAAATAGGGCCGCGGTCCCACGCCCCTCCCCCACCACACCGAGCCCATGGGCGTCGTCCACCAACAGCCAGGCGTCATGACGGCCCGCCAGATCGCTGATCGCGTCCAGCGGCGCGAGGTCGCCGTCCATGGAGAAGACCCCATCGGTGGCGATCAGGGCGTGACGCAGGCCAGCGCGCGTGGCCGCCAGCTTCGCCGCCAGATCGGCCACGTCGTTGTGGGCGAACGGGATGATCCGGGCCCCCGAAAGCTGCGCGCCCGCCCAGATGCAGGCGTGCGCCAATTCATCGACGAACACCCCGTCGCCGGGCCCGACCACCGTCGGGATCAGCCCGGCATTGGCGAGGTAGCCGGAGCCGAAAACGCAGGCGGCCTCAGTTCCCTTGAATGCGGCCAACCGCGCCTCGAGCTTGCCCAGCAGCGGATGATCGCCGGTCACCAGCCGGGAGGCGCCTGCCCCTGCGCCGAAGGTGTGGGCGGCCGCCGACGCCGCCTCGATCACCGCGGGATGGTGCGACAGGTTCAGATAGTCGTTGCAGGAGAAGGACAGCAGGCGGCGCCCGTCCCGCTCCAGCCAAAGGCCGTCCAGACGATGGGTAGGGGTCAGCCGACGGCGCAGGTGAGCGGCGTCCAGATCGGCCAGCTTGGCGGCGGCGAAGGCGGAAAGGGTGTCGGTCACGGGGCGCGGTATGCACGAGGCCGCGCCCGCGTTAAAGCGCCCTTGCTTGGCGAAGGAGGCCTCCATGACCGACTGGCTCGACCGCGGCGCCCCCCATGTGTGGCGGCCCTATTGTCAGATGAAGACCGCGCCTGCCCCCCTGCCGGTCGCCCGGACGGACGGCGCGCGGATCATCCTGGAGGACGGCCGGGAGCTGGTGGACGGCATCGCCAGCTGGTGGACCGCCTGCCACGGCTACAACCATCCCCATATCGCCAAGGCCGTGGCCGATCAGCTCGCCCGCGCGCCGCATGTCATGTTCGGGGGGCTGGCCCATGCGCCGGCCTATGATCTGGCGCGGCGGCTCGCCGCCCTGCTGCCCGGCGATCTCGACCACGTCTTCTTCGCCGAGAGCGGTTCGGTCTCTGTGGAGATCGCCATGAAGATGGCGATCCAGTTCTGGATCAACCGAGGCGTCTCTGGCCGCTCGAAGTTCGTCAGCTTTCTGGGCGGCTATCATGGGGACACACTCGCCACCATGACCATCTGCGATCCGGAAGAGGGCATGCACAGCCTGTTTTCCGGTGTGATGCCCAGCCAGCATGTGGTCGCCCTGCCCCGGGACCGCGACAGTGAGGCCGCGCTGGACGCCCTGCTGGCCGAGAAGGGCTATGAGATCGCCGCCCTGATCGTCGAGCCCCGCATCCAAGGCGCCGGCGGCATGCTGATCCACGATGACGAGGTGCTGCGCCGCCTGCGGGTCCTGGCCGACCGGCATGAGGTCCTGCTGATATTCGACGAGATCTTCACCGGCTTTGGCCGCACAGGCGACCTGTTCGCCTGCCAGGGCGCGGGCGTGACGCCCGATATTATCACGCTCTCCAAGGCCCTGACCGGCGGCACCCTGCCCCTGTCGGCCGCGGTGGCCAGCCGGCGGATCTTCGAGGCCTTCTGGTCCGATGACGCCGGGGCGGCCCTGATGCACGGGCCGACCTACATGGCCAATCCGCTGGCCTGCGCCGCGGCCGGCGCCTCCCTCGACCTGTTCGAAGCCGGCGACTGGAAGGTCGATGTCGCACGCATCGAGCTGGCCTTGCGCCGAGGCCTCGAGCCCTGCCGGGGGGCGGCCGGGGTGGTCGATGTCCGCACCCTGGGCGCCATCGGGGTGGTGGAGTTCGAGACGGCGGTGGACGCAGGCGGCCTCTGCCAGCAGTTCGCCGAGCTGGGCTGCTGGATCAGACCCATGGGCAAGGTGGTCTATCTGACCCCGCCCTTCGTCATCACCGACGCCGAGCTGGGACGACTTACCGCAGCGATCCAAAAGGTTCTGGGCGCCCCGGCCGCGGCGCGCTAGGATTCGCGCCATGAACACTCAAGCGCTCCTCGACAGCCTGGATCTGGTTGCTGAACACGGCGAAGATCCGACGCCTCGGGTCTATGAGCGACTGTTTGCGCGATATCCTGAAACCGAGGCCCTGTTCATGGGCGATACCCGTGGCGCGGCGCGGGGTCAGATGCTGCGCCAGGCCATCGAGACCCTGCTGGACTATCTGGGTCCCAACGCCTTCGCCGCCAACTTCTTGCGGGCCGAGTTACACAACCACAGCGACATCGGCGTGCCGACCGAGATCTTTCCGCGCTTCTACCAGGCCATGGCCGAGGCCTTCGCCGACATCCTGGGTGGGGCGTGGACCGCGGACATGCAACGGGCCTGGGACGATCTGACCGCAAAGGTCGAGCAGATCGTCCGGGGTCAGCCCCAGACGATCTGAGTCGGATTTCAGGCCAGCGCCGCCTTCAGCGAAGCCGCCGTCGCCCTGACCGCCTCCCCCACCGCCGGGGAGACATCGGCCATGATGTAGAAGTCATGGATCAGACTGGGATATTCCACATGCTCCACCTTCACCCCGGATGCCCGCAGGCGCTCGGCATGATCGCGCCCTTCGTCCTTGAGAGGGTCGAAGCCTGCCGTGACCACCAGGGCCGGCGGCAGGCCCGCGCAATCGACCTTGCCCAGCATGGCCCGATGCGACTGCGGATGGCCGGCCGCCGCCAGGCACTTATCGAACCAGGCGATGGCCTGCTTGGTCAGCAACGGGCCGTCCAACGCCTTGCGTGAGGCCGTCTCCTCCTCGGGCCAGATGCCTGGATAGAGCAGCAGCTGGAAGGCGATCTTTCGCTTGGGGTCGGCCTTGAGGTCGCTGGCCACCGAGGCGGCCAGATTGCCGCCGGCGGAGTCCCCGCCCACAGCGATGCGGGTCGGATCGAACCCGATCTCGGCGGCATGGTCAAAGGCCCAGCGGGTGGCGGCCAGCGCATCGTCATGGCTGGCCGGGAAGGGATTTTCCGGCGCCAGGCGATAATCCACCGACAGCACCCGCACACCGGCCAGGGCCGCCAGTCGCCGGCAATGGCCGTCATGGCTCTCCAGATCGCCGATCACGAAGCCGCCGCCGTGGAAATAGACCAGGCCGCCCGTGATCGCCGCGGCGCCGGCGGGGGTATAGAGCCGCGCCGGGATTTCGCCGGCCGCGCCCGCCACGTTCAGGTCGCGGGTCTCGACATCCTTGGGCGCATTCTGGTCGGTGGCCTGGCGCTGCATGCGATAGCCGGCGCGGACCATGTCCGGCGGCAGGGCGTCCAGGGGCGGGGCGGCCTGGCCCTCAGCGGCCTTGGCCTGGGCGTCAAGCATGGCCTTGAAATGGGGATCCATCATCGGCGTCTTCCTCACTGGGGCCGTCTCTTGGGGGGTCGCGCTCTTGCCGGCGCGCTCACGAAAACGGCCCCCGGGGTCACCGGGGGCCGTGGATTGGTCGGGCCTTAGGCCTATTCGGCCGCCTGCTTGGGCGCGT
>DJWR01000068.1 GCA_002441055.1 Caulobacteraceae bacterium UBA6225 | reverse complement strand
CGCGGGCCCTGGAGAGCGGCGCCGACGCCGTCTGCCTGGACCTGGAAGACGCCGTGGCCCCAGGGGACAAGGCCGGCGCCCGGGCGAGCGCCCTGGAGTTCCTGGCCCAGCGTCCGAAGGGCGGCGTGCAGGTGGGTCTGCGGCTGAACGGTCGGACCACCCCCTGGTTCGCCGACGACCTGAGGGCCGCCGCCCCGGCGGAGGCTGACTTCTTCATGATCCCCAAGGCCTCCAGCGCCCACGAGTTCGGTATGCTGCAGCGGGCGCTAGGGGACGCGCGCCCCTTCTGGCCCCTGGTGGAGACGCCGGAGGGGCTGATGCGCTGCTGGGACATCGCCGAGGCGCCCGGCGTGGGCGGGGTCCTGTTCGGGGCCTTCGACTACAGCGCCGAGGTGGGCTGCGACATGAGCTGGGAGCCCCTGCTCTTCGCCCGCAGCCAGATCGCCGCGGCCTGCGCCCGGGCCGGCGTCCAGGCCCTGGACGCGCCGCCGGGCCTGGTGGGCGAGCCCGAGGTGCTGAGCGCTGAGACCGACCGGGCCAGGCGCCTAGGCTTCACCGGCCGGGCCTGCATCCATCCCGACCAGGTGGGGCCGGTGAACGCCGTCTACACACCGAGCGCCGAGGAGGTGGCCCGCGCCCAGGCCGTAGTTGAGGCCTTTGAGGCCGCCGCCGGCGGCCCGGCCCTGGTGGATGGAAAGCTGATCGAACTGCCGGTGGCCCGCGCCGCGCGGCGCATCCTGGAACGGGCGAAAGGACGGGACTGATGAAGACCATCAAGGAGATCGCGCCGGGGCGCTATCGGGAGACCTTCGGCCGCTACTATGACGACTTCGTCGTCGGCGATGTCTATGAGCACCGCCCAGGCAAGACGGTGACCGAGGCCGACAATCACCTCTTCACCCTGCTGACCCTCAACACCCACCCGCTGCACTTCGACGCCGAGTACGGCAAGCAGACGGAGTTTGGCCGCAACCTGGTGGTCTCGACCTATACGCTAGCCCTGCTGATCGGCATGAGCGTCAGCGACTGTTCCCAGAAGGCCATCGCCAATCTGGGCATGGACGAGGTCAAGTTCCCCGCCCCGGTCTTCGCCGGCGACACCCTCTATGGCGAGAGCGAAGTGCTGGCCAAGCGGGAGAGCAAGTCCCGGCCAGGCCAAGGGATCGTCACCATCCGCACCCTGGGCAAGAATCAGGACGGGGTGATCATCGCCACCTTCCGCCGCGACATGCTGATCCCCGCCCGGGGCCAGGCGGTCGAGGACAAGCCGGGCAGCAACTACTAGAAGCGCCACCATAAGAAGACAGGTCGGGGAGAGCGGGACGATGACCACGCCCAAGGACGCCACAGACGCCACCCTGCGGGCGCACGCCGCCCTTCGCGCCCAGTTGCCGGCTGACGACGGGCAGGACTGGGCCGACGCCCGTCGCGGCTACATGGGCTCCATCCCCGACGCGAAGATTGAGAACGCCACCGGCGGCGTGGTCTGGAACATGGGCGCCTTCGCCTTCGAAGAGCCCGAAGAGGCCCCGCCCACGGTCAATCCCAGCCTGTGGCGTCAGGCGCGGCTGAACGCCCTGCACGGTCTCTTCGAGGTGACGCCTGGCGTCTATCAGGTGCGTGGCTTCGACCTGTCCAATATCACCTTTATCGAGGGCGAGACCGGCTACCTCGTTATCGATCCGCTGATTTCAGCAGAGCCGGCGGCGGCCGCGCTCGCCCTGATGCGCAAGCATCGCGGCGACAAGCCAGTGACCGGCGTCATCTACACCCACAGCCATGTGGACCATTATGGCGGGGTGCGCGGGGTAATCTCCGACGCCGATATCGAAGCTGGCATGCGGATCATCGCGCCGGAGGGCTTCCTGGAGGAGGCCGTCAGCGAGAATGTCCTGGCCGGCAACGCCATGGGCCGACGGGCCACCTACATGTACGGCGCGCTGCTGCCGCGTAACGCCCAGGGGCACGTGGACTCAGGCCTGGGCAAGACCACCTCCATGGGCTCGGTCAGCCTGATCCCGCCCACCGAGAGCATCAGCAAGACCGGCACGAAGCTGACCATCGACGGGATCGAGATCGAGTTCCAGGTGACGCCGGACACTGAGGCGCCGGCGGAGATGAACTTCTTCTTCCCGCAGTTCGGCGCGCTCTGCATGGCGGAGAACTGCTCCTGCCACCTGCACAACATCTACACCCCGCGCGGGGCCCAGGTGCGCGACGCCAAGCGCTGGGCCTTCTATATCGACGAGGCCGCCGACCTGTTCGGCGACCGCACTGAGGCGCTGTTCGCCAGCCACCACTGGCCCCGCTGGGGCCAGGACCGGGCGCGGAAGTTCCTGAAGAAGCAGCGCGACCTCTACAAGTTCATCCACGACCAGACCCTGCGGATGGCCAATCACGGGATGACGCCCCTGGAGATCGGCGAGGCCCTCAGGCTGCCCCCCAGCCTGGAGGCCGAGTGGTACACCCGCGGCTATTACGGGACGCTCAACCACAACGCCAAGGCGGTCTATCAGCGCTATCTCGGCTGGTTTGACGGTAACCCGGCCAACCTGCATCCCCATCCGCCGGTGGAGGCGGGCAAGCGCTATGTGGAGCTGGCCGGCGGACCTGAACCCCTGCTGGCCAAGGCCCGCGAAGCCTTCGCCGCCGGGGACTATCGCTGGACTGCAGAACTGGTGAACCACCTGGTCTTCGCCGATCCCGAAAACGCCGAGGCCCGCGAACTGCAGGCCGACGCCCTGGAACAGATGGGCTATCAGGCCGAGTCAGGCCCCTGGCGGGCCTTCTACCTGACCGGCGCCCAGGAGCTGCGGCATGTGCGGCCGCCCTCGCCCACCCCTCGCCAGGGGGCGGCGGGCCAGATCCGCAACCTGCCAGCCGAACAGCTGCTGGACTCCCTGTCGGTGCGGCTGAACGGCGAGCGCGCCGGGTCCCTCGAGGTCGCCCTAGACCTCACCTTCACCGACACCAGAGAGCGCTTTGGCCTCAGTGTCGAGAACGCCGTGCTGCACCATGGCCGCGACCGGATCGCCCCGGGGGCGACCCCTGTGCGCCTGAGCCGCGCGAGCCTGGTAGCCCTGGTGCTGGGGGAGACGGACCTGGACACCGCCCTGGGCAAGGGCGAGGTGGACACGCCGCGCCCCGACGACCTCGCCGCCCTGCTGGCCGCCCTCGACCGCTTCGACTTCTGGTTCGAAATCGTCCTGCCCTGACTCCTTAGGGGCGGCGGACGTTGTGAAAGCGCCTGTCAAAGGGTGACGCCCGCGCGGCGGATCGTCGCGCGCCGGGCGCAGTCGCAGCCTGGCCTTGAGGCGCGACCAAGCGCTTATCCATTGTTTCGCATAGTCTTTTTAGAAAGCCAGGGCGCATGACCCAATGCTGCACCCAAGGTGAAGCTTAAGCCTCAGGCAAGGTTTGAGGTCTAGCTCGCAATCGCGGACCGACGTTGTCCGAACAGAGAGAATTCTGAACACCATGACGCTGAAGACCTCGCGCGCCTTGGGCGCCTCCCTGATCGTGCTGGCGAGCGCCGTCGCCGTCAGCCCCGCTGCGGCGCAGTCGGCGCCCTGGACCCTGCATGAGGCTGTCGGTGCGCCGGACAACCTCAAGCTCTCCGGAACCGTTCGCGCCCGCTACGAAAGCCTGGATGGCCAGTATCGCCCGGCCTTCGGCGATGGCTCCGACCAGGGTCTGGTGCTTCGCTCGACCCTGTTCGCCGAGCTGGACCTCGCGCCGGTGCGCATCGGTGGCGAGATCATCGACGCCCGGGTCTACCTCAACGACAGCGGCTCGCCGACCGGCACGGGCGACGTCAACGCCCTGGAGCTGATCCAGGCCTATGTGGCCGCCGACGTGAACGACCTGTTCGTCGAAGGCGCCAAGGGCTCGGCCACGCTGGGTCGCTTCACCCTCGACATCGGTTCGCGCCGTCTGGTGGGCCGTTCCTCGTACGGCAACGCGACCAACGCCTTCGCCGGCGTGCGCGCCGACTGGAGCGCCAAGTCGGCCGGGGCCGCCACCCTGTTCTATACCTATCCGCTTCAGAAGCGTCCGTCCGACCGGGCCAGCATCCTCGACAACGAGATCGAGACCGACCGCCAGAATGACGATCTGGTCTTCTGGGGTGGCATCTACACGACCCCGAAGTTCGCCGATGGCGGCCAGCTGGAGGTCTTCGCCCTGCGCCTGGAGGAGGAAGACTCCCCCCGGGTCGCCACTCGCAACCGTCGCCTGACCACCGTGGGCGGCCGCTTCGTCCGCAATCCGTCGGCCGGCAAGTGGGACTATGAATTCGAGGGCGGCTGGCAGACGGGCAAGACCCGCAACTCCACCAGCGCCGCCGACCGCCGCGACCTGGACGTGGACGCTCAGTATCTGCACCTGGAGGTCGGCAAGACCTTCGAGGGCGCCTGGTCCCCCCGCGTGGCCCTGGAATACGACTTCGCCAGCGGCGACAAGAGCAGCGCCGATGGCGAAGTTAATCGCTTCGACGGTCTGTTCGGTCCTCGCCGGCCCGACTTCGGCCCCCCTGGCGGCTATGGCCCCCTGGGCCGTTCCAACTTCAATTCGCCGGGCGCCCGGGTCGAGGTGGCGCCCAACAAGCGCTGGGACGCCATGGCCTTCTATCGCGCCCTCTATCTGGATGAGGCCACCGACTCCTTCGCCAGCACCGGCGTACGGGACGCCACCGGGCGGTCGGGCGACTTCGCCGGACACCAGCTGGAAGCCCGCGCCCGCTACTGGATCGTGCCCAAGGCCACCCGTCTTGAGTTCGGCTTCGCCAAGCTGATCAACGGCGAGTTCCTGGACGACGCCCCCAACGCCACAGGCGGTGAGCCGCTGTTTGGCTATGTGGAAGTCACCCAGAGCTTCTAAGAGTTTCTCCCCCCGGACGTCCCTGATCAGGCAGGGTTGGGCGGTTCTGCGGAATCGCCTGACCCTGCCCTTTTTTGTGGGGGCCGCCGATGCGCATCGTACTTTTCAAAGGTCAGTCGCAGTACGGGTCCCTGCGCCTGCATACCGATCAACTCGCCGCGGCCCTGGGAGATCTGGGCCACGAGGCGCGGATCGTGGACCTTGCGGCCGACGATCCCATTGCTGCGGTCAATGAGGTTTTGGCCGATCCGCCTGAGGCCTTTTTTGGTTTCAGCGGCGTTGGGGGAGACCTGCAGGCCGAGGGGCGGTCCATCTACGACGCCCTGAGCGTGGTCTATGCGTCGCTCTATGTGGATCACCCGCTGCATCACCTGGCGCGCCTGTCGATCCCGATCCAGCGCAAGGTGGCCCTGTTCCTGGACCGGAGCCACCTCCAGTTCATGAGCGCCTGGAGCCAGGGGCGGACCTTCCGGCAGATCGGCTTCCTGCCCTGTGGCGCCAACCAGCTGGGCGAGCCGCCAGATACGTCTGACGCAGCCTTCGCCGCCCGCGACATCCCCGTCCTGTTCACCGGCACCTACCGCGGCCCGCCTGCGGCGCCCTGGGCTGAATGGCCCGAGAGTCCGGCCCGGGATCTGGTCCAGGGCATGGCCGCGCAGATGTGCGCCGACGGGCGGCTCGCCATCCTCGACGCCCTGAAGCAGAGCCTGGCCCAGCGGGGCGGCGCCCTGACCAGCGACCTGCTCGATCAGGTAGCCCCACTGATGCAGAGTGTGCAGGCCTATGCCGAGGCCTATCATCGGGATCGATTGCTGAATGTGCTCGGCGCCGCCGGCGTCCCGATCCGGGTCTATGGGGCCGGATGGGAGCCCATGGCCGCGCGCTATCCCAGCTATGACTATGGCGGGGTCGGCAGCTTTGAGGAGACGCTCTCTCTGCTGCGCCGGACCAGGCTGGTGCTCAATACGAACAACGGGTTCGTAGCGGGCGGCCATGAACGGGTCTTCACCGCCATGAGCGCCGGGGCTGCCGTGCTTTCCGACGAGAGCCGGTACTATGCCGAGGCGTTCAAGGATGGGCGGGAAATCGCCACCTTCTCCTGGAGCGGGCTGGAGGCTGTTCCTGCGCAGATCACCGCCCTGCTGGCCGACGAGGCGGGTCTGGCCGCCATGGCCCGGGCTGGGGCGAAGAAGGCCCTGGCCGAACATCAGTGGCGCGACCGCGCCGCCCGGCTGGTCAAGACCATCAAGCTGGCGCGCTGACGCCACCCTGGTCGGCGTGGCCTGGAGGGGCGGCGTCTCGCAGGCCCTCATATTCCGCCGGCGTGCCACAGAAGATGACCTGCTCGCGGGGGATCTCCCGATAGCCGATCTGCGCGCCCGTCTGGATCAGGTGGTTGTAGAGCGGCGCCACATAGAGCTCGGCGGCCTGGGGCGCCGCACGCTCGGCGTCCAGGGCGCGGCGAAAGTCGCCAGCCCTGGCGAAGTGATAGAGGCCTGTGCAGCAGAGGTCAGAGATCGGCCGCTTCTCTGCGGTCTCCAGGGCCAGAGGCTCCGGTCCTGGCGCCGGACGAACATAGGACCAGTTGGCGCCCTCCCCGCGGAACACCTCCAGCCAACCGTCCATCGCCGCCAGGGGCGAGGCCGGAAAGGTGAAGCCCGGTCTGAAGGTGTCGATGTTGAAGATGGTGAGCGGCGTCGTCGCCGGTGTCGACAGGTAGTCCAGGCCAAGGGCCACGGTTTCGGCCTGCCCCGCTGTGGGCTGCGTCAGGCCCACCAGGTCGTAGTCCCGCACCCCCAGGGCCGCGCACTGGGCGCGGACGAAGTCGGCGGCGGCCGCCTCCTCCTGCAGGATGAACAGGAAGCGCTCCTGTTCGAAGGCGTCGCGGAAACTGTCCACCGCATGGGCGAAGACGCTACGTCCGGCCAGGTCGAGCATGAACTTGGGCTGGCGGTAGCCGGCGTCGAAGAACCGCTGCGAGCGGCCGGCCATGGGGATGACGATCATGCGGCCTCCAGTTCACGCCACAGGCGCAGGGCGTTGGCGACGAAGGCCTGCTGGCGATCCGGGCGTTCAGCGTGCAGAGGGGGCATGGACAGGAAAAGACTGATCATGGTGGCCCGGACCGACGCATCCAGGCCGCCGAGGCCGGCGATCTGCAGGTCCCCCAGGGCCCCCTCAAGCCAGCTCTGAGCCGCGACCGTTTCGAACTCGACCAGGAAGTCGTCGCCCGATGCGCGCACCGCGCAACGGCCCGCAATGATCTGATCGTAACGCCCGACTATTGAGTGGGCGAGCTTGGCCAGATCGTAGCGGCTGTCGCCAAAGATGGTTGGCCGGTCAGCCACCAGACCACGGGGGTCCAGGGCCTTGATCCGTCGCACCCGGGAATCATAGAGGATGTTGGAAAAGCAGAAATCCCCATGCATCACGCAGTCGGCCCGGCCGCTGTCGAGCCCGTAGGCGGCGACGAGGCGGTCAGCGATCTCCACCAGAGAGGGACAGGGCGCACCGTCGTAGCGCAAGGGCCGGTCGATCGGAAATCCGCTGTCTCGGCCGAACTGCTCCAGTCGCGGCAGGGTCTTGTCGACCGTCAGGGCCGCCAGAGCGGCGTCCCCCGAGCCCCCGCCCCCATGGGCGGCGCAGGCGTTCAGGAAGGCTTCGCAGGCCTCCATGATTCGCAACCAGGGAGGGCGTCCCGCCGCCCCGAAGACGAACAGCTCCGCCAGGGAGGGCAGGAACTCGTACTCGGTCTCATAGAAGACCTTGTCGCCCTCGGCGCCGAAGCTCAGCAGGCGTGCGCAGTGGATCTGGACGCTGGGCGGGGTCTCCTGCAGCCAGTGAGCCTCCGCCCAGATCTTGGTCTCGTCGGCGCTGGACTTGCGCGCGGTGCGCCCGTCGATCGCCACCGTGTTGAAGGCCCGCGCGGTGGTCGCCGCCAGCTTGGACTGGAAGAAGGTCTGCAGGTGGCCGAAGTCGAGCCAGGCGCCTGTGGGGACGGCGGTGACCGGACGCTCCGCCAGATAGTGGTTGAGCCCGCCGATGAAGTCCCCGCGGCGCCGGGTCAGCGCCCTCAGCAGGTCGAGACCTGAGGAAAAGGCGAAGTATCCCGCCGCGATCGGACGGCCGGCCTCCCCCTCGTCGCCCGCGGCGGTGGTGTGCAGGGCGCAGATGCGGCCCTCTGCATCGGCCTCGATTTCAGCCCAGGCGTATTCGTTGGTCCGCTCGCCGCCCACGAAGACATCGACCGCCTCCAGCGGAGCGTCCAGGATCAGGGTGTCGCCGTGCAGGATGTGGACAGCGACGTCGCCGGCGCCGATGGTGTTGAGGGCGTACACCACCGCCTCCCCCAGGCTGAGCCCTTCGGGGATGGGCAAGACCGAGATGCCCAGGCCCGCCAGCTTGCCCCGGTCATAGTCCGACAGCGCATAGGACTCGGGCAGGACCAGATGCAGCGGTCCGGCGTCCCCCAGAACCTCAGCCTGCAGTTCATAGAGCCGGCGAACGCCTACAGGCAGAAGGGCCGGCGGCAGGGGACCGAACTCGGCGGCAAGTTCCTGACCCACCGGCGCGCCGGACATGATCAGGCGGACCGCCGTCACGCGCCCGTCCCCGTTTCGACCTCACGCGCCAGCAGGGCGCGGATTTCTTCATAGGTCAGGGTCGCAAACTCGCTGGGACGCACCGCCTTATCGTCCACATAGAAACCGTCGGTTCCGCACCACGGCTTGCCCACATGGATTTCGTCATAGGGGATGTCATGCCGGGCCAGCCAGTCGAGCACGATGGGCAGGGTCAGGGCGTTGATCTTGCC
>DJWR01000052.1 GCA_002441055.1 Caulobacteraceae bacterium UBA6225 | reverse complement strand
CAGAAGGGACTGCTGCTCCGGCGTCACGGCGTGCGGCCCTCAGGCGCTCTTGCGGCGCGCCAGGCGGCGTTGCTCGTGGCGGTCCAGAACGTCCTTGAGATAGCGGCCGGTCCAGCTGGCCGGCTGGGCGGCCACGGCTTCTGGCGTACCCACCGCGACGATCTCACCGCCGCCGTCGCCGCCCTCGGGACCGAAGTCCAGCAGCCAGTCGGCGGTCTTGATGACGTCGAGATTGTGCTCGATGACGACCACGGTGTTGCCGTTGTCGACCAGTTCGTGNNTGGTGGGCTCGTCCAGGATGTACAGCGTGCGTCCCGTAGCCCGACGCGACAGCTCCTTGGACAGTTTCACCCGCTGGGCCTCGCCGCCGGACAGGGTGGTGGCCGGCAGGCCGACCTTGACGTAGCTCAGGCCCACCCGCTTCAGGGTCTCCATCTTGTCGCGCACCGGCGGCACGGCCTTGAAGAAGTCGGCGGCTTCCTCGACGGTCATGTCGAGGACGTCGGAGATGGACTTGCCCTTGAACTGGATCTCGAGGGTTTCTCGGTTGTAGCGCTTGCCCTTGCAGACGTCNNTGACGTTGAACGAGAAGCGCCCCGGTCCATAGCCGCGGGCCTTGGCCTCGGGCAGGCCGGCGTACCAGTCGCGGATAGGCTGAAAGGCGCCGGTATAGGTGGCCGGGTTGGAGCGCGGGGTGCGGCCGATGGGCGACTGGTCGATGTCGATGACCTTGTCGAAATTCTCCAGGCCCTCGATCCGCTCGTGCTGGGCGGGCGCGTCGCTGGCGTTGTGCAGACGCCGGGCCGCGGCCTTGTAGAGGGTCTCGATGGTGAAGGTCGACTTGCCGCCGCCGGAAACGCCGGTGATGCAGGTGAAGACGCCGACCGGAATTTCCCCGGTCACATCCTTCAGATTGTTGCCGCTGGCGCCGATGATGCGGACCATCTTCTTCTTGGAGATGGGGCGGCGGTCCCGGGGCAAGGCGATCTCGCGGGCGCCCGACAGGTACTGGCCCGTGACACTCTTCAGGTTGGCGATCACCTGTTCAGGGGTGCCCTCGGCGACGATAGTTCCACCGTGGACGCCGGCGGCGGGGCCCATGTCGATCACATAGTCGGCCGTCAAGATGGCCTCTTCGTCGTGCTCCACCACCAACACCGAATTGCCCAGGTCGCGCAGGCCGCGCAGGCTGTTGAGCAGGCGGGTGTTGTCGCGCTGGTGCAGGCCGATGGAGGGCTCATCGAGGACATACAGCACCCCGGTCAGGCCTGAGCCGATCTGGCTGGCCAGACGGATGCGCTGGCTTTCGCCGCCCGACAGGGTGCCGGAATTGCGCGACATGTTCAGATAGTTGAGCCCCACATCCACCAGGAAGCGCAGCCGGTCATTGATCTCCTTCAGGATCCGCCGGGCGATCTCCATCTGCTTGTCGCTGAGGCTCTGCTCCAGGGCGCTGAACCACTCCCGGGCATGCTGAATCGACAGGCGGGAAATCTCGCCGATGTGCCGGCCGTCGATCTTCACCGCCAGGGCCTCGGGCTTCAGGCGATAGCCCTCGCAGACCTCACAGGGCGTTTCCGACTGGAAGCGGCCCAACTCCTCGCGCACCCAGGCGGAGTCGGTCTCGCGCCAGCGGCGCTCCAGGTTCGGCAGGACGCCTTCGAAGGTCTTGTTGACCTCGTATTTGCGGGCGTTGTCGTCATAGACGAACTGGATTTTAGTGCCCTTGGTGCCGTTCAGGATCACCTCGCGGGCGGCGTCGGGCAGCTTCCACCAGGGTTCGTCCATCGAGAAGTCATAGTGGCGGGCGAGCGCCTGCAGGGTCTGGGTGTAGAGGGGCGAGGGGCCCTTGGACCAGGGGGCGACTGCGCCCTTGTGCAGGGACTTGTCCTTGTCCGGGATGACCAGATCGGCGTCGAAGGCGAGCTTGGCGCCCAGGCCGTCACAGGCCGGGCAGGCGCCAAAGGGGTTGTTGAACGAAAACAGCCGCGGCTCGATCTCACTGATCGAAAAGCCCGAGACCGGACAGGCGAACTTCTCGGAGAAAATGATCTGGCGCGGCGCGGTTTCGCCCTCGGCCACATCGGCCCATTCGGCTGTGGCGATACCGTCGGCCAGCCGCAGGGCGGTCTCCAGACTGTCGGCGTAGCGGCTTTCCTGGTCGCCCCGGGTCACCAGCCGGTCCACGACGATGTCGATGTCGTGCTTGAACTTCTTGTCGAGAACCGGAGCGTCCTCAATGGGATAGAAGGTTCCGTCGATCTTCAGCCGCTGGAAGCCCGCTCGCTGCCACTCGGCGATCTCCTTGCGGTACTCGCCCTTGCGGCCGCGGACCACCGGCGCCAGCAGATAGAGCCGCTCGCCATCGGGCAGGGCGGTCAGCTTGTCGACCATCTGGCTTACGGTCTGACTTTCGATGGGCAGGCCGGTGGCCGGCGAATAGGGCACGCCCACCCGCGCCCACAGCAGGCGCATATAGTCGTGAATCTCGGTGACCGTGCCGACGGTGGAGCGGGGATTGCGGCTGGTGGTCTTCTGCTCGATGGAGATGGCCGGGGAGAGGCCCTCGATCAGGTCCACATCGGGCTTGCTCATCAGCTCCAAAAACTGGCGGGCATAGGCCGAGAGGCTCTCCACATAGCGACGCTGACCCTCGGCATAGATGGTGTCGAAGGCCAGCGAACTCTTGCCCGAGCCAGACAGGCCCGTGAGCACCACCAGCTCGCCCCGCGGGATGTCGACATTGACGTCCTTGAGGTTGTGCTCCCGCGCGCCGCGCACGCGGATGAAGTTCAGCTGATCGGCCATGATTGTCCTGGAAGCCCTGCCGGCCGCCCGGGTTCCAGGCGGCCGGTTTCTATGTAGTGCCGGGACTCAGAGATAACACGAGAACAAGGGGGGAACAAAGTCTCGGCTAGCGGGTCGCCGCGGCCTGAACCTGCTCCATGACCCGCAGGACATTTCCGCCCCAGAACTTGTCCAGATCAGCCTGTGTGAAGCCCGCGGCCACCAGTCGCTCGGTCAGGGCCGGGAAGGCGGTCACGTCTTCGAAGCCCTCAATGCCGCCGCCGCCGTCGAAGTCGCCCGAGATGCCGACGTGGTCGATGCCGACGGTCTGCACCACATGCAGGATGTGTTTCATCAGGTCGTCCATGTTGGCCCGGGGCAGGGGGTATTGCGCCTCGATGGCGGCCCGTTCGGCCAGATAGGCGTCACGCTGTTCGGGCTTCACGTCTCGCTGCGGGCCGTACTTCTGAGTGAGAGCGGCCAGGGCGGCGTTGCGCTCAGGGATGCGCGGGGTCTCCACCATGTAGCCGGAGAAGGCATTGACCTGGATGACCCCGCCCTTGTCAGCCAGCTTGCGCAGCAGGTCGTCGGGGATGTTGCGCGGGTGGTCATAGACCGCCTTCACCCCGGAGTGAGAGAGGATCAATGGCGCCCGGGACAGGTCCAGCATCTGATCCAGGGCCTGGTCTGAGGCGTGGCTCGGGTCGATGACGATGCCCAGGTCATTGGCTCGCCGCACAAAGTCTCGGCCCTTGTCGCTCAGGCCGCCGAACTCGGGGCCCTTGGGATCGGTGGAGGAGTCGGCCAGGTCGTTATTGGCGAAGTGGACGGGGCCCATCATCCGCACACCGAGCTTGTAGAAGGTCTCCATCAGCGACAGATCGCCGACGAGCGGCGCGCCGTTCTCCAGGCTGATGAAGACGAACTTCGTGCCCGCCGCCAGGGCCTCGCGGGCTTGGGCTGGGGTGGTCACCAGGGCGAAGTGCTCATGGTGGCGAGCGGTCATCTGCAGGATTTCGGCGGTCCGCGTCAGGGCGTGGTCGCGAGACCACATGTCGGCCGCTGCGTCGCGTCCCCGCTGGGGCGTGAAGACTACGAAAACCCCACCGTCGACCCCGCCCTCGACCATGCGCGGATAGTCCACCTGGGTGCCGTCCACGGCGTAATCGTGGCGGTCCATGATGCTCCAGCCGCTGGCCGAGAAGTTGGCCGGGGTGTCGAAGTGGGTGTCGAGGACGATCGCCTGCTCATGCATCTGGGCCGGGGTCTGGGCGTGGGCGGCGCCGGCGGCGGCGAGGACAAGAAGGCTGGCGATCAGGGTGCGACGGGACACGGGGCGGAACTCCTTCGAAGGCTGTAGGGCGCAGTTAGGGCCAGCCGCCGGAGCGGCGCAATGCCGGGGCAGCTTTGGCAGGGCGATTTGCGGCCCAGCGCCTGTTCGCCTATCTAGCGACCATCTTTCGAAGGAGTCCCCGACATGCGCCTCGCGACGCCCCTCCGCCTCGCCCTGCCTGCAAACGTCGCCCGGACTGCGCCCCATGCCCTTCGTCACCCTGGATCATCTGACCGCCAGAACCCCTGACGGCCGACTCCTCTTTGAAAACCTGACCCTGGCGCTCGGCGCTGAGCGCACCGGCCTGGTCGGGGCCAATGGCGCGGGCAAGTCGACCCTTGTCCGCCTGATCCTGGGGGAGGTCACACCTGCGGCAGGCTCGGTGACCGTGAGCGGCCGCATCGGCGTCCTGCGTCAAAGGGCTGGACCGCCCCAAGGCCAGATCGCCGACCTGTTGGGGCTGACCGAGCCTCTAGCGCGGCTCGCCAGCATCGCCGCAGGGACGGGCGCAGCCGAGGATTTTGATCTCGCCGACTGGACGCTGGAGGCCCGGCTCAGCGCCACCCTTGAGCGCCTTGGCCTGGGAGGCCTGGATATATCGCGCGCGGCGGCCAGCCTGAGCGGTGGGGAGGCGACCCGGGCCGCCTTGGCTGGGCTGCTCGTTCAAGCGCCGGACCTGCTGATCCTGGATGAGCCAACCAATGACCTCGATATAGAGGGGCGCGGCTTGATCGCCGAGGCGGTGGCCGCCCATGGGGGCGGCGTGTTGGCGATCAGCCATGATCGCGCCCTGCTGCGGAAGATGGATCAAATCCTGGAGCTGTCGAGCCTGGGGCCGCAGATCTATGGCGGCGATTATGATCTCTATGTCGCCCGCAAGGCCGAGGCGGCGGCCGCCGCCCAGCGCGATCTGGAGTCAGCCCAGCAGGCGGCCGCCCAGGCGGCGCGGGATACCCAAATCGACCGGGAACGCAAGGCCCGGCGGGATGCCGCAGGCCGCCGCTTCGCCGCCCGCCGCAGCGAGCCGAAGATCCTGCTCGGCGCCCAGGCCGAACGCGCTCAGAACAGCTCGGGCCGTCTCGACCGCCTGGCCGAGCGCCGCACCGAAGTCGCCGCAGGGCGGCTGGAGGCCGCCCGGGCCAGGGTCGAGGCGGCGCGCCGCCTGGGCTTTGAGCTGCCCGCCAGCGGTCTGGCTGATGGAAAGACCGTTGTCAGCGCCGAGGGGCTGGAGGTTCGTGCGCCCGACGGACGGGTGCTGATCAGTGGCCTTGACCTGAAGATCACGGGGCCTGAACGCCTGGCCCTGTGCGGCCCCAACGGGTCTGGCAAGTCGACCCTGCTGCGCGTGCTGAGCGGTCAGCAGGCCCCAAGCCGTGGGGAGGTGCGCCAGGGCGTGGCCCCAGCCATCTTTGACCAGCAACTACGTCTGCTGCATCCGCAGGAGACGCTGCTTGAGGCCTATCAGCGGCTCAATCCAATGGGCGACCGTAACGCCGCACAGGCCGCCCTGGCCCGGTTCCTGTTCCGCAACCGGGCGGCCGAACGCAAGGTCGCGGAATTGAGCGGCGGGGAGCGCCTGCGCGCGACCCTGGCCTGCGTCCTGATGCGGCCTGCTCCGCCCCAGTTCCTGGTCTTGGACAAACCCAGCAATCACCTGGACCTGGACTCCCTGGCGGCGGTGGAGGCCGCGCTGGGCGCCTATGACGGGGCGCTGCTGCTGGTCAGCCACGACGCCGACTTCCTGGCGGGAGTCGGCGTCGATCGGCAGATCCAGCTCGGCTAGCTTTCCCCAGACGGCGGGTCCCTTCGCACCTTTCGGAAGACGCCATTGGCCCGGGCGCAGGGGACGCCGTCCGCCCGGACAAAGGCCTGGGCAAAGGCGAGCGTGCCGCCGGGGCGGACAAACTCGGTCTCGAAGGTCAGCCACTGACCGATCTGCGCAGCTTGCAGGAAATCGACGCTCATATTCACTGTCAGCATGGAGGCTTCGCCCCCGGCCGCCTGCACGCAGGACAGGCCCATGGCGTTGTCGCACAGGGCCATGATGAGACCCCCGTGGACGAAGCCGCGACCGTTCACGTGCGGCTCTCGAGCCCAGAGACCTAGAATGACCGCCTGCGGCGTCGTGCGGGCATAGACCGGCGCCCATGGATCGGTGAGGGGGCTTGTCCGCCCGTGGAGGGCGAAGCCTTCAACGGGCGGCTGATCGACCAGCGCCGCCATCAGGCTGCCGCCAGCTTGGCCAGACTTTCCAGGGTGCCGACGCAGGCCTCGGCCGCCTCCTGGCCCTTGATCCTGAAGTGGGCGCCGAAGAAGTCCTGGTGGACCTGGTGCTCATGGAAGTGATGCGGGGTCAGCACCACCGAGAAGATCGGGGTTTCGGTGGCCAGTTGCACCTGCATCAGGGCGGCGATCACCGTCTGGGCGACGAACTCGTGGCGGTAGACGCCGCCATCCACCACGAAGCCGGCGGCCACGACGGCGGCGTAGCGCCCGGTGCGGGCCAGGCTCTGGGCGTGCAGCGGAATCTCGAAGGCGCCAGGCGTCTCGAAGCGGTCGATGCGTTCGGGGCCAAAGCCCCGCTTGCCAATGCCCTCAATGAATCCGGCATGGGTCTGGTCGACGATATGCCGGTGCCAGAGGGACTGCACAAAGGCGATGCGGGCGGCGCGGAAGGCGCCGTTGGCGGTGGGAAGTTCGAAGGCGGCTTGGGTCATGGTCGTTTCCCTGACGGGTGGATGAACCACGACTCAGGGGCGCGCTGGACGGACCATGCGGGCGCATGCGCCCTCAAGGTGTCGCCCAACGGTTCTCATAACCGGACTCTAACCGTCGGCCCCGGGATCGCACCGGGTCTGCTCGTCCCTGGCGGCGGTGAGGCCGCCAGGCGCCCGCGGGCTCGTCCAGACCCTGGAGCCTGGCATTACCGCCGGTGGGGAATTTCACCCCGCCCTGAGAACGTAGATCGCCGGAACCCCCGGCGACAGGACGAGCTTAGCCGCAGACCGCAGCGTCAAACAAGCGTTTGATCTGCTCAGGCTCGCTGGTTGAGGGTGATGGCCGAGGCGGCCTTGTTGGCGGCCTGACCCGAGCGGGGGCCATAGCCAGCGGCCTCTCCACGCTGGTTGGCCACCTCATCGGCGATGGCCTTGACCAGGCCTTCGGTGACGGTGCGGGCCGCGGCGATGGCCCGGCCCTGGCGGGCCAGGACGGCGTCAAAGGCCTCGGTGGCGCGGATCAGACGGCTGCGCTGGGCCAGCGGCGCGGCGGCCACCAGGTCTGGATTGGCGCGGACCCTGGCTGATTCATGGCGATAGACATTGGCCAGCTTGGTGGTCTCGTCCAGTTGTTCGGCGGCCTTGTGGGGACGTCCCTCCTCGAAGGCCTGGGCGCTCAGCGCCACCAGTTCGGTCAGGCGTTCGGTCAAAAGCGTCAGTTGTTCGACGCGGTCCTGCGCGTCCGTCGCGGCGATCGCCATGGCGGCTACTCCTCCAGGCCCTGCAGTTTCAACATTTCGCGGGCGACCGTATCGGCCAGTCCGATCCCCCCGCTCTTGGTGGTTTCCCGGGCGAAGGCCTCGGTCAGAAAGGAGCGGAACTGGTTCTCCGCCTGGCCTCCGCCGAACGGGGCGGAGACCTCGCTGGCGGTGAACATCTGCTGCATCATGATCGACAGGAAGGCGGCCTCGAAGTCCTCGGCGGTCCTCTCGATCTGGCCGCGCTTGGCCAGTTCGGCCGTATTCTGCGCGCCGGCTGCAGCGCCTGCGGCAGGGACGATGGCGGTGATGGGGGACAGGACGCTCATCACATCACCTCGATGTCGGCCTGCAGGGCGCCGGCGGCCTTGATGGTCTGCAGGATCGAGATCATGTCGCGCGGGGTGACCCCCAGGGCGTTGAGGCCGGCCACCAGATCCGAGAGCGAGGCGCCGTTACGCACGGTGAGGAACTGCTTGCCCTTCTCCTCCTCAACCTCGACGGCGGTCTGAGGAACAACGACGGTCTGGCCCTGGCTGAAGGGCGCAGGCTGCACGACGTCGGGGAATTCCTGGACGCGGATGGTCAGGTTGCCCTGGGCGATGGCGACGGTGGAGACCCGGACCGCCTCACCCATGACGATCACGCCGGAGACCTCGTCGATCACGACCCTGGCGGCGTTGTCGGGCTGGACCTGCAGGTTTTCGATCTGCGCCAGGAAGGCGGTCATGTCGTGGCCGGCGGGTGGGCGGACGGCGACGATGGTTGGATTCTGAGCATGCGCCGTGCCAGGGAACTGGCGGTTCACGGCTTCGGCGATGCGGCGCGAGGTGGTGAAGTCGGGATTGCGCAGGGTCATGCGCATCTGGCCCATGGAAGCCAGTTGGAAGCCCAGTTCGCGCTCGACTATGGCCCCGCCGGCGATGCGGCCCGCGGTCGGCACGCCCTTGGAGATGGACGAGCCTGAGGCCCCCCCGGCCGAGATCGAGCCGGTCTGCACCGTGCCCTGGGCCACAGCATAGGCCTCACCGTCAGCGCCCATCAGCGGGGTCACCAGCAGCGTGCCGCCCTGCAGGCTCTTGGCGTCGCCCATGGCGGACACCGTGGCGTCGATGGGGGAGCCGGCGGCGGAGAAGGCCGGCAGCTTGGCCGTCACCATCACGGCGGCCACATTCTTGGTGTTGAGGTTGGCGTCCCGGGTGTTGACCCCCAGCCGCTCGAGCATGGCCTCCAGGCTCTGACGGGTGAAGGGCGCGTTGCGGAGGGAGTCGCCCGTACCGTTCAGGCCGACCACGATGCCGTAGCCGACCAGCATGTTGTCGCGCACCCCCTCGAACTCGACGATGTCCTTGATGCGTGAGCTGGCCATGGCCGGGCCCGTCGCCAGGCTGAGGCAGATCAGGACGGCGCTGAAGAGGCGAATGGGGTAGGGCATGAACGCTCGCCGGAACAGAGGATGGTCAGGCCCATGCCATGCCAGCGCCGTGCCAGGGCGGCCCGCGAAGAAGTGGCGCAAAAACAAAGGTTTGAAGTCTGAGCGAGAGCGGCGCCGAGCGTCCGGTGCAGATTTTGCCCGGCATTAACCATACCCTAAGCGGCGAAGCTGAGAGTGCCGGTGAAGCGTACAGTTGGTGAAGCAGGACGCATGAAAGTTTCGGGTTCGGGATCGGCGGGGCCAGCCTCGGGGACTGGTCGCGCCAAGGGCTCGTCTGGCGGCGAAGGGTTTCGGCTCCCCAGTGTGAACGGCCCGGCGCAAGCCGCGCCGGCGGCGCCGGCCGGATCAGTGGCCCCAGTTGGCGGGCTCAGCGCCTTGTTGGCCCTGCAGGAGATGGGCGGGCCCCTGGAGCGCCGTCGCCGGGCGGTCAGCCGCGCGGGCCGTATCCTCGATGTGCTGGACGAGGTGAAGCTGGCTCTGGTCAGCGGGGAACTTTCCCTTGGCCAGCTGGAGCGACTCAGCCGCGCGGTGCGCGAGGAACGCGCCGCCACCGAAGATGCCGCCTTGGAGGGCGTTCTCAATGAGATCGAGACTCGAGCTGCGGTGGAATTGGCCAAACTGGAAATGGCGCGCAACGCGGTCCGGTCACCTGCAGGGGAGTCGCGTTGAATGTCGTCGGAGTTCTGCTATACAGCCGCCTCCCAAGTTCCGGGGAACAGTCCAGGGGCGTGAGGTATCGTTATGGCGACCACTGTCATGGCTTTAGAGAGTTCTTATCGTCCGTCTGAGGACGAAGAGTTCATGAATGAACGCCAAGTCGAGTACTTTCGGCAGAAGCTCATGACTTGGAAGGAAGAGATTTTCCAGGAGAGCCGGGAAACCCTTTCTCACCTTCAGAATGAGACAGAGAACCTGCCGGACGACGTTGACCGGGCCTGGTCCGCGACGGATCGAGCCCTGGAGCTCCGGACCCGCGATCGCCAGCGCAAGTTGATCTCAAAGATCGATGAGGCCCTGCGTCGGATCGAGGACGGCAGCTATGGCTACTGCGAAGAGACTGGCGAGCCGATCGGCATCGCCCGCCTCGAAGCCCGCCCCATCGCCACCCTGAGCCTTGAGGCCCAGGAGCGTCACGAGCGCCGCGAGCGGGTCCACCGCGACGACTGAGGCCCGTCACGTCTGCGTGTCGACCTCGATAGCGATTCAAGTCACGCGGGTGGTGGTTACTGCGGCCTCTTCGATGTCGCCCTCATCCAGCCGATGATCGAGCAGCGGGAGGATGTCCTCCACGGTTCGGGCCACCGACCAACTGTCCATGAAGTCAGGCGGCGTCAGGCGGGCGTCGACGGTGTGCTGCAACAGGGTGAACAGTGGGTCCCAGAAGCCCTCGGGACTGAAGAAGACCACGGGTTTGCGATGCAGGTCGAGCCGGCGCCAGGACAGGAGCTCGATAATCTCCTCCAGGGTGCCAATGCCGCCGGGCAGCACGACAAAGCCGTCAGACCGCTCAAACATGATCTGTTTGCGCTCATGCATGGAACGCACGACGATCGTCTCGACAACATCGAGGGCGCGCTCTCGACTTGTCAGAAACTCTGGGATGATCCCCAACACCGCCCCGCCGCCCTCATGCGCGGCCCTGGCGCAGGCCCCCATCAGACCTACCCCGCCGCCGCCATAGATCAGGCGCCGGCCCTGGGCGGCGAGGATCTGGCCAAACGCCGTGGCCTCGCTCAACAGGGCGGGGGCGGCGGCGTCGGAGGAGCCGCAAAAGACGCAGACGGACTCGATGCTTGGGGGCGAAGCGCCCATAGGGTGTTGGCTCCGAAAAAGGGCTGTCGCCGCGCCCTGCGCGCCGGGAATCCGCTTAGCTAGGGTCTGAGATGGTACGATTCAAGCAAACCTTCCTGAGGCGCGGCCTGCCCCCCCTGATCGCCCTTGGCCTGCTCAGCGCCTGTGGCGAGGGGCAGGTGGGAGCCGGATCGCCGCTGAGCCGGGAGCCCGAGGCGCCTTCAAACTATCTGGCCCCGCCATCGGCGCAGGCCCTGCGCCCGGTGGCTGCGGGCTACGTGCTGGCCGGGACGGCGGCGTCCGGCGCGCGGATCCGGCTGGCGACCCCGGAGGGGGACGTCCGGATGGCGGATGCGGACGACAATGGCGCCTGGACGATCAGATTGAATGCGACGGGCGAGCCGCAGATCTTTGGATTGTCCATGATGGTGGGCGAGCGCACCGTTCAGGCCGAGGGCTACCAACTGGTGCTCCCCGATGGGCGGCTGGTCCTGCTGCGGGCGGGGGCGGGCGCTGTGGTGCTGCAGGGCGGTCCAGAGCGCGGAATATCGGCCTTTGATTTTGACGAGGAAGGGGGCGCGGTGGTCTCAGGACTCGCCCCGCCGGACGCCATTCTGTCGGTGCGGATCGACGGACGCACTGTGTCCACCAGTGGGCGATCTGACGCATCGGGCCATTTCAGTCTCCCCTTTGGCGCCCCCGTTCCGCCTGGGGCGCACCAGATCCGCGTCCAGGGCGAGTCCCTCGATCTGGGGGCTGAGGTGGACGCCACACCTGCGCCGCCGCCAGAGACGGGCGCCTTCCGGGCGGCCCGCACGGCTCATGGACTTCGGGTTGACTGGCTGACCCCTGGCGGCGGCCTGCAGTCGACCCTGTTGCTCGATTGAACGGAGCCGTGGCGTGAACCCTCCCGGACTGGCCCGCGGACGTAGCGGCGACATGGCGCCGGCCGGCGACTTCCGTTTCTGGCCCGCCATGGCTGATCTCGGCGCCCTGGTGATGCGATCGGGGGCCCCGCAACTGCGTCTTCGGCTCACGGCCTCGGTGATCCTGGTGCTGGTCGGCAAGGTCGCCGCGGTCCTTGCGCCGGTCATGCTGGGTGAGGCGATCAACACCCTCTCGGTGGCGGACGGCGCCGTGATGGTGGGCGCCACCTTTGTCGGTCTCGCCCTGGCCTTTGCGGGGTTGCGGCTATTGTCAGCCTGCGCGCCCTTCGCCAGGGACGCCGTCTTCACCGCTGTCTCCCAGTCGACCATGGCCCGGGCGGCGGTGGAGGGGTTCGGCCATGCGGTGTCCCTCTCCCTGGATTTTCACCAGAGCAAACAGACCGGGACCCTGGCGCGCATCATTGAGCGCGGCGCCCGCTCGACGGATTTCCTGATCCGCAGCGTCGTCTTCAACCTGGGCCCCACGGCCATTGAGCTGTTGCTGGCCATGGGGGTGATGATCGTCCGGTTGGACTGGCGTTTCGCGGCCACCGCCCTTGTGACCGTCGTCATCTATGCGGTGGTCACCTTCAAGATCACCGACTGGCGCCTGTCCCACCGGCGGGAGCTGAACGAGGCGGACGCCAGCGCCGCGGGCCTGTCGGTGGACGCCCTGATGAACTTCGAAACGGTCAAGACCTTTGGCGCCGAGACCCGGGCGGTGGACACCTATCGCGGGGCGCTGAACCGCTATGTGGGCGCGGCGGTGAAGGCCAACACCTCGCTCTCCCTCCTCAATGGGGCTCAGGCGGTGATCCTGAACCTCGGCCTGGCGGTGATGACCGTGCTGGCCGGACTGGAGGTGGCGGCCGGAACCATGCGCATCGGCGATGTGACCATGGCGATCCTGCTGTTGATCGGCATCTATGCGCCGCTCAACATGCTGGGCTTCAACTATCGGGAGATCCGTCAGGCCTTCATCGATATGGAGCAGCTGGTCGCCCTGACCGACCGCACCCCCGACATTCAGGACGCCCCTCAGGCCAAGGCCCTGCCGCCCGCGGCGCCGGACGGGGCGCGGCTGGAGTTTCGTGATGTGGGTTTCAGGCATGACGCCCGCAGTCAGGGACTGCTGAATGTCAGCTTTGTCGCGGAGCCAGGAGCCACAGTCGCCCTCGTTGGTCCTTCAGGCGCAGGCAAGACCACTGCGGTGCGGCTGGCCCTGCGTCTGATTGATCCGCAGGAGGGGATGGTTCTGCTGGACGGGCTCGATCTGCGGCAAGTGCGGCAGGAGGCCCTGCGTCAGGCTGTGGCCCTGGTGCCGCAGGATGTGGCTCTGTTCAATGACACCCTGCGGGCCAATATCGCCTTTGGCAGACCCGAGGCCAGCCTTGCTGAGATCGAGGCGGTGGCCGCCGCCGCCGAGCTTGCGCCCTTCATTGAGTCCCTGCCCGAGGGGCTTGAGACCAGGGTCGGTGAGCGGGGGCTCAAGCTCTCAGGGGGCGAACGCCAGCGGGTGGGCATCGCCCGGGCCCTGCTGGCCAATCCGCGTCTGCTGATCCTCGACGAGGCCACAAGCGCTCTGGACGGGCGAACCGAGGAGGCGATCCAGGCGACGCTGCGCAAGGTGCGCCAGGGCCGCACGACCTTGGTGGTGGCCCACAGGCTGTCGACCATCGTCGACGCCGACCTGATCGTCGTGCTGCGCCGGGGCCGCGTCGTCGAGCGGGGGACCCACGAGCAGTTGCTCGCCGCCGCCGGGGAGTACGCCGCCCTGTGGCGACGCCAGACCCGGCAGCGCTGAGGCCTATTCAGCGGCGCGGGGCAGGGCGTCCTCATGGGGCGCCGGTCCTTGTCGCGGGGCAAGGCCAAGCTTGCGACGACTCCAGCCGCCGGCCCGGCTCAGCCGCTCCCCATAGGCCTTGGGCGCGGCCAGCATGACGGGCGTCAGGACCAGGGTCAGCAGGGTGGCAAAGGACAGGCCCCAGACCACGGCCGCCGAAAGCTGCACCCACCATTCCGAACCCGGCGCCCGGTATTCGATGTGGCCGACCCTGAAGTTGGGGTGCAGCTGGAACATCAGCGGCAGCAGGCCCACCACCGTCACTACGGTGGTCAGGATAACAGGGCGGAACCTTTGGGTGGCGGCCCGGACGGCGGCGTCGTCGGCCGCGTAGCCGGCCCGCCGCAGCTGATAGAAGGTGTCCACCAGCACGATGTTGTGGCCGACCACGACCCCGGCCAGGGCGACAATACCGGTCCCCAGCATGATCACCGACACATAGTTGAACGTGCCCAGGAAGTTGATCTGCACCCCCAGCAGCACGCCGACAGTCGACAGGGCCACCGCTGATAGGGTCACGACCACGCCGTAGAAGCTGTTGAACTGCCAGAGCAGAATGACCCCCATCAGGAACAGGGAGACCGCCATGGCGACCACAAAGAACTGGGCGGCCTCCTGGCCCTCCTCGTCAGCGCCGGTGAACTTCCAGCGGACATCGTCGCTGATGTCGGCCTGTTCCAGCCACGGGCGCAGTTCGGCGATCTTCTGATTGGCGGCGACACCCTCCACAGCGTTGGCCTGGACAATGACCAGACGCTGAGCGTCCCGCCGCTGGATGGTGGTCACCTGTTGGGCCGGCGCCTGGCGGATGAAATAGCTGGCCGGCACGGGACCGAGCGCGGTGGAGATCTTCAGGTCGTCAAAGGCGGCCATGTTCCGCGCCTCGGCCGGGAAGCGGACCCGGATATCGAGTTCATCCTCGGCGTCGTCAGGACGGAAGCGACCGACCAGCACGCCGGTGGTGACGAATTGGATCGCCTGCCCCACAGACAGGACATCGACGCCGTAGCGGCCCGCCGCCTGGCGGTCGACGGCCAGGTTCAGCTCGATACCTGGCGACGTACGGTTGTCCTCCAGTTCGAAGAGGTCCGGATCGGAGGCCAGTCGCGCGCGGATCAGATCGGCCGCGGCGTTGAGCGCCTCCGGATTCTGGCTGCGCAGCTCGACCTGAACGTCCTTGCCCACGGGCGGTCCGCCCTGGGGCTCTCGCACCTCGATCAGAACGCCAGGCAGATCGGTCAGGCGCGTGCGGATGTCGTTGACGATGTCGGCGCCGCGAACCCCCAGTTCGCCCCGTTCCTCGAAGTCCACCAGATCCACCTGCAGGCGGCCCACCGTGTCATTCGGCGGCCCGCCGCCACCGCCGCCCGGACTGGCGGCGCCTGAGCGCGTGTAGATGGAATCGACGCCGGGCACGTCCAGCAGTCGTTCCTCGACCTGACGGACCAGAACGTCATGCGCCTCAGGTGACAGGTTGCCCCGGGCCTTCACATAGACCTGGGCCCACTCCGGGTCCTCTTCCAGGAAGAACTCCGTCCGGTGGGTCGATGTGGCGAACCAGCCGACGATCGCCACCACGATCAGCAGGGTGGCGGCGAAGGTGCGGGTCGGCGCCGCTCCCAGGGTCCAGAGGGTGCGGGCATACCAGCCCATGAAGCCCGACATCTCCCGGGGATCGCCCCGCTCGGACTTCTCGATTTCCGCCAGGTGCGCTTCATCCACGGCCGCCTTACGGCCGAAGATTGAACCCAGCGCCGGGGTGAAGATCAGGGCCACGAAGATGGAGGCGCCCAGGACGTACATCAGCGTCAGGGGCAGGAAGCTCATGAACTTGCCGGGGATCGAGTTCCAGAACATGAACGGCAGGAAGGCGCACAGCGTCGTGAGCGTGCCGTTCAGCACGGGGAAGAACATCCGCTTGCCAGCCGCGGCGAAGGCCTCCTCCTTGGGCAGGCCTTCGGCCATCTTCCGGTCGGCGTACTCCACCACCACGATGCCGCCGTCCACCAGGATGCCGACTGCCAGGACAAGGCCGAACATGACCATCTGGTTCAGGGTGACCCCAGAGGCGTTCAGCATCAGGAAGGCCAGCATGAAGCAGGCCGGGATCGCCGCGCCGACCATCAGTCCCTGCCGGATGCCCAGGCTGTAGACGATGATCATCATCACCAGGATGGTGGCGATCAGCAGGCCAGACTCCAGCACCACCAGGGTCCGGTGGATGAAGTCGCTCTGATCATAGGTGTAGGACACCTTGATCGTGTCGGGCCAGCGGGTCTCCTCTTCAGCCACCACGGCGCGGACGGCGTCGACCGTGTCGAGGATGTTGGAGCCGCTGCGCTTGGCCACCTCCAGCGACATGGCCGGCTCGCCATTGTAGCGGGTGATGAAGTTCGGCTCCTTGAAGGTGCGCCGCACCTCGCCGATGTCGCCGACGGTGATGACCCGGTCGCCGCTCTTCTTGATGGGCAGGCTGAGGATGTCGGCCGGCTCCTCGACCACGCCGGGCACCTTCACCGCGAACTGGCTGCCGCCTGACCGCAGATTGCCGGCGGGCACCAGCTGGTTGTTGCGGCTGATGACCTGAGCGAGCTCGCCTGTGGTGACGTTATAAGCCTCCATTCGCAGGGGATCGATGGTGACCTCGAGCATCTCTTCGCGGCCGCCATTCAGCTGGACCTCCAGCACGCCAGGGGCGGCCTCAAGCCGGTCCTGCAGGGAGCGGGCGATCCGATAGAGCTCACGCTCCGGCGCCGCTCCGGACAACACGATGCCGATAATCGGTTCGCCGCTGAAATTGGCTTCCTCGATGATCGGTTCTTCGGCGTCCGGCGGGAATCGCCCACGGGCCAGATCCACCTTGGCGCGGACCTCGGCCAGGGCCTTGTCCTTGTCGAAGTCGGCCTCGAACTCCAGGTTGACGATCGCCATGCTCTGGCGCGCCGCAGAGTTCATCTCCTTCAGCCCCTCGATCGACTGCAGTTCGACCTCGAGCGGCTTGACCAGCAGGCGTTCGGAATCCTCCGGGCTCACGCCAGGGTAGGGGACGACCACCGAAACAAAGGGGAAGTCGATGTCGGGATTGGCCTCCCGCGGCATGGCCAGATAGCCGAAGAAGCCGAAGATGCTGGCGATCAGCGTAACGCCCAGCACCACCTTCCGCCGCTTGATGGCGCCGTCGATCAGCGGACCGATCATACTCTCAAGCCTCCTGTGTGGCGCGCCCTAGCGGGCGAGCGCCACGCGAACCTTCTGGCCCTGTTCCACATAGGACTGGCCGACCGTAATAATGCGGGCCTCGCCGCTGAGGCCGCGGACCCAGACACCCTCGGCGCTCTCCTCGGTCACCTGGACCGGGGTGAAGACCACCACGTCCCCAGGCCCCACATGGCGCACGCCCTGGCGGCCTTCAGCGTCCAGCACCATGGCCGAAGGGGGCACCAGGTGGGCGGGGCCCGAAGCGGTGGTGATGCGGACATCGGCCGACAGGCCCGAACGCACCGCCTGCTGCGGATTGCTCGCGATCACTTCCAGCCGGTAGGTCCGGGTCTGGGGATCGGCCTCCCGGCCTACAAAGCGCACCTGGCCCGACAGGGTCTCGCCCGACACCAGGGTGGCGGTGGCCGGCTCGCCGCTGCGGATACGTCCGGCCTGGGTCTCGGGCACATTGCCGACAATCAGGATGGGGTTGAGTTCGATCAGGGTGCCACAGGGCTGACCGGGCGACAGATAGGTCCCGATCTCGGCGTCGCGATTGTCGAACACCCCCGCGTAGGGCGCGCGGATGTTGACCTGCTCCAGGGCGATCTCGGCCTGCCGGACGGCGGCGGCGGCGGCGTCCAGATTGGCCTGGTCCTGCAACACCTGAGTCTCCGACCGATAGCCCTTTTCAGCCAGCAAGGCCGAGGCGCGGCGTTGCAACTCCCGCGAGCGCAGGGCGGCGCGGGCCTGGTCCAATGCGGCCTGGCGGGCGTCCACGGACAGGCGACAAAGCACGGCGCCCTTCTGGACGAAGGCGCCTTCGCGGGCCGGGGTGGACGCCACCACGCCCGAGGTCTCGGCCCGGACCACGACGCTCCGCGCCGCCTCGGTTCGGCCGCGCAAGGTGACGACATAGGGCCGAGTGACCTCCGGCGTCACAGTCACCTGAACCTGGGGAGGCTGGTCAGCGGCCGCCTTTGGCGTCTCGGCCGGCGCACTGCTTCCGCCGAACAGGGACATGCCCACGAAATAGACCACGAGCACGCCGAAGACGGCGAGAATGAAGATGTGAGACGCCTTAAGACGCATGCCGTATTTTCCCCCAGCCGCCTCGGCGCCATTACCGCCCGCGGAGGCCGCATTCCCACGTTCTTTGGGTTTTCGCGCCCTTGTGCGGCCGCCGTAGCGGTCGTGCAAATGAATTCGCAGACAGGAAGCGAAAGGCGTCTCGACTGTGCCTGACGAACCGCCCTTCAGGGCATAGAATGACGTGAACTTCGATGGCGCTAGCCAAGGCGTCCCCTGACCTCGACAGAAGACGGAACCCCTGATGAGATATCTCCACACCATGGTCCGCGTGCGCGATCTTGACGCCTCTCTGGACTTCTATTGCGCAAAGCTCGGCCTGGTGGAGGTCTCCCGCGTGGAGAATGCGGGCGGGCGATTCACCCTGGTGTTTCTGTGCGCGCCCGGAGACGAGGAGGCCGCCCGGGCGCGTAAGGCGCCGATGGTGGAGCTCACCTACAACTGGGATCCCGAGGACTACCAGGGCGGGCGGAACTTCGGGCACCTGGCCTATGCCGTGGACGACATTTATGCCGCCTGCCAGCGTCTGATGGACGGTGGTGTGGTGATCAGCCGGCCGCCGCGGGATGGACATATGGCCTTCGTGCGTTCGCCCGACGGCATTTCGGTCGAACTGCTGCAGGCCGGCCCGGCCCTGGCGCCCGCGGAGCCGTGGTCGTCCATGCCCAATGTCGGGCAGTGGTAGTCGAAGAGGTGGGGTGACGAGTGTCCGCCGCTGCGGCGGCGGACAAAGGACGGTGGCTCCCCGAGCAGGACTCGAACCTGCGACAAGTCGGTTAACAGCCGACTGCTCTACCAACTGAGCTATCGGGGATCAGCACCGTAGGGCGGCGGCTATACGCCGGGTGGACGGACGGTGCAAGCCTCGGGTGGCGGCCTATCCACAGCCGCGAGCAAAAAAGAGCCCGGCCGAGGCCGGGCTTGAGAAGGTTGGTGATGGTGGGGTGTCTTCAAGGAAGACCCCCTGACGTTGGGCTTTTATGGTTAAGCCAAGGTTAATGAGTGGGCTCGGGGGCCTGAAGCCCCCGGCGTGTCGGGCGCCGGATAGACAAGCTTTCGCCGAGGCCCTACAGCCGTTCGGGGCCCAAACGGCTCCTCGAAGGCGGAAGTCTGGAAGCTGTTGATCCGAGGGCGATCTTCGGAAATCGCGCCACGCCGCTCAGATCTGGCCAGGGCGGGGCAGTTTTAGAGAATATGCGGGTCTTCCAGCAGAATCCGGTCCTGGCCTATGGGCTAGCGGTGCTCAGTTCGGCCCTGGCTTTCTATGTGCGGTGGCTCCTGGACGGCGACCTGCCCCCTGGATTCCCCTATCTGACATTCTTCCCGGCGGTGATTCTGACGGCCTTTCTGGGCGGTCTCGGGCCAGGGATCCTCTGTGCCGTCCTGTCGGGGCTGGCGGCCTGGTGGTTCTTTATTCCTCCCGTGGGGTTTGGCCTGTCGGGGGCCAGCGCACTCACTCTGGTGTTCTTCGCATTCGTGGTGGCGGTGGACATCATCGTGATCGAGCTCATGCGCAGGGCGTTGCTCGACCTGCGGCGCGAGCAGGACCTGACGGCCCAGCTCTATGAGCGGCAGCGGGTGATGTTTCAGGAACTGCAACACCGCGTGGCCAACAACATGACCTTTGTCGCGGCCCTGCTGCAGATCAAGAAGCGGACGATCGACAACCCCCAGGCTGCAGGCGCGCTGGACGAGGCCCGGGAACGGCTGGTCACCATGTCGCAGATTCACCGGCGCCTCTATGATCCGGCGACTCTTGAGCTGAGCATCGCCGCCTCCCTAGGTGAGCTATGCGATGATCTGGTGGCGGCTGCTGGCGGGCGTGATGTGACCTGCTCGGTGAAGGCGGAGGGCGTCGAACTGGATACCCCTCGACTGGTGACGCTCTTTCTGCTGGTGGCGGAGGTGGTCACCAACTCCCTGAAACATGCCTTTGTCGACCGGACCTGCGGCAGGATCCTTGTGGAACTCATAGCCTTGCCTGAGGGCCAGGCCTCGTTGCTGATCAGCGATGATGGCCCTGGTTTTCCCGAGGCGACGCCGGATCTGAACGGCCGCAGCAGCCTGGGCTTTGGCATCATGCAGAGCTTGGCGGGCCAGCTTGATGGCGTGCTGGATTTCCCGCCCGGGTCAGGCGCCCAGGTCCGATTGGTCTTCCCCACCTGAGTCCAACTTGATCAGGCCGGGCCCTGGATTTGGCGGCTGAGGACCGGCTGACGGACGTTTCCTGTTTAGCGACAACCCAACAAGTGGCCGTGCCATTGGTCTGTGGCGCAAGTGCGGTGTCACTCCGGCTTCACGTCAGAATGCGAAACCTCCAGCCCGGCGGCGGGCCCAATGTGTCGCCGGAAAAACAGCGTAGAGGTTTCCCATGCGGCGACGATCAGGGGTGATCCTGGCGGCGATCGGCCTTGGCCTTGCAGCTTGCGGCGGAGAGGCGAAGGCGCCCGACGGCGCCTGGCAAAGTCAGATGCGCGAGGTCCGCATGGCGGTGCGGGGCTCGGAAGACGACCCGATGATCACCCGCCGTCTGACCGCCTATAAGACCTATATCGGCAAGGCCACCGGCCTGCCGGTCAAGCTCTACGAGTCCTCTGACTACAACGGCACCATTCAGGCTCTGTCCAGCGGGCAGGTGGACATCGCCACCATCGCCGGCGGCGGCTACGCCAATGTGGACGCCCAGATCGGCGAACTCGCCCAGCCCATACTGACCGTTCGCCAGGCCGAGGGCGACATCGGCTACTATTCCGGGCTGCTGGTCATGGCCAACAGTCCCTATCGCTCGATCCAGGACTTGAAGGGCAAGACCCTGGGCTATGTGGATTTCAATTCCACCTCTGGCTACCTCTTCCCCCGCGCGGTGATGCGAGAGCAGGGGATCGACCCTGACACCTTCTTTGGCCGGTCCAGCTTCGCCGGCGGCCACACCCAGGCTGTGATGGCTCTGGATAATGGTCAGTTCGACGCCACCATCATCAATATGGGCGGGGGCGATCCGGAGCACGGCTTCACCACCGGGGCCCACTTCACCATGGCGCGCCGCGGCGTGGTGGACCTGGACGACTTCCGGATCATCTGGACCGCCGGCCCCATTCCCAACAGCGCTGTGGTGGTGCGTACAGACCGGCCACAGCCCTTCATCGATGCGGTGCGCGGGGCGATGGCCGCCTTGCCCTATGACGACCCGGAAGTCTGGCGTGACATCGGTCAGCCCGATGGCGCGACCTTCACCGCGGTGACCCGGGAGCACTATGCGCCGATCATCAAGCTGCGCGCTGATGACATCGCCGCCCGCCGCAGTGGAGAGCGCCAATGAGACGCCTGATCCTCGCCGCAGGCGCGGTGCTGCTGAGCGCCGCCCAGGCCCAGGCGCCGACCCTTCCGCTGCGGATCGCTGAGGTGGGGCCGGCCGCTGGCCCCTGCGCGCCGCTGCCGGCCAACGCCCCTGCCGGGCAGAAGGCCTACTATCAACTCCTGGCCGAGCGGCTTCAGACCGAGGTTCTCAACTGCCCCGTGACCGACGCGGGGGCTGCGGCCCAGGCCCTTGCGGCGGGCCAGGTGGATATGGCTCGGCTCGACGGGGCGGCCTATGGCGCGGTGTCCGACAAGACGCGCAGCGTGCTGATCACCCGAAGCCGGGGGGCGTTGAACCGTCTGCCGGTGGTGGTCTCCGCCCTGAAGAGCTCGAAGGCTGAAAGTCTCGCCGATTTGGCTGGGGCCAGCCTTGTGTTCGGTGGTCCTATGCAGGCCGCCCATCAGGCCCCAAGGGCCGCCCTTCGCAGCTATGGCGCTGATGACGGCTTCTTTGGCGCGCAGCGTGTGGCGCAGGACTATGAGGCCGCCGCCGCCCAACTCCGCAATGGAGAGGCCCAGGCCATGGTCCTGCATGCGGGCGCTTGGCAGAAGCTGTGCCGAGGCGATCAGCCGGGCGAAGATCTTTGCGCCGATCTCAAGGTGCTCTGGCGCCAGCGTCAGGTGGCCGATCAGGCCTGGGCGGTGCGCCTCGATATGACCGATGACTGGCGTTTCCGGCTGATCGGCATCCATGTGGCCATGCACAACGAAGCGCCGGACGCTTTTGCCTGGGCGGCGGGGCCGGACGCCGAAGAGTACGAGCCCACTGAGGCCAAGGCCCTGATCCATCAGGGTCCGACGGTCGGGTCATGAGCGTCACCAATCCCACCGTCGAGGCGTTCGAGCGTGAACGCCGACGGATGTTGATCCGGCAGCGGACGCAGGCCGCGGTGGGCCTGGCGATCTTCACAGTGCTGTTGCTGGTGTCGTTTCAGCGCAGCCAGTTCTTCGGCTCCGACATTGGCGGCGATCCCCTGGGGCGGATGGCTCACTTTCTCCAGCGGATGAACCCTGGCCTGAAGCCCGAGCTCCTGCTGGAGGATCGCCAGACCCGCGGCTCGCTGCACGCCTGGTTCTACGCCCTGCCCATCTGGCTGCGGGCGGCCTGGCAGACGGTGGAGATGGCCATCCTGGCCACCGCTATGGGGTCTGTCCTGGCGCTGGGGGCCTCATTCCTGACGGCCCAGAACCTGATGCCCTTCGCACCGGTGAGGTTCGTGGTTCGGCGTATTTTGGAAGCGATACGAACCCTGCCGGATCTGATCATGGCGCTGATCCTGGTGGCCGCCTTCGGGGTTGGGCCCCTGGCCGGCGTGCTGACCCTGACCATCTCGACCCTGGGCGGGCTCGGCAAGCTGTTTGCCGAGATCAATGAGGAGATCGACCCTCGCCAGCTGGAGGCCCTGCAGGCGGCCGGCGCCGGGCCGCTGAAGAAGATCCGTTACGGGGTCATGCCCCAGGTGCTGCCCAACTACGCCTCCTACGCCCTGATCAGGCTTGAGGGGAATCTGGCGGGCGCCGCGGCCCTGGGCATTGTCGGCGCCGGCGGCATCGGCCTCGAGCTGCAGCGGGCCATCACCTACACCGAGTTCGACACCTATCTCGCCATCCTGCTGATCATCATCGCCATGATCTTCCTGATCGATCTCTTCTCTGAGGCGGTGCGTCACCGTCTCATCGGACTGGAGAAGGCCTGATGACCCGGCAAGCCTATGACCAGGCCCTGGCCATCGCGCCCGCGGCCCTTCGCGCGCCTTGGACCCGTCGAGCGCGGGACGCTGTCCTGCTGCTCCTCGCCCTGGCCGCCCTGGTGGGCATGGCCATCGATCTGCAGCTTGTGCCCGGCGCCCTCATGACCGGGTTTGGCAAGCTGGGCCGCTTCCTCGGCGAGATGTTTCCCCCGTCCTCGGGCGGCCAGTCGGTCCGGATTCTGAAGGCCTTGGCCGAGACCTTCGCCATGGCCTTCGCCGGCACGGTGATCGCCGCCCTGGTCGCCCTGCCGCTCGGGGTAATCGGCGCCAAGACGGTGGTCTCAAATCCGGCGCTTCACTTCGTCTTCCGGCGGTTCCTGGACGTTTTCCGTGGCGTGCCGGCCCTGGTGTGGGCTCTAATCCTGGTGTCGGCCTTTGGTCTTGGGCCGTTTGCCGGCGTAGTGGCCCTGGCCCTGGCCGATATTCCCAACCTCGCAAAGCTGTTCTCTGAGACCCTGGAGAACAATGACCCCAAACCCATCGAGGGCGTCCGTTCCGCGGGCGCCTCGCCCCTGCTGGTCATGAGATTTGGCCTTGCGCCCCAGTTCGCACCGGCGGCCACCAGCCAGACCCTGTTCTTCCTGGAAGGCAACTTCCGCAATGCTGGCGTCCTGGGCATTGTTGGCGCCGGGGGCATCGGGTTTGAGCTGGATGAACGCATCCGCATCTTCGCCTTCGACGAAGTGGCCTTCATCATCCTGCTCTACATGATCGCCGTGGCCTGTCTGGACACCCTGTCTCGAAGCCTGCGCAACCGGCTGGCCTAGAGCCCTTTCCGATCTGATTGCTTCAATCAGATCGGATAAAAAGGGCTCTAAATCATAAAGTTAGAGCATTTTTCGATCCGATAACCGCATCACACTTATCGGAAAATGCTCTNNGGCGCGTCCACCGGGGCTGAACTCGCCAGTTCGACGGTGATCGCTCCCCAGGCGCAAGCCTGCTCAATCGCCTGAGACAGGTTCGCCCCGGCGCTCAGCGCGTCCAGCAGACCCGCCGCAAACACGTCGCCAGCCCCAGTGGAATCGACCACGGCGGCCGGCGGTGAGCGCATGGAGACCATTGGACCGGAGCTGTAGGCGCGCGCGCCGTCTGCGCCGTAGGTCACGACAATGGCGCTCAGCCGCGATCCGAACGCAGCCTGGGCCGCCTCAAACGGCGCGGCCAGCACGGACGGTTCAAGATCATCGGCCGAACAGACCACNNCCGGCATAGTTCGGGGCAGGCCAGTGGACGACCACAGGGCCGCGGCTGCGGGCGGCCCAGAGCTCGGCGCCAGGGAAGGCGGCGCGCACATAGACCCCGTCCGGGGAGAGGTCCGGATAGTCCTGTGGTGAGGGCAGGGGCGGCAGCGCCAACCGTGCGCGATCAATATCCAGGCCCAAAACCAGGCGCTCGCCGTCTGGCTCAATGAGGATCAGCGTTGTGCGGCTCTCGCCCGGGNNGACGGCCAACCAGCTGGGTGTCGAGGCCCGCCGCGTCGGCCATGGCGATCGCCTGATCGCCGCCCTCATCGTGGGCGACCAGGCTGGCGAGTATGGCGCGGTGGCCGGCCCTCACCAGGGCGACGCCCGCATTGGCCCCGCCGCCGCCCAGGCGGGGACTGAGCCGCCCCTCCAGACTGCGGCCCGCCACCCGTCCGCCGCGCTGAAGGGGGACCTCCAACCAGACCGGTCGGTCCAGGGCCAGGGCGCCGATCACCAGGAAGTCCGCCATGCTTTCGCCTCCGCAGGTCCACAGCTAGGTCAAGCCGGTGACGCGGGCGAGACAGCCCGCCATGGCCNNAGGCCTAAGCTGCTGTCGATCAAGAGCTTACCGCCGAAATCTGGAGGCAGGATGCTGGAGCTGCGCAACGTAACCAAGCGGTTCGGGGAGGTCAGCGCCGTCGACGGCGTGTCCTTCAAGTGCGACCGCGGCGAGTTCATCGGGGTGATCGGGCGCTCNNTCCACCCTGTTGCGCATGATCAACCGCCTGGCCGACCCCACCTCGGGCCAGATCCTCTGGGACGGCGAGGATGTGGGCAAGCTGAAGGGCAAGCCCCTGCGCCGCTGGCGCCGCCGCTGCGCCATGATCTTTCAGCAGTTCAATCTCTG
>DJWR01000128.1:561-8738 GCA_002441055.1 Caulobacteraceae bacterium UBA6225 | reverse complement strand
TCGGTGCGCAGCTTGTCCCAGGCGCCCGAGAGCGTCATCAGGCCGTTGATCATCCCGCCCCAGGACGGCATCCAAAGCATGATGGAGAAGGTCATGCCCAGCGTCTGCGCCCACTGCGGCAGGGCCGTGTAGTGCAGGTGGTGGGGACCAGCCCAGATGTAGATGAAGATCAGCGACCAGAAGTGAACGATGGACAGCCGGTAGGAATAGACCGGCCGCTCGGCCCGCTTGGGCACGAAGTAGTACATCATCCCCAGGAAGCCNNTATGGCCGTACCACCACTGGGTCAGAGCATCCTGGACGCCGGCGAACAGGGAATAGCTGCGGTGATGCAGAGCCCCAACCGGCATGGCCAGGTTGTTGATGATGTGCAGCAGGGCGATCGTGACGATGAAGGCCAGATAGAACCAGTTGGCCACATAGATGTGGGGTTCCTTGCGCTTCCAGAGCGTACCCAGGAAGACCAGCAGGTAGGCGACCCAGACCACGGTCAGCCACAGGTCCACGTACCATTCCGGCTCGGCGTACTCCCGGCTCTGGGTGATGCCGGCGAGGTAGCCTGTGGCCGCCAGCACGATGAACAGCTGGTAGCCCCAGAAGACAAACCAGGGCCAGACGCCGCCGGCCAGACGCGCCTTGCTGGTCCGCTGCACCACATAGAGGGACGTGGCGATCAGGGCGTTGCCGCCAAAGGCGAAGATGACGCCCGAGGTATGCAGGGGACGCAGGCGCCCGAAGTTCAGCCAGCCATGTTCAGGAAAGTACAGCAGGTTGGGCCAGGAGAGCTGGGCGGCGATCACCACCCCCACCAGAAGGCCGACCACCGCCCAGAACATGGTTGCGATGACGCCGGCCCGGATGACGCCGTCGGCGTACCGGTCGGGCGCGCTTCGCAGGCGTCCTGAATTCAGCGCCACGGTCAGTAGCGCAAAGGCGAGCGTGAAAGCGCCGATCAGCAGATAGCCGTGAAAACGAAACAGGCGATCATCTGAGAACGCGGTCGCGAATATCGCCCCCAGGGCGAGCAGCCCCGTCAGGACGTAGAGCAGGACGGCGTCGAGGGGCGCTCGATCCGGCTCGGTGATTGAATGATTCATGTTCCCCAGCGACTCGATGCGAAAGACCGGCCACCTCTGACGCGCCGCGACCGTGGGGGCTTTGATCCATCTCAAGGCCCCCGGACACGGGCTTGGCGATCAAGGACAAAAGCGATCAAGGACCGAAGAGGAATCCCGTCCATGCGCCTGTCCTTCCTGCACGATCGGGACTCCCGGATCATTGCGGGCGTTTCGGCCTGGGTGGCTGCGGCGCTCAGCGCCGAATACGCTTGGCTGCATGCCCGCTCGACCGCAGCCCTCTATGGCGCCATCTGCGGCGAAGGGCCGCTGGTTCACTGCGCCGCCTGCTACGCCGCCCCGATCCTGGCCCTGGCCGGCGCAGGCCTGCTGGCGCCGGTGGGATTGAAGGCGCTGCGGGCGAGGGCGGGGCGGTAGGTACGGCGCGATCACCGGGAGGCGTGAGGGCCGTCGGGGTCAGTGGTCGAAAGGTGGGGCTGTCCGGTGTATAGGGCGCTCAAACACCGCGTAATTGTCAGAGCCCTTGATCCTCGCAGCCCCCTTCCAACCGCACCGCCTGTCCGTCGCGCCGATGATGGACTGGACGGACCGGCATTGCCGGAGCCTGCATCGGGTGCTGTCGAAGCAGGCGCTGCTCTATACCGAGATGGTGACCACCGGGGCGGTGCTGCACGGGGATCGCGAGCGGCTGCTGGGCTATGACGCGGGCGAGCATCCCGTGGCCCTGCAGCTGGGCGGGTCTGATCCGGCCGACCTGGCGGCGGCTGCCAGGATCGGGGCTGACCTTGGCTATGACGAGATCAATCTCAATGTTGGCTGTCCCTCCGACCGGGTGCAGAGCGGCCGGTTCGGCGCCTGCCTGATGCGCGAGCCGGCCCTGGTGGCCGAGTGCATGGCCGCCATCGCCGCGGCCGTCGACGTGCCGGCCACCGTCAAGTGCCGCATCGGCGTCGACGACCAGGACCCGGAAGACAGCCTGTTCACCCTGGTGGATCTCTGCGCCCAGGCGGGCGTGCGCACCTTCGTGGTCCATGCCCGCAAGGCCTGGCTCAAGGGGCTGTCGCCCAAGGAGAACCGGGACGTGCCGCCTCTCGACTACGACCTGGTCTATCGGCTCAAGCGCGAGCGGCCCGACCTGACCGTCGTCCTCAATGGCGGGGTGCCTGATCTGAACGCCGTCGCGGCCCACCTCGAACAGACGGACGGGGTCATGCTCGGCCGGGCGGCCTATCACACGCCTGAAATTCTCGGCGCCGTGGACGCTGCGGTGTTTGGCCAGGGCGAGGTGATAGATTCCGCCATGGCCGTCGAGCTCTACCGACCCTATCTCGCCGCGCGTCTGGCTGAAGGCGTTCCGCTGGCGGCCATGAGCCGGCACATGCTGGGTCTGTTCCATGGGCGTCCCGGCGCGCGGGCCTGGCGGCGGATCCTGACGGTGGAGGGGGTAAAGCCCGGGGTCGGGCTCGATGTGGTGGACGCCGCCCTGGCCGCCGTGACCCAGGCTCGCGAAGCCCGGGACGCCGCCTAGGGGGTCGTCAGGTCCTCGCAGGTCATGAAGACCGCGGCGGGGCCATAGCCGGCCACTTTCAACGCCAGGTCTGGCGCGATGATGGCGGGCGCGGTCCAGCCCTGGCGTCGCCAGAAGGGGGCCGCACCCTCCACCGCAATGAGCTCTGAACGAGTCAGTCCCCGCCCCATCGCCGCCTCACGCCCGGCGGAGAGCAAGATCCTCCCGACGCCCAGGCCACGGGCGGCCTGCGCCACCGACAGGTCATGGACATACCAGCAGTTGGCTGGGGTCGCGGGGTCCAGCACTGCGTCCACCGGCGGCGGCGATCCGGCCCCCCAGGGGTGGCTGACCAGATAGCCCGCCAGCTCGCCCTCGCGCCAAGCCGTCAGGTTGAGCTCGGCCGACAGAGACATGCGGCTGAGAAATGCGACTGCGGAATCGTGGAGGGCGGCGGGATAGCCCTGGGCCTGCAGCGTCAGGACGGCGGGCAGGTCTTCCGGCGCCATGGGGCGCAGGACGAGCCTGGCCATCAGGGGCGAAGGATCAGGGAGGTGCGGGTGGCCTCAAACCGGGTGAGGCGGCCCAGATAGCTCATGCCCAGAAGGGAGCTTTCCAGGCCCTTTTCGATCACCAGGGCGTCGACATTGTCGACCCGGGCGCCGGCCACCGAAACGGCGGCCAGTTGCACCACTGCGGCGCGGGCCTCTCCGGAGGCGGTCATCACCTTCTGCCGGTAGTCCAGTTCATTGGGATTGAAGCCCAGGCGCTGGGCGTCCTGAAGCGTGAGGGCGACAGCGGTGGCGCCAGTATCGACCAGGAAGCGCACCCGGGCGCCATTGACGTCGGCCTCGGCCCAATAATGGCCGTCGCTGGCCTTGCTGATCGCCGCAGCCTGGCCTGCCGCCGCCGGGGGAGGGGCGTCCCGCAGGGTCGCCACCAGCGCCGAGGCGCCGCGGCTGGGATCAAGCGCCACCACCGTCTGAGCCGCACCGACGGCTGAGACGGCGGCCACAAGGGTCATCAAAGCAAACTTGAACATGTCGACACCCGCCTCACCAAAGGCAATTGGCCGCTTCGGCCTTGTTGTGAGGCCACCCTAGGGCCTGCGGGTTTGCATCCGGTGAATCGGTCCGGCCCCTACGAAGGGCGCGGCGTCGGCTCAGAACATGGCGAGCTTTTCCGGGGCGATCTGGCTGCGCCGGCCGGGCAATTCAGCCATCAGGTCCTCCCGAGTCTCGGCAGACAGCCGCGCCCAGCCGGCTACCTCATTCAGGGTGCGATAGCAGCCGAGGCAGAGACCGCTGGTCCCATCGATCACACAGACCTTGATGCAGGGGGTCTTGATGGGGGGCGGCGGCTTTCCAGTCATGCCTCGCAAGTTAAGGCCGAATTCCGCGCCTCGCCAGTCCGGAGGGGCAGCGCGGGCGTCAGCGAACGTTGTTCATGAATATCGTGTAATAAACGCACATTACGGACATTTAATATTCAAACAGATTCATTTCCAAAGGTTCATTTGAGTTTAGACGTCCGACGTATCAGTTTGTGTTCATCGATTTCGAGGGAGAAACGCCATGAAGTTTGTCGCTATTATTTCCGCCGTCGCCGCCATCGCCGCAGCTGGTTCCGCCAACGCCGTGGAGATGAAGGATATCGAGTATCTGCAGGCCGTCCGCTGCCATGCCCTGGCCGGCTCGTCCCTGGTCAAGGCCGATACGGCCGCCATCGACGCCCTGCTGCGCGACCAGAGCTACGGACGTACGCCCCACGTCCAGGAGCGGGCCAAGACCGAGCGCGCCCGCGCCGCCCGTCAGGCCAGATCCGGCGATGAAGCCGTGCAGGCCGAGATCCGCAACGAGGTGGCCGGCGCCTGCCAGGTCTGGCTCGGGGGTGAGGAGAGCGTGAAGGCCGCCCGCGCCGCCGCCCCGTCCGCCGACTGACGTTTATCCAGCTGTCGCCAGCCTTGCGGGCGCGCCTTCCCCTGGGCGCGCCCCTCTTTTTTTGATCAAGGCAACGGAACCGGCCACCGGCAGCGCGCCTTCTTGCCCTGGCGAGCTTGGCCGTGCATGACCCAGAGGCGATGAGCATTCTCACCCCAGGCGATACCTGCTGGCGGCGTGAACACGCGAGCCGGGCGGCCTTCCTCGTGGACACTGAGGCCTATTTCAACGCCCTGGCCGAAATCCTGCCCAAGGCGCAGAAGTCGATCTATCTGCTGGGGTGGGGGTTCGATCCGCGGACACGGCTGGCGCCGGATGGCTTTGATGGCCCTGACGACCCCGACGAGATCGGCCGCGTCCTGGTGGAGCTGTCGAGGCGCCGGCCGGAGCTCGACATCCGGCTGCTGATCTGGAAGTCAGCTCTGCCGATCAGCGCCAGCCAGAACTTCTTTCCGCACCGCGCGCGTCGCTGGTTCCGCGGCACCACCGTTCAGCTCCGGCTGGACGAGTCGGTGCCCCTGGGCGCCTGCCACCATCAGAAGGTTCTGGTGGTGGACGACGCCCTCGCCATATGTGGCGGTGGCGACATCTCCGTCGATCGCTGGGACACCGCCGCCCATCTTGACGACGATGAGCGGCGTATCATGCCGGATCAGGCCTATCACCCGCCCCGGCACGAGGTGATGATGATGGTCGACGGCGCCGCGGCCAGCGCGCTGGGCGACCTTTTCCGCGCCCGCTGGCGTCGTTCAGCCGACGAGGTGGTGCCCAAATCGGCCCCGTCCTCCGTTGATCCATGGCCCAGCCGTGTCCCGGCCCATATGCGTGATATTCAGGTGGCGATCGCCAGGACCGAACCGTCCTGGAAGCGGGACGGTATGATCGAGGAGATCCGTCGCCTGACCCTCTCCTCAATCTTTGAGGCGAAGGACATCATCTATCTGGAGAACCAGTACTTCACCTCGCCTATCTACGCGGAGGCCCTGGCTGCGCGGCTCGCCGAGCCAGATGGACCGGAGGTGGTGCTGGTGTCGACGGGCTACAGCCCAAGCTGGTTCGATCAGCTGACCATGGACCGGGCGCGCAACAACATGCTGTGGCGCCTCCGGGCGGCCGATGTCTTTGGGCGCCTCCACACCTACTGGCCCGTTACGCGGTCTGGGCGGGAGGTGATCGTCCATTCCAAGGTGACCATCATTGATGATCGCCTGGCCAGGGTGGGCTCGGCCAATCTCAACAACCGCTCTGGCGGTTTCGACACCGAATGCGAGCTGGCGATCGAGGCGCAGAACGAGGGTGACCGCACGGCCATCAGCGCCCTGCGCGACCGGCTGGTTGGGCATTATATGGGCTGCACGGGCGACGCGGTGACCAAGGCCCGGCAGGAGCGGGGCGGCCTTGGCGCTGCGATCTCGGCGCTGAACGAGGACCGGCGGCTGCGCCTCCTCGGGCCACGGGAAATGACGACCCTCGGCAATCTGATCGCGACCTTCCACATCGGCGACCCCGCAGATGTCGCCGACTCCTGGCGCATTTTCCGTCGCCGGGAGCGCCTGTACGAGGCCTCCCGCCGGCTCAGCCAGGCGATCACTGAGGGCCGAGAACGCGCCCTTCAGGCCAGCTCGAAATCCATCACCAGAGGCAGGTGATCAGAGGCCACCCGGGTTGTCGGGTCATAGGGGGCGAAGATGTCGAGCACCCGCACCTCCTCGCTGACGAATACGTGGTCGATCCGCAGAACAGGAAAGACCGAGGGGAAGGTGGCCGAGGGTGACTTCTTTGCGGTGTGCCGGCGGGCGGGCCGCAACTGTTCGCTCAGAGTTCTGTAGACCTGGGACGCCGAGGTGACATTGAAATCGCCCAGCAGGATGGTCGGGCCCCGGCGATCAGGATGGCCCAGCCATTGCGGCCCCGCCAGGGCGGCGGCCTGATTCTGTTGCTCCCGCGGCACCAGCCCCAGATGAGTGTTGAACACCTGCAGCTCCTGGCCCTCCAGGTCCACAGACACCCATAGGGCCCCGCGGGGCTCCAGCTGAGTCACCCGTTCATGGCCGGGCAGAGCGGCGGATTTGATCTTGCGCTCGGGATGGCGGGTGAGGATGGCGTCGCCATAGAGCTCCTCCTCAACCTTCATGGCCGGGTGGAAGTGGAAAGCCATCTCCAGACGTCGCGCGATTTCGTGGGCCTGATCGACTCCATTGGTCCGCATGCGACCGACGTCCAGCTCCTGAAGGGCGACGATGTCGGGCTCCAGGGCGGCGATTACGTCGGCCACGCGGGCCACATCCAGCCGGCGGTCGGTTCCGACGCAGCGATGCACATTATAGGTGAGGATGCGGGGCATGGGCCCGGTGTTCTGCGCGTCCGAAGGCGGTCAGGCAAGAGCTGGCCAGCCCTAGAGGGGCGTCACCAGTTACGTTGACGTTAGCGTCATCTTTTCTCCCGCCTCAGGTGCGCCTATTGTCCCGCGCCGAGCGTCGGCGACAGTCTCGCCGACCCAGGAGCAGCCAGGGAGCGCCCCATGAATCTTGATTTCTCCCCCGAGGACGTCGCCTTCCGTGAGGAAGTGCGGACCTTCATCGCCGAGAACTATCCCAAGGACCTGCGCGCCAAGCAGGACAGCGGCGAACCACTGAACAAGGAAGACTACCTGGCCTGGCACAAGGTGCTGGCCAAGAAGGGTTGGGTCGCCCCGTCCTGGCCCGTCGAGCATGGTGGAACCGGCTGGACGCCCACTCAAAAGTACATCTGGTCTGAGGAACAGGCGCGCGCCGACACCCTGGCCGTCCTGCCCTTTGGCGTGAACATGCTGGCGCCGGTGGTCTACACCTTCGGCACCGAGGAGCAGAAGAAGCGCTTCCTGCCGGGCATCTACAACGGTGAAGTCTGGTGGTGTCAGGGTTATTCGGAACCCGGCGCTGGTTCCGACCTGGCCTCGCTCAAGACCAAGGCCGAGCGCATCACCGGCGACGACGGCAAGGAATACTACATCGTCAACGGCCAGAAGACCTGGACGACCCTTGGCCAGTTTGCTGACTGGGGCTTCTTCCTGGTCCGCACCGACCCGGACGCCAAGCCGCAGGCCGGCATCAGCTTCCTGCTGATCGACATGAAGACCCCTGGCATCGAGGTCCGCCCGATCATCACCCTGGAGGGCGGCCATGAGGTCAACGACGTCTTCCTCGACAATGTGAAGGTGCCGGTCGAGAACCGCATCTTCCACGAGAACCAGGGCTGGACCTGCGCCAAGGCCCTGCTGGCCCATGAGCGGTCGGGCATCGCCGGCGTCGCGCGCTCCAAGCGCGGCCTGGAGCGTCTGCGCGAGATGGCCACCACCGAGATGAGCGATCTGGGCGGCCCGTTGCTGTCGGACACCTTCTTCAAGCGCAAGGTCGCCGAGCTTGAGATCGACCTGACGGCGCTGGAATTCACCGAGCTGCGCACCCTGGCCGGGGAATCCAGCGGCAAGGGGCCTGGTCCGGAATCCTCGATCCTCAAGATCAAGGGCACTGAGATCCAGCAGCGGCTGCAGGAACTCGCCCTGGAGGCCGCCGGCCACTACGGCGCGCCCTTCCTGCGCGACCTGGGCCACAACGCCAACATCGGACCCAGCTATGCCGACGGCGTGGCCGGCGACTACTTCAACGGCCGCAA
>DJWR01000128.1:0-548 GCA_002441055.1 Caulobacteraceae bacterium UBA6225 | reverse complement strand
CAGGCGGGCCAGTACGCCCTCATCCTGAGGCGCCCCGCAGGGGCCTCGAAGGACGAGGGCGGTTCCCCAAACGGCCGCAGCACCCCAACCCCTCCCCGCAAGGGGGAGGGGCTCTGATCAGGAGATCATTGGATGGACTTCAGCTTCACCGACGAACAGTCGATGCTGCGCGACACGGTCGCGAGCTATCTGGCTGACAACTACGCCTTCGACGCCCGCCGTGCGGCGATCCGCAGCGAGGCCGGCTGGCGGCCCGAGGTCTGGAAGGCCTTCGCCGAAGAGCTCGGCATCCTCGGTGCGCCCTTCTCTGAGGAACTGGGCGGCCTGGGCGGCGGCCCGGTCGAGAACATGGTTGTGATGGAAGAGTTCGGCAAAGCCCTCGTCATCGAGCCCTATATGGGTACGGTGGTGATCGGCGGCGGCTTCCTGAAGCATTCCGGCCACGCGGCCGCCCCGGACCTGATCGAGAAGATCATCGGCGGCGAGGCCATCTTCGCCTTCGCCTATGCCGAGCCCCAGGCCCGCTACACATGGCAGGACCTGAAGAC
>DJWR01000060.1:23476-26783 GCA_002441055.1 Caulobacteraceae bacterium UBA6225 | reverse complement strand
CCGCCGGTGACGTTCACCGTGGCCTCAGGGCCGTAGTCGGCCGCCACGATGGCCAGTTTCTCGTCCGAGGCCGAAGCGGCGATCACCCGCAGTCCCAGGTGACGGCCGAGGTCCACCGCCGCCAGACCGACGCCGCCCGCCGCCCCATGGACCAGCAGCCATTCGCCTGGCTCGGCCCTGGCCCGGCGCACCAGGGAGACATAGGCGGTGAGATAGGCCGTGGCGTAGCCCGCCGCCTGGCTGAAGGAGAGCCGCTCAGGCTTGCGGCGCAAGCTGGCCGCCGGGGTGATGGCGAATTCCGAAAAGCCGCCGATGCGGGCGCCGCCGACCACCGGATCGCCGATCTGGAAGTCGGTGACGCCCTCACCCAGGGCGTCCACCTCGCCGGCGATCTCCATGCCAGGGATGAAGGGCAGGGGCGGCTTGTGCTGGTACTCGCCACGGGTCTGCAGCAGGTCGGGGAAATTGACCGCCGCGGCCCGGACCCGGACGCGCACTTCACCGGGCCCCGAGGCAGGGGTCTCGACCTCCTTCAGGACGCAGCCGCCATAGTCCGCCGCCAGGGCCTCAACCACCAGGGCGCGCATCAGCGGGCGCCGATCATGGGACGGGCTGAGCCTTCGGCAGGCCCTTGAGGCCGGAAAGGATCAGGGCGGTGGTGAAGGCCGTGGCGCCCTCCACGTCCACGGGCCTGCGGCTGACCATCTGTTCGCCCACCTCGCGGGCGATGGCGATGCAGGCGCCGGCCAGATAGTCGGCGTCGGCGGCGGGCGCTGCGCCGCGGGCGATTTCATCGAGAATGGCGGCGCGCACCTCGTTGAACACCGCCTCCATCTCCGGGGTCTGGCCGTGGACGTAAAGGTGCTCCTCAGCCTCCCGGCGATCGGCCCACTGCTGGTGCTCATCGGCCAGGAACTGGAAATAGGCCTGCAGCGCCTGGCGCACGAAGCCTTCGAAGTCGGCGTTCTGGCTGCGCAGGGCCTTGAGGATCGGGGCGAAGCGCCGGGCGCCATCATCGGCCAGGGCGGCGAACACCTCCTCCTTCGACTTGAAGTAATTGTAGAATGTGCCGGCCGCGAGGCCTGTGCGCCGGATGATGTCGCGCACGGTGCATGGCTCATAGCCGATCTCACCGAACACCTCCCGCGCGGCGTCCAGGATGGCGGTCCGGTTCTGGACCTTGGTCTTGGCCCGCTTTCCGATCGGAAGAATGGCGACCTGGGACATGCGACTCCGTACGCAAAACTGACAGGCGTCATTCTAGGACGTGGTCTGGACGAGCGCCACTGCTCTGCGGTCGGAAGGTGACTGGCCCCCAGATTCGGTCCTGGCCGCCCGACCCTTGAGCGCCTCTGCCCCCCGGGCGTCAGCCTGGCGGGCCGCCCGCGCCGGGCCCACAGCCCAGGCGGCACTGGCCCCAGGACTGGGCGCACTCATCTGAGCTGTCGCCTGCCAGGCAGAAATAATAGGTCTGGGCGCAGGACATCCGGCAGGCCTGGGGGTCCGGAGGCATGGGGCTCGCCATCACCACCGAACCCGCAAGGGGCCTCAGGCCTAGGCTGAGGGGCGCGGAGGCCTCGGCCGCCTCCGGGGCCTCGCCGCCGTCTTCGGCCTCCCCCAGGGTAGCGCCAGCCCCGCGCAGGCCCAGGGCCGCGGCGTCCGGTCGATCCAGGGACAGCCGCCCCTCGGTCTGAGCCGCCGCTGGGGCGGACAGGCCAAGGAGGACCATCAAGAGCAGGGCCAGGGCTGATCGCATGCCGCAACCCTGCGCCACAGCCGTTAAGACCTGATTAACCACGTTTCGGCCCGTCGGGGGTCAGACCGTGCGCTGGGCCCGGTCCTTGGCGTTGGTGGACTGGATCGCCTGGCGGGCGGCCTGCCACTCCTCATCGCCCCAGGCCCGCAGCCGGGAGAAGTTGCCGCCGGTGGCCTGCCAGGCCGCCCCGTCAATGGCGATGGTCTGGCCGTTCACATAGGCCGACAGGGGGTGCAGCAGATAGACCGCCAGATTGGCCAGCTCCCGCATGTCGCCTACCCGGCCCATGGGGTTGCTGCTCATGTCGCCATAGGCGCCGCCGCTCTCCTCGGCCTGGCCGGGATTGAGACGCGCGCTCATGCCTTCGGTGGGGAAGGGGCCCGGCGCGATGTTGTTGAAGCGGATGCCATAGGAGCCCCATTCCACCGCCAGCGACTGGCTCATGGCTGCGATGCCGGCCTTCGACATGGCCGAGGGCACCGTGTAGGGGCCGCCGTTCCAGATCCAGGTGACCAGGATCGAGACCACCGAGGCCTTGCGTCCCTCGGCGATCCAGCGCTTGCCGCAGCCTTGGGTGACGAAGAAGGCGCCGCGGAAGACGATGTTGGAGATGGCGTCAAAGCCCCGGGGCGACAGGTCCTCGGTGCGGCTGATGAAGTTGCCGGCCGCATTGTTCACCAGGCCGGTCAGGGCCCCGCCGTCGGACCAGATGGTGTCCAGCATGGCCTCGATGGCTTCGGGTACGCGGATGTCGCAGGCCAGGCCCACGCACTTGCCCCCATGGGCGGCCATCAGCTCGGCGGCGGTCTCTTCCACCACCCCGCCGCGACGGCCACAGATATAGACCTCCGCACCCAGCATCAGACAGGCCTCGGCCATCACCTTGCCCAGGCCCGTGCCCCCGCCGGTGATCAGGATCCGCTCGCCCGCCATCAGGCCGGGACGGAACATCAGGTCGTTCATCTCAAACTGCGCCATGGCCGTTCCCTCTGTGCTTCTCAGCCCAGATGCCGCCCGCTGCCGCCGCGTAGGTCAAGTCCGTGCGCCCCCTGCGCCCAAACGAAAGAAGCGCGCGGGGGCCGCGCGCTTCAGGTCGTTCAACAGTCGGGATGGGGGTCTAGAACTCCTCCCAGCCCTCCTCGTCGGTCTGGGGCGCCATGGCCAGGGCGGTCGCCCCCTGGGTCATGGGGCGAGCGGCCGGGCGCGGATCAGCCCGGGGCGGGGTCCGGCTTGGGGCTGCGGTCGTGCGGGGCGCGGTCGCGGCATGAACCGAGGACAGCTTGAAGCGGGCCACCAGGCGCGAGAGTTCGCGCGCCTCGTCGGCCAGGACGCGGCTGGCGGCGGTGGACTGCTCGACCATGGCGGCGTTCTGCTGGGTGACGTGGTCCATCTCGTTGACGGCGGTGTTCACCTGGGCGAGGCCAAGCGCCTCCTCCTTGGCCGAGGCGGCGATCTCTGACACCAGCCCGTTGATCTCGGTGACCTGGGCGACGATCCGCTCCAGGGCCTTGCCCGTCTCGCCGACCAGGCCGACCCCTTGGGCCACCTGCT
>DJWR01000060.1:0-23470 GCA_002441055.1 Caulobacteraceae bacterium UBA6225 | reverse complement strand
AGGTTGGTCTGGAAGGCGATCTCGTCGATCACCCCGATGATCTGGCTGATCTGGGCCGAGGACTGTTCGATCTCGCCCATGGCCGAGACGGCGCGGCGGACCACTTCGCCAGACCGTTCGGCGTCGGCCCGGGCCGAAGTGACCGCCTCACGGCCCTGATCGGCGCCGCTGGAGGTCTTCTGGACGGTGGCGGTGATCTCGTCGAGGGCCGCGGCGGTCTCTTCCAGGGTGGCGGCCTGATGCTCAGTGCGCCGGGACAGATCGTCGGCGCCGCTGGAGATTTCGGTCGCGCCCGAGGTGATGGACAGGGTGGTCGAGGAGATGGCGCCCATCACCTCTTCCAGCTTGGCGACGGCGGCGTTGAAGTCGTCGCGAAGCTTCTGATACTCGCCGGGGAAGCTCTCCTCCAAACGATAGGTCAGGTCGCCATCGGCCAGGCGGTCCATGGCGAGCGCCAGGGCGGCGACCACACGGGCCTGTTCCTCGGCCACGGCGGCGGCGGCGTCGGCGCTCTGACGGCGAGTCTCTTCGGCGTTCTGGCGGGTGGCTTCCTGTTCCTCGCGCAGACGCTCCATCTGAATCTGATTGTCGCGGAAGACGGTCAGCGAGCGCACGATGGCGCCCAGTTCGTCCTTGCGCGCCAAAGCGTCGAGATTGACGTCGTTATCCCCCCGGGAGAGGCGCTCGGTGGCGCCGGCGATGCGCTGGACGGCGCCGCGCATGGTCAGGACCGACATCAGGGCCAGGGCGCCGGCGGCCAGCAGGGTGACCAGCACCGCGGCGATGGTGACGTTCTGGGACATGGTGGCGCGGGCTTCGCTGGCCCCTGCCCGCTGGTCGGTAGCCGCCTGGGTGGCCTCGACGATGCCAGCCAGATTGACCGTCATCTCCTTGTACTGCTCTTCGAACGGGGCGGCGAAGCTGGCGGCGGTGGTGAAGTCGACCCCGATCATCGCCATGATCACGTCCAGGGCGTCCCGGGTCTCTTTCAGATCGGCGATCAGGGTGTCGAAGGCGGCGTGCTGGGCGGTCGGCGCGGCGGCCTTGGCGGCCTCGGCCTCAGCGGCGATGGCTTCGACCTCAACCAGCATGGCCTGGCCGCGGCCCTCAATAGCCTCCACCTCGATCCCAGCAGCCTGCTGGGTCAGGAGGTAGTAGAGCTCGCCATGCACATTGTTAATGCGCTCGGAAATCCGCTGGATGCGCAGACTGTTGGGCATGTCCGTATGGACGACCTGGCGCAGGGTGTCGGTCTGGGCCCGCTGCATGACGATCGTCCCGGCGGCCAGGGCCGCCAGCATGATCAGGGCGAAGGCCGGCGCGAAGCCGATCTTCACGATCAAAGGTAGATCTACGAGCCGAAACCGCATCTGACGCCCATTCCCCCGTTGGCTTACACAACGCCCAGTTGGCGGGAGTATGATGAATCTCAGGTGCTAACAGTTTCTAACCATGGGTTGAGGAAATTCGCCGCCTCATCCGCAGGCCTCACCCTTATAGAGACTCGGCAAGTCCAGAATGGCCTTTAGCGTGTACTCAGCTATGGTTTATTTGCGTTAACCTTCAATTTGTTGAGCGCATTAGACAATTTTAACCTGAATCCCCGATAGTGCTCTCACTTCCGGTCTAGAAGGAGTGGGTAGGTGAAAAACATCATCGCAGTGGGTGGGGGCGTCCTCATCAGCCTCGTTCTGGCTTCCGCATCCGCGGCGGCCTCGTTTGAAGAAAACATGGCGCGCTGCATTTCCAAGCACGCCAATACACGTGACGCGGCGACCGTCATGCTGGAATGCAGCGCTGACGGCGGCAAGCTGTCGGACTGCAAGGTCCTGCAGGACAGCGCCGCGGGTAAGGGCTTCGACAAGGCCGCGCTTTGCGTCGCCGACGCCCTGCCGATGGGTTCCAAGACGGGCCAGGTTAAGGTCCCGATGCGGTTCCCCGGCAGCTAACTCGAGAATTCGTAATTCTTGACGATCCGGCGCCCTCGCAGCCTGCTGCGGGGGCGTCTTTCGTCTGTCAGGGCCGAACCTGCGGATTGACCAGGCCCATCAGCGCCTGGGCTGCCGCCGGCGCCCGCACCTTGCCCTCGCTGATGAAGAAGGCGAACACATCGCGCCCCGCAGCCAGGTTCGGCGTCGGCGCAATATGCGGCAGTTCCTCAGGGGCGCCGCCCGCCGAATAGGCCTCAAACCGGCGCGCCCAGGCTTCGAGTGCGTCAGGCGCATAGCCGGTCTCAATCGCGTCATCGCCGGCCATCAGTCGGGCATAGACGAAGTCCGCGGTCGGATCGGCGATCATCGGAAACTCGGCATGTTCGGTCAGGCAGACCGCCACATTGCGCGCCCGGCACAGGTCAAGGAAGCCGGCGTCGGCGAAGCTCTCATGGCGCACCTCGACGGCGTGGCGCAGGGGCCGGGTCCCAAGCTTCGCCGGCAGTAGGTTGAGGAAGCTGGCGAAATCCTCGGGGTCGAACCGCTTGGTGGCCATGAACTGCCAAAGAATGGGCCCCAGTCGGTCGCCCAGCTCGCTCAAGCCCTGATTGAGGAATTTGTCGATCGACTCCCCGGCCTCGGCCAGCACCTTGCGGTTGGTGCAGAAGCGCGAGGCCTTGACGGTGAAGATGAAGCCCTCCGGGGTCGCTGCGGCCCACTTGGCGAAACTTTCGGGCTTCTGACTGGAATAGTAGGTGGAGTTGATCTCGATAACGGGCAGGCGCGCGCTGGCGAAGGCCAGCTCATCAGCCTGACGCAGCCCCTTCGGATAGAAGACGCCCCGCCAGGGTTCAAAGGTCCAGCCGCCGATGCCGGCGCGCACCTGCCCACTCATCGAACCGGCGCCCTAGGGCCGCGCGGACGCCGTGGCGTCCCGGGCGGCTTTGAACTCAGACCCAACCTTCCATTCCGGCCAGTCGGCGGAGGTGGCGAGGGTCAGGCCCAGGCGGTAGAGCAGCTGAGCGTCCTGGGCCATACCCTCCAGATTCCAGTCCGGGCCGTATTCATCGGCCGGCTGATGGTACTTGTCGGCGGTGTAGGCCCGCGACCACGCCTCGCCCGCGGCGAGCCCGCCCTCGATCAGGTCCTGACCCGAGCGGAAGGAGATGGCCGGCACGCCCGCGCGGACGAACGGGAAGTGGTCAGAGCGGAAAAAGCCGCCCGCTTCGGGCCGTGGGTCGGGCTTGAACGTCCGTCCCTGCGCCTGACCCTCGTTGATCAGCATGTCCTGCAGGTCCGAGGCCGCATCGCCGGCCGCCGAGAAGTCCCGCGCCGGGCCCGCGGGGGAAGGGGCGTCCAGGTTCAGCACCGCGACCGTGGTCTCCAGGGGATAGAGGGGGTTGGCGGCATAGTATTCAGAGCCTAGCAGGCCCTTTTCCTCGGCGGTCACCAGCAGGAAGTTGACGCTCCGGTCCGGCGTCGGCCCCTTGGCGAAGGCCCGGGCGATCTCGATCACCGCGGCGACGCCCGCCGCATTGTCCACCGCGCCATTATAGATGGTGTCGCCCGAGGCGTCGGGGGCGCCGATTCCCAGGTGATCCCAGTGGGAGGTGTAGATGATCCGCTCCTGCGGCCGTGTCGCGCCGGTGACTTCGGCCACCACGTTCTGACTGATGATCTGGCGGACATCCACGTCAAAGGCGCTGGAGAAGCTGACGCCTTCCAGCACCTGGGGCTTGAAGTCGCGGGTCTGGGCCTGGGCCTTCAGGGTGTCGAAATCCAGGCCGGCGCGGGCCAGCAGGTCAGCGGCCACGTCACGCTGGACCCAGCCCTCCAGGGGAACATGGGCCTTGGCCGGCTCGGTGCGGATGATGTCGAAGATCTCGTTGGTGTTGGAGTTCTTGACCGTCGCCCAGCCATAGGAGGCCGGCGCGCTCTCGTGGATCACCAGCAGGCCGAGCGCCCCCTGGCGTGCGGCCTCTTCGTACTTGTAGGTCCAGCGGCCGTAATAGGTCATCGCCTTGCCGCCGAAGTCACCCTGGCCCGCCTCGAAATCAGGGTCGTTGACCAGGACCATGACGATCTTGCCGGTCAGGTCCATGCCCTTGAAGTCGTCCCAGTCGCGCTCAGGCGCCACCACGCCGTAGCCGCCGAAGACGATGGGCGCATCCTTGATCTCCACCCGCTCGGCGCCATTCGCCGCGGCGCGAATGGCGATCTCCTCCCCCTGGCGCAGGGTCAGGGTCTCGTCGCCGGCCTTCACCGCCGCGCTCACCGGCCCGCGGATCTCAAAGCGGGCCAGGGGCACATCCTGGGTCCAGACCCGGGCGCCGTCTTTCAGATCGCCGGCCGGCTTGAGACCGGCAGCCTGGAGCTGCTCGACCATGTAGCCGATAGTCTTGGCTTCCGAGGGCGTGGCCGGCGCGCGGCCTTCGAAGGCGTCTGAGCCCAGCACCTCAATATGAGCGCCGATGGTCGAGCCGGAGATTTGCGCGCCGTCCTGGGCAAGGGCTGGGCCTGCCACGAGGGCGACGACGGCGGTGGCGGCGAAGAGGAGGGTCTTCATGATGACTCTGCACGTGATTGGGGTTGTTAAGACCCTATCTGCGGCCCATGTGTCGCGCCACTGTGCGGATGGGCGACATGTTTATATCGCCCCTGCAATCACCCGGTCGCAGACCTGTGGTCTGGGAAGCTTTGTCGCCCTGGGGTCCAGAGGTCTGGAGCTGGGCTATGATGCCTTCTGATTCGCGGCCGAGGCCCACCAGGACTGCCATGCGTCTGTCGACTTCGCTCGCCCTGCTTACGCTCTTGTCCCTCGGCGCCTGCGCGACCCCGCGCGAGGCCGTGATCGAGCTTCCCCAGGCCTATCCGGTGTCGGGTTCGGCCGAGGCCCAGGTCCTGGACCAGTGGTGGCTGAGTTTCAATGATCCTGAGCTCACCGCCCTGGTGGATGAGGCCCTGACCCGCAGCCCGGATGCGCAAAGTGCGGCGGCCCGCCTGCGCGAGGCGCGACTGACGGCCACCAGCGCGCTCACCGCGTTCCTGCCCCAGGGCCAGTTGACCGGCTCTGGCCGCCGCACGGAGACCGAGCAGGTCGACGGTCAGGAGGTCGCCATTCCGGGGCAGGCCACCTCTGGAACCAGCGAGGCCTATCAGGCCAATTTCAATGTCAGCTGGGAGCTGGACCTGTTCGGCCGCTTCTTCGCCGCCCGCCGCGCGGCGCAGGGTGACACCGCCGCGGCCCGCTTCGCCTATGAGGGCGCCCGGGCAAGCCTGGCGGCCAATGTGGCCGACGCCTATTTCCAGGCCCGGGGTCTGGCCATCCAGCTGGCCGACGCCCGGCAAAGCGCGCGCATCCAGCGCTCGCTCTACGACCTTGTGGAACGTCGGGTGCAGGCGGGGCTGACCGCGCGCCTGGAGGCTGACCGGGTGGCCGGCGAGCTCGCCCAGGCCGATAGCCAGGTGGAGAGCCTGGAGGCCGAACTTCAGGCCCAGCAGCGGACCCTGCTGGTGCTGGTGGGCCGCGGGACAGCCCCCCTGGACGATATCGACACCCCGCCGCTCGCCGCCCTGCCGCCGCCGGTTCCCGCCGCGGTGCCAGGCGAGCTTCTGGCCAGGCGCCCGGACGTGCGTGAGGCCGAAGCGCGGGTGCGTTCGGCGGCCGGCCGGCTGACCTATGCGCAGCTGGCCTTCTTCCCGACCTTCACCCTGACCCCTGGCCTGGGGATCTCCCGCAGTGAGCAGCCAGGCTTTTCGGCCACCACCCAGAACTGGGGCATCGGGGCGGGGGTCTCCCAGCCGGTGCTGAACATTCCCCGCCTGTTGCTGGATCTCAAGGCTCAGGACGCGCGCACCGAGCAGGCCGTGATCGCCTATGAGAAGGTGGTGCAGACTGCCTATGCCGAGGCCGAAAGCGCGCTGACCCGTCTGTCGGCCGATCGCCGCCGGGTCGAGCTGCTGGCGGACGGCGAGGCCAGGGCCGAGCGGGCCTACAACTCCGCCCGGCTGGGCTATGACGCCGGGCTGACCGACCTCAATACGGCGCTGAGCGCCGAGCAGGTCTGGCGGGCCACCCGGGCCCAGCTGACCAGCGCCCAGGTGCAGGCGCAGCGCCGGGCCGTGCAGACCTACAAAGCTCTGGGCGGTGGCTGGCCGTCCCAGACCCTCCCTCCCAATTCTCAGGCCCGCTGAGGCGGACGGCATGATGCAGATCAAGACCCCTCCGGCGCCCCGTCGCCTCGCCCCCGCCGCCCTGGCCGTGCTCATGGCTGGCCTGCTTGGCCTCGCCGCCTGCAGTGAAGACGCGCCGCGGGAGACCGCAGAGCAGCAGGCCCGGGCGGTCACCGTCGTGCCCGTCGCCGCCCGGCCGATCACCGGATCGGTCTCGGCCTCTGGCCCCCTGGTCCCTCGGGAAGAGGCCGCCGTCAGCGCGGAGATCGCCGGCTTCCGGGTGGCGCGCGTCCTGGTGGAGCCGGGCGCCTATGTGCGCAAGGGACAGACGCTCGCCGTTCTCGACGGCGCGCTCCTCCAGTCGCAGCTGCAGCAGCAGGAGGCCGCGCTCGCCCAGGCGGAGGTCCAGGCCGAGCAGGCTGAGAGCCAGGCCGCCCGGGTGGAGGGCCTGGTCGATCAGGGCGTCCTGTCCAACGAACAGATCGAACAACGCCAGTTCCAGGCGCGCACCGCCCGCGCCCAGGTCCGCGCCCAGGCCGCCGGCCTCGCCGATCTGCGGGCCCGCCAGGCGCGTCTGTCGGTCACCGCCCCGGTCTCAGGCCTGGTGCTCACGCGCAATGTCCGGCCCGGCGACCAGTCGGGCGCCGGCTCGACGCCCTGGTTCGTCATCGCCCGTGACGGGCTGATCGAGCTGCGGGCTGAGGTGTCTGAAGCCGACCTGGCCCGCATTCGCCCAGGCCAGTCTGTCCAGGTCGCCCTGCAGAATGGTGAGACCGTGCTTGGCAAGGTTCGGCTGTTGAGTCCGCAGGTGAACGCCCAGACCCAGCTCGGAACCGTCTGGATCAGCCTGCCCAACCGGCCTGACATTCGGGCCGGCGGCTTCGCCAGCGCCGATTTCCAGGGCGGTGGCGATGCGACGCTGACGGTGCCCGAGACCGCTGTGCGCTACGACGGCGACGGCGCCAGCGTCATGGTGGTGGGCGAGGACAACCGGGTCAAACGGGCGGCGGTGTCCACCGGGGCCCGGGGGGCTGGCCTGGTGGAGCTGGTCCGTGGCCCGCCGGCCGGATCCCTGGTGGTTGAGAGCGCGGGCTCCTTCCTGCTGGAGAATGATCTCGTCCGGCCGGTCCGCAAAGCCGAAGGCGCCAAGCCCGCGCCGGCGCCGAAGGCCAAGACTGAGTCTGCGAAATGAGTGCGGACCGCCCCCTTGGCCTTTCCACCTGGGCCATCCGCAACCCGGTTCCGGTGGCGGTGCTGTTCATCGCCCTGACCATCGCGGGGCTGATGTCCTATGGGAATCTGCCGGTTAAGCTCTATCCCAACGTCCAGTTTCCGGCGGTCTCCGTCACCGTCACCCAGAGCGGCGCGGCCCCTGGGGAGATGGAGACCCAGATCACCCGCCCGGTGGAGGACGCCCTTGCGGGCATCCCCAACGTCAAGAACATCTATTCCACCGTCACCCAGGGGGTTTCGGTCACCAGCGTCGAGTTCGAGCTGGGCGAGGACCTGCAGAAGGCCACCGACGACGTTCGCTCACGCATCGACCAGACCCGCGCCATCCTGCCCCGGGAGATCGACGAGCCCACCGTCCAGCGGATCGAGCTCGATTCCCAACCGATCATGACCTATGCGGTCGCCGCCCCGAACATGTCGGACGTGGAGTTGTCCTGGTTCGTGGACGACACCCTGGGCCGGGCGCTGCAGGCCCGCGAAGGCGTGGCCCAGGTGGCCCGGGTGGGCGGGGTGACCCGCGAGATCAATGTGGTTCTCGATCCCGACCGGCTGGCCGCCCGCGGGCTGACCGCGGTTCAGGTCAATAACGCCCTGCGCAGCTTTGACCTCGACGCGCCTGGCGGCCGGGTGGCCATTGGCGGCCAGGAACAGAACCTGCGGGTGCTGGGCGCGGTGGACAATGTCGAGGCCCTGCGCGACCTGACCATTCCCACCGGCCAGGGGGGCTATGTCCGGCTCTCCGACATCGCTGATGTGGGTGATGGCGCCTCGGAGCCCAGGGGCTTCGCCCGCCTGAATGGCCAGCCGGTGGTCGGCTTCATGGTCATGAAGACCCGCGACTCCAGCGATGTGGCCGTCGAGGACGGGGTCCTTGCGGCCCTGGCCGAGTTGGAGACCCAGTACGAAGGCGTCTCCTTCACCAAGATCTTTTCGTCGGTGGACGAGACCCGCGCCAGCTTCCACGCCACCCAGAACGTGCTGCTGGAAGGCATGGGCCTGGCCGCCCTGGTGGTGTTCGTCTTCCTGCGCAACTGGCGCTCCACGGCCATCGCCGCCGTCGCCATGCCCCTGTCGCTGATCCCCACCTTCTTCGTGATGGACCTGCTGGGCTTCTCGCTCAACATCGTCACCTTGCTTGGCCTCACCCTGGTGATCGGCATCCTGGTGGATGACGCCATCGTCGAGGTCGAGAACATCGAGAAACGGATCATCGCCGGTATGCGGCCGTTCCAGGCGGCCCTGCAGGGCGCCGACGCCATTGGTCTGGCGGTCGTGGCCACCACTGCCTCTATCGTGGTGGTGTTCACGCCGGTCTCCTTCATGGGCGGCATGGCCGGCCAGTTCTTCCGGGAGTTCGGCATCACCGTCTCGGTGGCGGTGATCTTCTCCCTGCTGGTGGCGCGTCTGCTCACCCCCCTGATGGCGGCCTATCTGCTCAAGCCAGCCGCCGAGGCCCATCCGCGCAAGCCCTTCAAGGGCCTCTATCGCGACACCCTGGAATGGGCGCTTGATCACCGCATTCTGGCCAGCATCGCCGGCGGGGTCATGTTCGTCGCCTCCCTGGCGCTGATCCCGCTGCTGCCCCAGGGCTTCCAGCCGGCCGGAGACCCCGACTACCTCTATGTCAATGTGCAGGGCCCGCCAGGCGCCACGGCCGAGCACATGGAAGAGGTGGTGCGCAACATCACCGCCACCTTCGATGAGCGTCCGGAGGTGACCAACATCTTCGCCCAGATCGGCTCCACCGTGGTGGCGCAGGGACCGGGCGGCGGCGGGGGCGGCGGCAGCGACCTGCGCAGCGGCACGGTCACCGTCCTGCTGGACGAAGGCCGTGACCTGACCGGCGCCGAGATCCGGCGGGAGATGCGCGAGGCCCTGCGGGAGATTCCCGACGCCCGGGTGACCTTCCTGGATGGTCAGGGCCAGGCCGGGCTCCAGATCGTTCTCACGAGCGAAAATCCTGTCGCCCTGCGAGAGGCCGCCCTGGAGCTGGAGCGGCAGATGCGCGAGGTGCCTGAGATCGCCGAGCCGCGGCCCTCAGTGCCACCCACTGGACCCGAACTGATCATTCGTCCCCGCCCCGCCGAGGCCGCCCGCCTGGGCGTCAGCGCTGAGCAGATCGCCACCGTGGCGCGGGTCGCCACCGTCGGCGACATCGACGCCAATGTGGCCAAGATGACGATCAACGAGCGGCGCCTGCCCATCCGCCTGCGGCTGCCGGAGGAGGCGCGGACCGATCTTGAGGCCATTCGCGCCCTGCGGATCCCCACCGCCACCGGCGAGGTCACCACCCTGGGCGCCGTGGCCGATGTGGAGTTCCAGGCTGGTCCCGCCCGGATCGAGCGCCTGAACCGTAGCCGTCAGCTGACCGTCCAGGCCGAGCTGAACGGGGTGGAGCTGGGCGACGCCAACCAGAAGGTTCAGGCCCTGCCCATCATGCAGAACCTGCCGGACGGCGTGGCGCCGGCCGAGACCGGCGAACTGGAGGCCATGCAGGAGCTATTTGGGGCCATGGGCCTGGCGATCTTCGCCGGGGTCTCGATGATCTTCGCCGTGCTGGTCCTGCTGTTCCGCAGCTTCTTCAAGCCGCTGGTCATTCTATCAGCCCTGCCGCTGGCGGTGGGCGGCGCCTTCCTGGGCCTGCTGGCCTTCCAGCTCTCCCTGTCGATCCCCTCGATGATCGGCTTCCTGATGCTGCTTGGCCTGGCGGCGAAGAACTCCATCCTGCTGGTGGAGTACGCCATCGAGCGTGAGCGGGAGGGCATGCCCCAGCGCGAGGCCCTGATCGACGCCTGCCGCGAGCGGGCCAGGCCCATCGTCATGACCACCGTGGCGATGGCCGCAGGCATGCTGCCCACGGCGCTCGCCCTGGAAAAGGGCGCGGAGTTCCGCCAGCCCATGGCGGTCGCCGTGATCGGCGGCCTGATCACCTCAACCATCCTGTCCTTGGTGCTGGTGCCGGTGGTCTATGAGTTCGTCGATGACTTCGAGCGGTGGCTCAAACCCCGCCTGGCGCGCTTCATCACCCCCCGGGAGGCCCCTGGCCCCGCCGTGCCGGAGGACAGGCTCTAGACTCTAAGTTTAGAGCTCGCCGCGCAGGACCTGGGCGAACTGCTCGGGATCGACATTGCCGCCGGACAGGACGAGGCCAACAGCCCCCTTGCCGGCGACGTCGATCTTGCCGGCCAGCAGGGCCGCCAGGGCCGCAGCTCCGCCGGGCTCCACCACCAGCTTCAGGGTGGCGAAGGCGTAGCGCATGGCCTCGGTGATCTCGGGATCGCTGACCACGGCCACCTCGGCCACGGTTCTCTGCATGATCGGGAAGGTGAGCTCGCCGGGGAACGGCGATTCCAGCGAGTCGCAGAGGGAGCGGCCGGTGGGCTTGATCACCTGACGCGCGCCAGCCTGCAGGGACTTCAGCGTGTCGTCGAAGCGTTCTGGCTCCACGCCGACCATAGTCGTCTGCGGGCTCAAGCCCTTGATCGCCGTCGCCAGGCCCGCCAGCAGACCCCCGCCGCTGATCGGCGCGGCCACCAGGTCCAGGGTTGCGCCCTGGGCCCGCGCCTGGGCGACCATTTCCAGCCCCACCGTCCCCTGGCCTGCAATGATGTGGGGATCATCAAAGGCCGGCACGACCACAGAGCCCCGCTGGCCGGCGATCTCGGCGGCGATGGCCTCGCGGCTGTCGGTCAGCCGGTCATAGAAGCGCACCTCGGCGCCATAGCCTTTAGTGGCGACGACCTTCACCTTTGGCGCATCGCTCGGCATGACGATTAGGGCCGGAATCCCCAGCAGCCGGGCGGCCAGGGCGACCCCCTGCTCATGGTTGCCCGAAGAGAAGGCGACCACCCCGCGAGCCCGTTCCTCCGCCGTCAGTTGCACCAGCCGGTTATAGGCGCCGCGGAATTTGAAGGCGCCCACCCGCTGCAGGGTCTCGGCCTTCAGCAGAACCTGAACGCCTGCCCGTTCATTCAGGGCCGGGCTCTCGATCAGCGGCGTCTCAAGGGCGTGGCCGCGTATCCGGTCGGCGGCGGCCTGGATGTCAGCCAGCGTCATGGTCATTTGGCGAACACCATGGCGTCATCGGCAAACGCCTTGAACTCGAGCGCATTGCCCGACGGATCAAGGAAGAACAGGGTGGCCTGCTCGCCGGGCTGGCCCTTGAAGCGGACCTGCGGGGGGATGATGAATTCTGTGCCGGCTGCCTGGAGCCGGTCAGCCAGGGCCTGCCAGGTCTCCAGGCTCAGGATCACCCCGAAATGGCGGACCGGGACCTGCTCGCCGTCCACGGCGCTAGTCTGTCGATGGCCGACCTCGTCGGGCGCCAAATGGGCCACGATCTGGTGGCCATGGAAATCGAAATCGATCCAGTCGGGGCTGGACCGACCCTCAGGACAGCCCAGCAGATCGCCATAAAAGGCGCGGGCCTCAGCCAGGTCGCGGACAGGAAAGGCGAGGTGGAAGCGAGGTCGGGTCATGAAACTCTGATTAGCGGGCGTCCGCCCGTGGCGCGACGGTTTTAAGCGGCCCGCGCCCGTGCTTATGTATCGCTGACCCATAGCGACGGGTTGGGGGCGATGGACGATGCGTAAGTTTGTGGCGGCGGTCGGTGTGGGCCTGCTCATGGCTGGGCTTGGGGCTATGGAGGCGAGGGCCGCCGATCTGCTGGTTGGCGCCTATGCCCATGACGTCACCTTCATCGGCGAGGCGATCGGATCGGGCGCGCCGGGCCGCGAGGAGGGGATCGACCTGCATCTGGGCCTTCGCAGCGAGCCCATCGACCATCTGTTCAGCAGGCCCCAGCTGCACGCCTTCGTCTCGCTCAACAGCGAGGGGACGAGCAATTTCGTCGCCGCCGGCGCCTCCTGGCCCATCAGTCTGACCGAGCGGCTGTACGTCCGTCCGGGCCTCGGCCTGGCCTATACCGACGGGGAGGCCGGCCTGCCGCCGGTCAATGCGCCGGGCCTGACGCCGGCCGAGATCGCGCGACGACTGGAGCTCTACAACACCCGGATCGACTTCGGCTCTCAGCTGCTGTTCCAGCCGGAACTGTCGGTGGGCTATGAGTTCACTGAGACCATCGCCGCCGAACTGTCCTGGGTTCACATCTCCAACGCCCAGATTTTCCATCAGGGAAAGAACCAGGGCCTTGACGCCGCAGGTGTGCGGCTGATTTACAGCTTCTGACCGACCCCGGCCCAAGGGGGCCCTGAGCGTCGGTTCCACAATCGATCACATCCTCTCGCCGAGCCCTGTCGAAGGGCGGGACGGATCCGCCTGGCAGGCGGAAGGATCGTATCTCAATGGCCAATGTGACGGTGATCGGCGCCCAGTGGGGCGACGAGGGCAAGGGCAAGGTCATCGACTGGCTGGCCAACCGCGCCGACGTGGTGGTGCGTTTCCAGGGCGGCAACAACGCCGGCCACACCATCGTGGTGGGGGACAAGACCTACAAGCTCTCCCTGCTCCCCTCAGGCGTCATCCAGGGCAAGCTGTCCATCATCGGCAATGGGGTGGTGGTCGATCCCTGGTCCCTGCTGGACGAGATCACCCGCGCCCAGGGCCAGGGCCTGGACATCAATCCCGACAACCTGATCCTGGCGGAGAACGCCACCCTGGTCCTGCCCCTGCACCGAGACCTGGACGGCGCCCGCGAGGCCCGCGCCGGGGCCGGCAAGATCGGCACCACCGGCCGGGGCATTGGCCCGGCCTATGAGGACAAGGTCGGCCGCCGCGCCATCCGCTTCGCCGACCTGGCCGACCGTGAGGCCCTGGAGGTCAAGATCGAACGCCTGCTGGCCCACCATGGCGCCCTGCGGGCCGGCCTGAGTCTTCCCGAGGCGCGCCCTGAGGAAATCCTCGCCCAGCTGGAAGAGCTGGCCCCGCGCATCCTGCCCTATGCGAAACCCGCCTGGCGGATCCTCGGCGACGCCATCAAGGAGGGCCAGCGGGTCCTGTTCGAGGGCGCCCAGGCGACCCTGCTGGACGTCGACCACGGCACCTATCCCTATGTGACCTCGTCCAACACCGTGGCCGGCCAGGCCGCGGCTGGCGCTGGCGTGGGGCCCACGGCTGGCGGCTATGTGCTCGGCATCGTCAAGGCCTACACAACCCGGGTGGGCGAGGGGCCGTTCCCCACTGAACTGAATGATGAGACCGGCCGCCTGCTGGGCGAGCGGGGGCATGAGTTCGGCACCGTCACCGGCCGGCCCCGTCGCTGCGGCTGGTTCGACGCGGTGCTCGTGCGTCAGTCCATCGCCGTGGGCGGGGTCCAGGGCGCGGTCCTGACCAAGCTCGATATTCTCGATGGGTTTGAAACCCTGAAGGTCTGCGTCGGCTATCGCCTGCATGGGAAGACGATCGACTACCTGCCGGCCGGTCTGCGCGATCAGGCCGCCATCGAACCCATCTATGAGGAGATGGAAGGCTGGAGCGAGAGCACCCGGGGCGCCCGCTCCTGGAAGGATCTGCCGGCCAATGCGATCAAATATGTGCGCCGCATCGAGGAGCTGATCGGCGCGCCCGCGGTGCTCCTGTCCACCAGCCCCGACCGGGACGACATCATCATGATGCTGGACCCATTTCGGGGATGATGGCGCCTCTGTGTAAGCGGTTCTTTACGGGCTGATGCCAGGGTGGGCTCATTGGAGAGCCCACCTGTGTTTAATGATGACCGCAAGCTGATCGACCGCATGGCGCCCGCCCTTCAGCGGGTGCTGGTCATTGATCCGTCCCCGGCTGGCGGACGCATGCTGGCTGACCTCATGCGCAGCATGATCCACTGCCAGGTCTGGGTCGCGCCCTCCGCGGGCAAGGCCATGGAGCTGATCAAGGGCGCCGACCCGCAGATCATCTTCATCGAACACGCCGAGCGCGGCGGGGTGGATGGCATCGAGTTTACCCGACGCCTGCGTCGCAGCGAGGCCAGCTGCCGTCAGGCGCCGGTGATCATGATTCTGACCCAGCCCACCGCCGCCACCGTCCTGGGCGCCCGGGACGCTGGGGTCCACGAGTTTCTGCGCAAACCCTTCACCACCGGCGACCTGCTCAAGCGCCTGGAGGCTGTGACCCTGCGGCCCCGCGATTGGGTCGAAGCTGTGACCTATGTCGGCCCCGACCGCCGGCGCTTCAACTCCGCCGACTATCAGGGCGCGCTCAAACGCCGATCCGATTCCCGGGCGACGCCGGAGCGGACGCGGATCATCCAGGCGGTGAAGATTCTGAAGTCCGCCGCCGGGGCCCTGGAGAGCGATCCCGCCCAGGCCATGCGCGCGATGAAGGCCCAGGGGGCCGATCTGCAGACTGTGGCGGTCAAGACGGGGAACATGAAGCTGGCGGCCGCCGCGGCGGACTTCCATCGCTATCTGGCCACCGTAGTGGACGCCCGCCGGCTGGATCAGGCCCAGATCGCCTATCACGTGGCCGCCCTGGCGGCCTTCGCCCCTGCTGAAGAGGGGGGGCGAAAGCGGGTGGGCTGATCGGCCGCTTGCGCCTCGGCTTCCGGTTTCAAAACCCCGCCTATTTCAAGGCGTTGAGATAGGTCGACAGGTCGAAATAGTCGCGCCAGACCTTGATATGGCCGTTCTCCATTTCAAAGACGCCGCAACAGGGCAGGTCCACCGGCTTGTCCCCGACCTGGGTGCGGTCAAGCCGCTCGGCCACCACCTTGTCGCCCTGGGCCATCAGCGTCAGGACGTCCCATTCGGTGGAGCTCCAGTCCCGGATGAAGGCGGCGATGAAGCCACGGATCGCCGTGCGGCCCTGCACCGGGCCCGTCGGCATGTTGTGGTAACAGCCATCTTCACAGAAATAGCCGGCCAGCTCATCGGGATCGCGCCGTGACCAGGCGGCGATAAAGCTGGCGATGATTTCAGCATTGGCCTGGGCCATGGACCTCTCCCCGGGTTGGTCGAACCTTTGGGGGAGGGTCCATGGCCCAGCTGATTTGAGCAAGCCCGATCAGGCGTTGACCAGGTTCCGGTCTTCGGCGGCGGCCTGCATGGTCTTCTGCAGCTTTTCGAAGGCGCGGACCTCGATCTGGCGCACCCGCTCGCGGCTGACGCCATACTGACCGGCCAGTTCCTCAAGCGTTGTCGGATCATCCTTCAGACGCCGCTCGGTCAGGATGTGACGCTCGCGGTCGGACAGCTCGGCCATGGCCTCCTGCAGGAGGCCCATGCGCAGGCCGCGCTCCTCATTGTCGGCGATCACCGTCTCCTGGCTGGGGGCGGCGTCGTCGGCCAGCCAGTCCTGCCACTCGCTCTCGGAGTCCGACCGCAAGGGGGCGTTCAGCGAGGCGTCGGGGCCGGAAAGCCGGCGGTTCATCGAGATGACCTCCTCGTCCAGAACGCCCAGCTTGGTGGCGATCTGGCGGACTTGGTCGGGGTGCATGTCCCCTTCCTCGAAGGCGCTGATCTGGCTCTTGGCCTTGCGCAGGTTGAAGAACAGCTTCTTCTGCGCCGCGGTCGTGCCCATCTTCACCAGGGACCAGGACCGCAGGATGTATTCCTGGATCGAGGCGCGGATCCACCACATGGCGTAGGTGGCCAGGCGGAAGCCCCGGTCGGGATCGAACTTCTTGACTGCCTGCATCAGGCCGACATTGCCCTCGGAGATCACCTCGCCGATGGGCAGGCCATAGCCGCGGTAGCCCATGGCGATCTTTGCCACCAGGCGCAGGTGGCTGGTCACCAGACGGTGCGCGGCCTCGGGGTCCTCATGCTCCTGCCAACGCTTGGCGAGCATGAACTCCTCGTCCTTGGCCAGCATGGGAAATTTGCGGATATCGCTGAGATACCGGCTCAGGCCGCCTTCCGGCGACATGACGGCAAGCGTTTGCGCGGCCATGACTATCCCCTCTTGATGTGTGGACTGCCGGGCCGCCGCGCATGTGCGCAAGGTCCCTCCACCCCCTCAACCTCTCAGATAGGTATTGGGTTCTCGGGGCGGAAGGCCACCGGGGAGGGCGGCTGGAAAGTCCCACTTGTGAACTCAGGTATTTGTACTCCGCGATCTGGGCGCAAGCAAGGCGGCGTCGGGGCTGCGGGCGCACCGAAAATCTCAGAGCGCCCCCAGCAGGGCTTCAAGCTGCGCCATGTCGGCCGGCAGGGGCGCCTCGAAGCGGAGGGGTTCGCCGGTGATCGGATGGATGAAGCCCAGGACCTGGGCGTGCAGGGCCTGGCGCGTCAGGCCAGCCTCGGCCATGGCCGCCCGGACGGCGGGCGTTGGACTGCCTGACCCATAGACGGCGTCCCCGAGGCAGGGGGCGCCCTTCGACGCCATGTGGACGCGGATCTGGTGGGTGCGACCGGTCTCCAGTCGACACCTTACCCGCGCCGCCGTCGGGCGGTCGGAGGGGCCGAACAGGGCTGTGGTCTCATAGTGGGTGATCGCCTCCCGCCCCCCCGATCTCAGGACCGCCATCTTCTTGCGGTCATGGGCCGAGCGGCCGAGCAGCGATTGCACCGTCCCTTTCCGCGGCTTTGGGGCGCCCCGGGTCAGGGCCACATAGGCCCGGTCGATGTCGTGGCGGAAGAACAGGGCTGAGAGGCCCTGATGGGCGGCGTCGGTCTTGGCGCAGACCAGGACGCCAGAGGTGTCCTTGTCCAGCCGGTGGACGATGCCGGGCCGGGCCACGCCCCCTATCCCTGACAGGCTGGCCCCGCAGTGGTGCAAGAGGGCGTTGACCAGGGTGCGATCGGGCGAGCCTGGCGCCGGGTGCACGGCCATGCCGGCCGGCTTGTCGACCACGACCAGATGATGGTCCTCGAACAGCACCTGCAGGGGGATGTCCTGCGGCTCCGGATCGGCCGCGACGACGGCGGGCGCCAGGACCTCATAGGCGCCGGGCAGGGCCTTGGCCGATCCGTCGCGCACGATCTGGCCGTCCCGGCTCACCGCCCCGGCAGCGAGCAGAGCCTGGATGCGGGCCCGGGACAGGTCCTGGGCGAGGGCGGCCAGGGTTTTGTCCAGCCGCTGGCCTGCGGCGTCCGCGGCGACCTGCAGCACAATCAGGTCGCCGTCGTCCTCGGCTTCAAGGATCGGAGTCGGCGGGACGCCGGGGTCAGAGCCCATGCTTGTCGGCGGCGCCTTCCTCGTGGCCCATGATTGAGCCGTCCTTGAACAGATATTCCCGCAGCTGGCCGTCGAACTGCTCATCATTGCGGCGGATCCATTCCAGGACCATGGCCGCGTGCTCCATCTCCTCCTTGGCGTTGTGCAGGAGGATGGCCTTCAGTTCGGGGTCGTCACAGTCATCGGCGCGCTGACGGTACCAGTCCACCGCTTCCAGCTCCTCCATCAGCGAGGCGATCGCNNTGGTGCGAGTTGGGGACAGTTCAGATGAAGATCGACAGACGCCGGGCCCTGGCCCTTCTCGGTTTTGGCGCAGCGACGCCGCTCACCGCCCGCGCCCAGTCGCCCTATGGCGGCCCGGTGGCCTTTGAGCACGGCGTGGCCTCTGGCGATCCCCTGGCCGATGCGGTCATCCTTTGGACGCGGATCACGCCCAAGGGCGATGGCGAAGGCCAGATCGCCTATGCCTGGCGCCTCAACCCGGTGGACCGCCGCGCTGGCGGGGCCAAGTCCGGGACCGGCGTCACGGGGCCGGATCGGGACTATACGGTCAAGGTCGACGTCACCGGGCTTGATTCGGCCAGGGCCTATACCTTCGAATTCGAGGCCAATGGGGTGACCTCCCCCATGGGCCGCACCCGCACCCTGCCGGTGGGCGAAACCCGCGAACTGGTCCTGGCTGTGGCCTCCTGCTCGCTCTATCCGAACGGCTATTTCAACGCCTATCAGGCCATCGCCGACCTGCCCCAGCTGGACGCTGTCATCCACCTGGGGGACTACATCTACGAATACGGGGGTGAGGGCTCCTACGGCATGACCTCCGCCGTCGCCGGGGAGCGTGCGCACCTTCCGAACCGGGAAATCGTGAGTCTGGCCGACTATCGCCAGCGCCACGCCCAGTACAAATCCGATCCCCAGCTGCAGGCCGCCCACGCCCGGGCCCCCTGGATCGTCACCTGGGACGACCATGAGACCACCAACAACTCGTGGATGGACGGGGCGGAAAACCACCAGCCCGAGAAGGAGGGCGACTGGGCGACCCGCAAGGCCAATGCGCTGAAGGCCTATTTCGAATGGATGCCGATCCGCGATCCGGCGGCCGGCGCGGCCATGACGGCCATCAACCGCAGCTTCCACTTCGGCGACCTGCTCAGCCTGATCATGCTGGAAACGCGGATCGGCGGCCGGGATGAACAGCTGGACTACGCCAAGAACCTGCCGATGGTGGATGGCCAGGTCGATGTCGAGGCCTTCCGCCAGCTGCTGAACAATCCTGACCGACGGATGATGGGCGCCGATCAGGAAGCCTGGCTGGCCGGCGAGCTGGCCAAGTCCGTCCAATCGGGCCGCACTTGGCAGATTCTTGGGAATGCGGTGGTGATGGCTCGGATCATGATGCCCAGCGCCCGCTCCATCATGGGTGAAGAGGCCTTCGCCGCCGCTGTCGCCCGACTGCCGGCGGAGGTCGGGGGCTTTATCGATCGCATGGAGCGGATGTCGGCCCTGAACCTGCCCTACGGCCTGGACATGTGGGACGGCTACCCGGTGGCCCGTGAACGGCTCTATGACGCCATCGCCGAGGCCAACGCGCGGGTGGTCGTGGTGTCTGGCGACAGCCACGCCTTCTGGGCCAATGAGCTGTTCGATGATGAGAACGCACTGCGGGCCGTGGAGTTTGGCACGACGGGGATCACCAGCCCCGGCGCCGGCGACTATCTGACCGACGTTCCGGTGGGTGAACTGTTCGCCGCGGCCTCAAGGGAGGTCGTGTTCTCTGAACAGGCCGCCAAGGGTTTCGTCCTGCTGACTCTCACCCCAGAGGCGGTCCGTGGGGAGATGATCACAGTCTCCTCCATCGTCTCCAAGACCTATGAGACCGCCGTGCGCGCATCCTTCGTGGTCGAGGCGGCCGAGGGCGGCGGGGTTTCTGGCCTGAAGACCCTGACAGGCGTCTAGTCGGGGCGCTCCACCAGACGGCCGTTCTCCACTACCCGGTAGAAGCACGAGCGGAAGCCCACATGGCAGGCTCCGCCGTCGCCCTGGGGCAGGACCTTGATCCAGATGCAGTCCTGGTCGCAGTCGATCCGGGTCTCCACCACCTGCTGCACCTGGCCGCTGGTCTCGCCCTTGAGCCACAGGGCCTGGCGGGAGCGGCTGTAATAGTGGGCCTGGCCGGTGGAGAGCGTCAGGGCCAGGGCCTCGGCGTTCATCCAGGCGAACATCAGCACCTCGCCGGTCTCGGCGTGGGTGGCGACAGCTGCGATCAGCCCATTGGAGTCGAAGCGCGGGGCGATGGCCGCGCCGCGCTCCAGGGCGTGCTTGTCAGAAGCGGTGGGAAATTGGACGGACATGGGCAAACTATAGCCCTCCTTCCCGGGCAGGGGGAGATGTCGCAGCGCAGCTTGCGCCGCCAAGGGAGACGATTCGCCATGAGCCTCAGCCGCCGCGCCCTCCTGTCCGCCATCGCCCTGGCCGCGCCCGCGCCCGCCTTCGCCCAATGGCCCTTCGGCCTTGGCCGGCGGGCGAGCCGGGCGCCGCGGGAGGGCCGGGCCGACTATGCCGGGTCTCCCCTGCGCCAGCAGTTGGGGGACTGGCAGTTTGACATCGCCAAGGCGGCGGCCTCCACACGGCTGCAACCGGTGATCCGCGACGGCTACGAGGCCCGCCTCAATGAGGCGATCGGCAAGATGCCTGGCGTCCGGGCGATCACCGCGGCGGTGGCCGAGCCGGACGGCAGCGTCTGGACCCAGGCCTGGCGCGCCGATCCCGGACCGCTCCCAACCCGCTTCCATTGGGCCAGTGTGGGCAAGGCCTACACCGCCACGGCCATCATGCAGATGGTGGAGGCTGGCCAACTCGCCCTGACCGACACCCTTGAGCGGTGGGCGCCGGCCATGCCCAACGCCGCCTGGATCACCCTGGAGGATCTGTTGGCCCATACGAGCGGGCTCTACAGCTTCCAGGCCGACGAGACCTTGCGGGCGACCCCGGGCTACAAGAGCCCAGAACAGCTGCTCTCCGTCGCCGCCGGCCACCCGCCGTTGTTTCCGCCAGGGGCCAACTGGTCCTACTCTAACACCAACTATGTCCTGCTCGGTCAGATCATTGAGGCCGTGGACGGCAAGCCCTGGCATGAGGCCCTGGCGGAGCGGATCGCCGCGCGCCGCGACCTGGACGACACCGTGTTCATCGCCCCGCAGGGCCGCGTGGACGGCCTTGCCCCGCCGGCGCCCGCGGAGGCCGCGCCGGGGACGGCCGACGACATCTCCACCCCCTATGCGGCCGGCGCAGTGGCGGCCTCCGCCCTCGACATGGTGCGGTTCTGGCGCGACTTGCTGGCTGACAGGCTCACCGGGCCTGAGGCCACCCGGCGGCGCTTCTACCGCCTCTATCCGATGAGCGGCGTAGGACCCGGCCACTATGGACTGGGGGTGATGGTCAGCGACCTTTCGGCTATTGATCCGTCGACTGAGGATATCTGGCTCGGCCATTCCGGCGGCCTGCCGGGCGCCAAGGCGATGGTCGCCTACTCCATGCAGACCCGGGCCTTCGTCGCCGTGGCTCTGACCGGGGAGGGCTCGCCCGAAGCAACCGCCAACCTGTTGCTGACGGATCTGCGGTCCTGAGTCTCAAGGACCAGATCAAGGGTCAGGTCGAGGCCTTCGACGCCTGGGCCAGGCCCTGGACGCGGCGCGCGCCCTGGCGGGCCGGCGGCTACGAATTTCTGCTGTTTGGCCTGAAGCAGGCCTGGGCCTGTCTGTTCGCCGGAACCATGCTGGTCCTGCTGGTGGCCACCAGCTTCTGGTGGCCACAGGACGCAGGTATCGCCCGCTACGACTTTCTGGTGCTGGCGGCGGTGGCCTTGCAGGTCTTCCTGCTCGCCACTGGCCTGGAGCGGCCCAGGGAGGCCCTGGTCATCGCCATCTTCCATCTGGTCGGCACGGCGATGGAGATCTTCAAGACCGCCCATGGCTCCTGGACCTATCCGGAGGAGAGCCTGTTGCGGATCGGCGGCGTGCCGCTGTTTTCCGGCTTCATGTACGCCTGCGTCGGCTCGTTCATGGCCCGGATCATCCGGCTGATGGAGATCCGGTTCGAAGGTTACCCGCCGGTCTGGGCCCCCTGGATCCTGGCGGTGCTGGCCTACGCCAATTTTTTCACTCACCACTATCTGCCGGACATCCGCTGGGGCCTGTTCGCCTTCTCGGTCCTGATTTTCGCCCGCACCTGGGTGGTCTATCGCCCGGACGTGCGCGACCGACGCATGCCCTTGCTGGCGGCCGCCCTGCTGACGGCCTTCTTCATCTGGATCGCGGAGAATCTGGGAACCTACGCCTCGGCCTGGGTCTATCCCGACCAGGCTGACGGCTGGACGCCGGTCAGCCTGGCCAAGATGGGCTCATGGTACCTGCTGATGATGCTCAGCTTCGTCCTGGTCACCCTGGTCCACCCGCCGCGGCGGGCGGAAGCTTCCGCCTAGCGCTTGTTGACGAAGTCCAGGAAGCGCTGGCGCAGGCTGTTGTCGGTCTTGAACACGCCGGTGAACTGGGTGGTGATGGTGCTCACATGGCGGTGGTGGACCCCGCGGGTGGTCATGCACTGGTGCTGGGCGTCGATCAGCACGGCCACGCCGGCCGGGCGCAGGCTGTCGGTGATGGCGTCAGCGATCTGCTGGGTCATGGTCTCCTGGGTCTGGAGACGCTTGGCGTAGATCTCCACCACCCGGGCCAGCTTGGAGATGCCGACCACGCGGTTGGTGGGCATGTAGGCCACATAGGCCTTGCCGAGGAAGGGCGCCATGTGGTGCTCGCAGTGGCTCTCCACCTCGATCTCGCGCAGCATGACGATGTCGTCATAGCCCTGCACGTCCTCGAAGGTCCGCGACAGCTCCTTGGCCGGATCGGCGCCATAGCCCTCGAACCAGTCGGCATAGGCGTCCACCACCCGCTTAGGCGTGTCGATCACCCCTTCCCGGCGCGGGTCGTCGCCCGCCCAGGCGATCAGGGTGCGAACGGCCGCCATGGCCTCTTCCCGGGTCGGGCGGGGGAGCGGCTCCAGGCCGGCAGGACCGTTCAGGTTCAAGTCGCGAGTGGGAGCGTCCATGGTCTGATGAGGCTTTCTCTGGTGCTGAGTTGCGCCGGGCCGACGGACCCGGGAGTGACGCGCGCCACCGATTTACGGGGGAAGACAGCGCGCGGACGCGCCCCCTGTCTTCCAGCCCGGGCGCTATGTATATGGTGGCCTATCCCGAGCGGGCAACCGTTCCGCAGCGTCAGTATGGTCTATGTCCCTCAGCCTCTATGACACCATGGCCCGCCAGAAGCGGCCCTTCGTCCCCGTCGATCCCCAGCGGGTGACGATGTATGTCTGCGGCCCCACGGTCTATAACTACGCCCACATCGGCAATGCGAGGCCCGTCGTCGTCTTCGACGTGCTGTACCGTCTGCTGCGCCACACCTATGGCGCCGACGCCGTGCTCTACGCCGCCAACGTCACCGACGTGGACGACAAGATCAACGCCAAGGCCCAGGCCGAGGGCGTCGATATCGACGTCATCACCCAGCGCTATCTCGACATCTATAATCGCGACATGGCCACCCTGGGCGCCCTGGCCCCCACCTTCCAGCCCCGCGCCACCCAGACCATGGACGCCATCATCGAGATGATCGGCCGTCTGGTGCAAAAGGGCGCGGCCTACGCCGCCGAGGGTCATGTGCTGTTCAGCACAGAGTCCTATCCCGACTATGGCCAGCTGTCGGGGCGCAGCCTCGAGGACATGATCGCCGGCGCCCGGGTCGATGTGGCGCCCTACAAGCGTAACCCCGCCGATTTCGTCCTCTGGAAGCCTTCGAAGCCCGGAGAGCCGGTGTGGGACAGCCCCTGGGGCGCAGGCCGGCCGGGCTGGCACATCGAATGCTCGGCCATGATCGAACAGACCCTTGGCCTGCCAATCGACATTCATGGGGGCGGCAACGATCTGATCTTCCCCCACCATGAGAACGAACTGGCGCAAGGGGTCTGCGCCGCCCACGGCTGCGAGTCCGGCCACGGCGCCGACT
>DJWR01000181.1 GCA_002441055.1 Caulobacteraceae bacterium UBA6225 | reverse complement strand
TTGGCCAGCTTCATGGAGGTGGCGATGACCTCCTTGCTGGTGTGGTCGGCGCGGACGATCTCCAGCAGCTTCATCACATTGGCCGGCGAGAAGAAGTGCAGACCGATGACGCTTTCCGGGCGCTTGGTGACCGCGGCGATCTCGTCGATGTCCAGGCCAGACGTGTTGGTGGCCAGGATCGCGCCGGGTTTGCAGATGGCGTCCAGCTTGGTGAAGATGTCCTTCTTGATGTCCATGCGCTCGAACACCGCCTCGATGACGAGGTCGACGTCGGCCAGGGACTCCATCTCCAGCGATCCGGTGATCAGGGCGCAACGCTCCTCGACCTGATCGGCCGTGATGCCGCCGCGCGAGGCGGTGCGCTCATAGTTCTTGCGGATGGTGGCCAGGCCGCGATCAAGCGCGTCCTGCTTGACCTCGATCAGCACGACCGGGATGCCGACATTGGCGAAGTTCATGGCGATGCCGCCGCCCATGGTGCCGGCGCCGATGATGCCGACCTTGTTCACGGGGATGATGGCGGTGTCGTCGGCCACGTCGGGGATCTTCTGGGCCTGACGCTCGGCGAAGAAGGCGTAGCGCTGGGCCGCCGACTGCGAGCCGCTCATCAGCTCCAGGAACAGCTTACGCTCGACCTCCAGCCCCTCTTCGAAGGGCAGGTTCACGGCGGCCTCGATGCAGCGGATGTTGTATTCCGGGGCCAGGAAGCCGCGGAACTTGCGCGTATTGGCCTTGCGGAAGTTTTCGAAGATTTCCGGCTTGCCCTTGGCGGCTTCCAGCTTTTCGTTCTGGTCGCGGATCTTGGCCAGCGGCCGGCCTTCGGCGACCACCTTGCGGGCGAAGGCCAGGGCCTCGTCGCGCAGCTTGCCCTCTTCGACCAGTTCATCGACCAGGCCGAGCGCCTTGGCTTCCTTGGCCGGCACATGGCGGCCGGACGTCATCATGGCCAGGGCGGTCTCGACGCCGACCACGCGGGGCAGGCGCTGGGTGCCGCCGGCGCCGGGCAGCAGGCCCAGATTGACCTCCGGCAGGCCTAGGCGCGCCGAGGGCACCGCCACGCGGTAGTGGGCGCACAGCGCCACTTCCAGACCGCCGCCGAGCGCGGTGCCGTGAATCGCGGCCACCACCGGCTTGGAGGAGCCCTCGATGGCCTCCTGCACCTGGGGCAGGGAGGCGCCGGCCATGGCGCCGCCAAACTCGGTGATGTCGGCGCCTGCGATGAAAGTGCGCCCGTCGCAGATCAGAACGATCGACTTGGCGGCGGCCTCGGCGTTGGCCTGGGTGAAGGCGTCGAACAGACCCTGGCGGACCGCCGCCGACAGGGCGTTCACCGGCGGCGAGTTCAGGGTGATGACGGCGACGTCGCCGTCGAGGGTCAGGTCGGTGACCGGGTTGATCTGGCTCATGCGCGTCCTCAAAAAAGTTTCCGCAGGGCCGCTTCTCGGACGGGCGACCTGGCTGATTCAAACGCGTGTTATAGGCCTGACCGGATGGGGGCGAGTCAATCGGGCTCGCCGCTGATCGCCGCGCCGCTTCTCCCGTCCCGGGGCTGTGGCGCAAGGGAAACGCAACGTCACAGGAGGCGCATCATGGCGCTTGATCTCTTCACCCTGCAGGGGCGCACGGCGCTCGTCACCGGCGGTTCGCGCGGCATCGGCAAGATGATCGCCGCCGGCTTTCTGGCCCAGGGGGCCAAGGTCTATATCTCGTCGCGCAAGGCCGACGCCTGTGACGCCGCCGCCGAGGAACTGTCGCAAGGGGGCGGGACCTGCATCTCCCTGCCGCAGGACGTGTCCTCCGTGGCTGGCTGCCAGGCCCTGGCCAAGGCCATCGAGGAGCGGGAAGACAAGCTCGACATCCTGGTCAACAACGCCGGCGCCGCCTGGGGCGCGCCCTTCGAGGAGTTTCCCGAGCACGGCTGGGACAAGGTGATGGACCTGAACCTCAAGTCCCCCTTCTTCCTCACGCAAGCCCTGCATGTGGCCCTGAAGAAGGCCGGGACCCACGATCAGCCGGCCAAGGTGATCAACATCGCCTCGATCGACGGCATCCGGCTGAACCCGCAGGACACCTATTCCTACCATGCGTCCAAGTCGGGCCTGATCTATCTGACGCGGCGCCTGGCCGCCCGGCTGATCGCCGACAACATCGTGGTCAGCGCCATTGCGCCGGGCGCCTTCGCCTCGGAAATGAACCGCACGGCCCGCGACCATGGTGACGCGGTGGCCAAGGCCATTCCCGCCCGCCGTATCGGCCGCGACGAGGATATGGCTGGGGCGGCCATCTATCTGGCCAGCCGTGCCGGGAACTATGTGGTCGGTGAGACCATCGCCGTCGACGGCGGCGTGGCCCTGGCTACGGTCGGCGCCATCGGCTGAGGGGGCCATCCTTGCGATCCGGCGTGCGGGCGCTTTGCGCCGGCCGCCGGGTTTCGATAGATGGAACCTACCCTTCCCGTGCGTCTCCCTGCGCGGCGGGTGTGGGACTTGGAGCCGCCATCCCCATGGCCGAACGCAACGCCGCCCGGGCGACGCATCGATATGAGCGCAAGCGCGAGGACATTCTCGACGCGGCGACTCTGATCCTGAACCAGAAAGGGGTCAAAGGTCTGACGCTCAGCCTGGCGGCCGGCGCCGTGGGCCTGTCGACCACCAGCGTCACCTACTATTTCAAGCGCAAGGATGACCTGGCCGCCGCCTGCCTGATGCGGGGGGTGGAGTGGCTGATTCATCTGGCGGCGAGCGCCGAGGCCAGCGATCCGCCAGCCCTTCGGCTTGAGCGGATTTTCGACCTGCATCTGGAGCGCCTGCGTCAGACGGCGCTGGGGCTCGCGCCGCCCCTGCCGGCCCTGTCGGACATCCGCGCGCTCAGTCAGCCCCGTCGGAGCGAGGTCTTCGCCGCCTATATGAAGGCCTTCCGCCGCATGCGGCAGATCTTCGACGCCCCGGATCTTGTGACCCTCACCCGGGGCCGGCGCACCGCGCGAACCCATATGCTGCTGGAGCAGATCTCCTGGGCGGCCTTCTGGCTGCCCAAATATGACCCGGAGGACTATCCGAGAATCCGGCAGCGAATGGTCGACATCCTGCTGCACGGCCTGGCCGTGGACGGCGCGGCCTGGGAGCCTCGCCTGCCGCCCATGGCCGACCTGGCGCCGGGGGAGGGCCAGGAGATGAGCCGCGACGCCTTCCTGCGCGCGGCCACCCGGCTGATCAACACCCACGGCTATCGGGGCGCCTCGGTGGACCGGATCTCGGCCGAGCTCAATGTCACCAAGGGCTCGTTCTACCACCATATCGACGCCAAGGATGANNTGGACGAAGCTGGCCAGCGCCGGGGCGGCGCTCGCGGAATACCAGCTGTCGGACTACGGGCCCCTGCTGCGCTCCTCGGCCCTCTCGGCCCTGCCCGAGGCCATCCGTGAGGAGATGGTGCAGCACTCCAACCGCATCTCCGACCGCTTCGCCTCGATGATCTCCGACGGCATCGCCGAGGGCTCCATCCGCCCGGTGGACCCGTTCATCGCCGCCCAGATGCTGAACGCCACCCTGAACGCCGGCGCCGAGCTGGCGTTCTGGGTGCCAGGCGTGCGCCAGAAGGCGGCGCCGGCGGTCTTCGTCCGGCCCATGCTGATGGGCATTTTCCGCAGCTGAGCCGTGGCCCGCTACTGCGGGCCAGGCGTCTCGATCCCGTCGGCGCCGGCCTCGGCGGCCAGCTTGCGGACCGACTCCTCATGCTTGTCGCGGGTGATGCTGTAGAAGGCGACGAAGCCCACCGCCGCAGCCAGCAGGGCGCCCAGCAGGGGCACATAGAGCATGCCGAGGTTGCGGATCACCTCCTCGGGCACTTCGCCGGGCCGGGCGTCCTGCGGGAAGGCGATGGCCAGCAGGATCATGCTGGAGGCGAAGATGCCGATGCCGGACACCGATTTGTTGACGAAGCTGGCGGCTGCGAAGAACAGCCCCTCCGACCGGCGGCCGGTCTTCAGCTCAGAGTCCTCCACCACGTCGGCGATCATCGAGGAAATCAGGATCGAGGCGGTGATCGAAAGCCCGGTGGACAGCATGGTCTGAACGAACAGGATCGGAATGATCACCGGATTGTCGTTGTCCGGGAACACGCCCAGCAGCCGCAGGGTGATCGGCGCTGAGCCCACAAAGAAGGACAGCACCTTGGCCAGCTGAGCGGCGTTCTTCTTGCCCAGGCGCAGGGACAAGGGCGCGGCCAGGCCAAAGGCGATCGCCGCGGAGATGAAGTTGGCCACCGCAAACAGCGAGATCTCGACCGCCGAGAGCTCCCAGAAATAGGTGTTGAAATAAAGGTTCAGCGACAAAACGAGACCGCCCGCCATGGCGTTGAACAGGCCGGCCATGATCAGGACCAGGAAGGAGCGGTTGGACAGGGTGCCGGCCATCTCCTTGATCACCTGGACCACGGTCAGCTTGCGCTTCGGCGGGGTGACCAGTTCAGGGATATGCCGGTGGGTGCCGATGGCTGAGACCAGGATCGCCAGAAGCATGACCCCCGCCGCGGTGGTTCCATAGGCCACATAGCCGTCGGGATTCAGCTGGCCCACCGGATGTTCGGCGCTGGGCCGCAGGAAGACCTGGAAGGCCAGCAGGGTCATGGTCAGGCCGCCCCACCAGGCGAAGAAGTAGCGGTAGCTGAGCACCTTGGTGCGCTCGTCATAGTCCGAGGTCAGCTCCGCGGCGAGCGCCGTGGAGGGGATCTCATAGAGGGTGATGAAGGTGCGGATCATCACCGCCACCACCAGCAGATAGACGAACAGGCCAGTCTGGGAGAGCTCTGGCGGGTTCCACAGCAGGCCGTAGGTGATCGCCACCGGAATGGCCGAGGCGTACATGAACGGGTGCCTGCGGCCCCAGCGCGAGCGCCAGTTGTCCGAAACCTGGCCGATCAGCGGATCGGAAATGGCGTCGAAGATCATGGCGATCATGATCACCAGCCCCACCATGTGGGCCGGCATGCCGATGACCTGATTGTAGAAGATCAGCAGAAGGTAGGAAAAACCCTGGTCCTTAACCCCGAAGGCGACGGTGCCGAAGCCATAGAACAGCTTGGTGGGCAGGCTGAGCTTCTTGGGCGCGGGGCAGACGGCGCTTTCGGTCGCGGGGCATCCTTGGGCCAGACGCGACCAGGGCGGTCGCAGAAGAGTGACCCTAGGGCCAGGCCGCATCTAGGTCTGGTCCGGGACCGCGGGCAAGACCGCAGTCCCGGATGTTGGGACTCAGGCGCCGGTGACCGGCGGGGCGTTGGGGCCGGCCGGCGTCGTGCCGCCGGCGGCCTGGGCCCGCAGGGCGGTCTCTTCCAGCTTGCGCAGGTTCTCCTCGTGGGTCGCCTTGTCGATCTTGAACATGAACAGGGAGCCGATGGCGATGGCGTAGAAGAACAGCAGGGTCGGCAGGTAGATCAGCGCCATATTGCGCAGGACCTCGTCATCAACCCCGCCGCGGACGGCGTTCTGCGGGAAGGCGACAAAGGCCAGCACTGCGCCGGAAACGAATACGCCGACCCCGGAAACCACCTTCTTGAAGAGGTTGTCGAAGGAGAACAACAGGCCCTCGGAACGCCGGCCGGTCTTGACCTCGGAGTCCTCGACCACATCGGCGATCATTGAGGCCAGCATAACCCCGGTCATCATGGCCATGGCGCCGTTGGCGATCACGTCGACAAACAGGATCCAGAACAGCAGGTCTGTGCCGTTAGCCGGCATCCAGCCCACCAGGCGCAGGGTGATGGGGCCGAGCAAGGCCACCACGGCGCCGGCGAACATGGAGATGGCGCCGTTCCGCTTGCCCATCTTGGCCGCCACCTTGGGCGCGAGGGACACGCCCATGACGCTGGCGATCACCCCGGCCACGGTGAGCAGGGACAGCTGGGTCTGGGTGAGCTCCCAGAAGTAGAGGAAGAAGTAGAGCTCGAGCCCGCCCTTCACGCCCAGGGACATGGACATGAACATCCCTGAGATGGTCAGCACCACGAAGGAGCGGTTGTTCAGGGTGTGGGCGACCTCGCGGGCCATGCCGACGAAGGTGATCTTGCGGGTGGGCGGCTTGCGCAGCTCGGGGATGTGTTTGTGGGTCCCGGCAGTCGAGGCCAGGATGATGATGAAGATCAGCACTGCGGCGCAGAGCGCGTAGCTGAAATAGCCATCCCGCGCCAAAACACCGCCCGTCCCGTCCGGGCCCTCACGCAGGAAGACCTGATAGGCCAGCAGAGTCATGCCCAGGCCGCCGGCCACACCGAAGAAGCCGCGAAGGGCGATCAGGCTGGTCCGGTCGTCATAGTTCTTGGCCAGTTCCGGGGCCAGCGCCGAGGAGGGCAGCTCAAAGAAGGTGTCGAACAGCCGGATGACCAGCAGACAGGTCAGCATGTAGCCGAAGATCTGCGCATTCTCCCACCCGACCGGCGGGTTCCAGATGAGGAAGAAGGCGATCGCCACGGGCAGGGCCGCGGCGTACATGAACGGGTGCCGCCGGCCCCACTTGGAGCGGAAATTGTCCGACACTTGGCCCACCAGGGGGTCGACGAAGGCGTCGAAGATCAGGGCGAACATGATGGCCGTAGAGACCATCTGCGGCGGCAGGCCGATCACCTGATTGTAGAACAGCAGCAGGAAGGTCGAGAGGCCACGCTGCTTGATGGCGCTGGCGGCGCCGCCGGCGCCATAGAGGATCCGCGTGGTGAGGCTCAGGCGGCGGTCAGCGGTCGCGGCCGGAGTGGCCTGGTCGGTCAGGTCGGTCACGGTGGTTCCCTATCAGGCCTTTGAACCCAGGGGCGCAGAAGCGGTCCCGGGCAGGATGTCGGAATTGGCGTCGCGTGCGTCCTTAGCCGCGGCGCTCGCCTTGGCGCCGGCCTCGTCGAGGATGCGCAGATTGTCCTCGTGCTTGGCCTTATCGATGTTGAACATGGACAGGCAGACGATCCCCAGCCCGTAGAGCAGTGTGACGAGGGGCAGGTAGATCAGGCCCATATTCTGCAGGATCACAGGATCCACCTCGCCGCGGCGGGCGCCTTCTGGGAAGCTGACGAGGCTCAGCACCGCGCCGGCGATAAAGATCCCGACGCCGGACACGATTTTCTTGAACAGGTTGTCGGCCGACATCAGCAGCCCTTCGGAGCGGCGGCCGGTCTTGACCTCGGCGTCCTCGACCACGTCGGCGACCATGGAGACCAGCATCACGCCGGTGGCCACCGCCATGCCGGAATTGAAGAAGGTCTCGGTCAGCAGGATCCAGAACAGCAGGTCGGCGCCATTGGGCGGCATCAGCCCGATGAGGCGCAGGGTGATGGGGGTGATGCCGACGGCGAGCGCGCTGGCGAACATCAGGATCGCCCCGCGCTTTTTACCCAGCAGCCGGGCGATATGGGGCGCCACCATGACCCCGCCCAGGCTGCCGGCCACGCTGACAGCGGTGAGGATGGCCAGCTGGCTCTGGGTCAGCTCCCAGAAATAGAGGGCGAAATAGATCTCCAGCCCGTTCTTCGAGCCTGCGGCCACGGCGATGAACATGCCGGTCAGGGTGGCGATGACGAAGGCGCGATTGTTGAGGGTGTGCGCCACCTCGCGGGCCATGGCCTTGAGCGTGATTTTGCGGGTCGGCGGGCGGCTCAGATAGGGGATGCGGCTGTGAGTGCCGGCGGTTGAGGCCAGGATCACCACGAAGATCAGGACCGCTGACACCGCCGAATAGGCGAGATAGCCGTCCCGGGCGAGGATGCCGCCCGACCCATCGGGGTTCTCGGCCAGGAAGTACTGGTAGGCCGCCACGGTCATGCCAAGCCCGCCCACCACGGTGAAGAAGGCGCGCATGGAGATCAGGCTGGTGCGTTCGTTATAGTCCCGGGTCAGTTCCGGGGCGAGCGCCGAGGAGGGCAGCTCAAAGAAGGTGTCGAACAGGCGCACCGTGAGCAGACAGGCCACCAGCCAGATGACGACGGCCTCGTCGCTCCAGCCCCCCGGCGGATTCCACAGGAGGAAATAAGCTAGCGAGACCGGCAGGGCCGCGGCATACATGAAGGGGTGTCGGCGCCCGAACTTAGAGCGGAAATTGTCCGACACCTGACCCACCAGGGGATCGACGAAGGCGTCGAAAATCAGGGCGACCATCAGCACCCCCGACACGGTGGCCGGCGGCAGCCCCACGACCTGATTGTAGAAAATCATCAGGAAGGTGGCGAGACCCCGCCCCTTGACCGCATTGGCCACGGCGCCCAGGGCGTAAAACAGCTTGGTGTGCAGCTTCAGAGGCGGAATCTCTGAGGGGATCGCCGTCATCAAGGTCTCCGGCCGACAAAAATGTCCGACGGGGCCTCACAGCCACGCCCGGGCGTCGGGTTTTGACAATCAGATGCTGCGGACCGGCTCTGCGTCTGGCGCAAACTTCCGCTCCCGCCCGCAAGAAATTTGCGGATCAATGCGCAATCCTCCCTGCCGAACCTCCGTCGGGTCCGATCATTCTTGTGTCGCGTCCGGTCCAGGGGCTCGGCGTCTCCGCCCCTGGATCATTCACGACGCAAGCGTGGGCGAGGGCTATCGCAGCGTCAACGCTTATGATCTTACAAGTCTGACACAAACTAACCGTTGGCCCACAACGGGTTGAGGGCGGGCGCCGCATTCGCCCTGAGGCGGCGCCGGGGTCGCCACGATTTCGCGTCGAGACACCGGTCAGGCCCGATGGGCTTCAACTTTCTTGGGGTGGGTACAACGGTCCTGACCCCGCCTCAGTCCGCCAGCCTCAGGGCTTGAGCATGATTTTGCCCAGATGGTCCCCGGCCTCCAGGACGGCGTGGGCGTTGGCGGCCTCTTCCAGGGGAAAGACGCTGTCGATCTGCGGGCGCAGCTTTCCGGCGGCGATCCACGGCCAGACCGTGGCCTCGACGGCGGCCGTCAGGCGCGCCTTCTCGTCGGCCGGGCGAGGGCGCAGGGTCGAACCGGTGACCACCGCCCGCTTCATCATCAGGGCGCCGATGTTCAGCTCCACCTTGCCGCCGGCCTGGGCGGCGATGAAGACGATCCGGCCGCCGGTCTTCAGAGCGGCTAGATCCTTGGCGAAATAGTCGCCCCCGACCATGTCCAGGACCACGTCGCAGCCCCCATCGGCCTGGGCGATCTCGGCGAAATCCTGGGTGGTGGCGTCGATGGCGATGTCGGCGCCCAGTTCCAGGGCCTTGCGGGCCTTGTCGGCTCCCCGGGCGGTGGCGATCACCCGTGCGCCAGCGGCCTTGGCCATCTGTATCGCCGTTGTCCCGATGCCGGACGTGGCGCCATGGACCATCAGGGTCTCGCCGGCCTTCAGCGCCCCGTGCTCGAACACATTGGCGAAGACCGTAAAGACGGTTTCGGGCAGGCCAGCGGCCTCCAGCGGGCTCAGGCCCCCGGGTATGGGCAGGGCGTGGCGGGCGTCGCACACGGCGTACTGAGCATAGCCGCCCCCGCCCAACAGGGCGCAGACCTTGTCGCCGGTCTTCCAGCGGCCAGCGCCGTGAACCACCTCGCCGGCCACCTCCAGGCCCATGGTCTGAGGCGCTCCCGGGGGCGGCGGATAGAAGCCGGCGCGCTGGGCGATGTCGGGGCGGTTGACCCCTGCGGCCTCCACCCGAATGAGGATTTGGCCCGGGTCGGGGGTCGGGGTCGGCAATGTGACGGGATACAGGGCGCTGGCCGGGCCCTTGTCGTCCTTGATGGCGATGGCCGTCATCTGGTCAGGAACAGTCGCTTGCGCCATCGTCGTCGCCTCCACGTGCTTGCGCCCGAGCGGCGCAAGGGGTTGGATAAACCGCTCCGGAGCCTGGGCAAAGGGAGGCAAGAGCATGGAAGAACCGGCGGAAGCCCGGCTGGGCCGCGGTCAGCGTCTGATCGAGGTCACGCGGGAGGATCTTGAGCTCTATGGGGTTGAAGAGCTGGAGGCGCGGCTGGAGGTGCTGGAGGCGGAGATCAACCGCACCCGGGGCTTTATTGACAAGAAGCGCGCCGGACGGGCGGCGGCTGACGCCCTCTTTCGGCAATAGGGACGAAACCCGGTTTGGGTCATGACGTCGCGTCGCGCCGGTTGGCGTGGCATGGGGGTTGCAAGTCGGACGCTATCGGACGATCGGTTCGTACAGTGTCTGGCAGGGGCTTAGGAAATCGATGAGCGAACTCACCGCATTGGCGAAACCCTGGCGTAGCGACGTGATCGCTGACTTCGCCCGCTCGGAGCTGTTTGAGCGGACCTTCCAGGAGGGCATGGACCTGGTGGAGGAGACCGCGGCCTATCTGGATGGCGGTGGTCGCCAGGAGTCCAAGCGCCTGGATCGCAACGCCGCCCTGGCCTACGCCGCCGAGAGCATGCGCCTGACCACGCGCCTGATGCAGATGGCCTCCTGGCTGCTGGTCCAGCGGGCGGTACGTGAGGGCGACATGGAGCCTGAGGCCGCCTGCGAAGATCGCTATCGCCTGGCTGCGGAAACCTCACAGCATCCGCCGGAGGCCCTGGAAGTTCTGCCGTCTGGGCTGCTGGAACTGATGGACCGCTCTGAGCGGCTGTTCGAGCGAGTCCGTCATCTGGATCGGCGCATGTATGTGGAGGTCGACGAGGACTCCACGCCCAATCCGGTGCTGTCCCAGTTTGATCGCCTGCGGGACGCCTTCGGCGCCAGCTGAGGGCGTCGCTGAGCCACGCGGGCCAGCGGAATTCCAGACACAAAGAAGACGCCGCGGGCCGAGGGGCTCGCGGCGTCTTCTTTGTGTGGAGCAAGGTCAAAGCCCGCCTCACGGCGGGCCAGACGCCTACTTGCGGGTGAAGCCGCCGAACTTGGCGTTGAAGCGCGAAACCCGACCGGCGCGGTCCAGCAGGGTGTGGGCGCCGCCCGTCCACGCCGGGTGCGTCTTCGGGTCGATATCCAGGTTCAGGGTCGCGCCCTCTTTCCCGTAGGTCGACCGGGTCTGGTAGGTCGTACCATCCGTCATCACCACGGTGATGAAGTGATAATCGGGGTGCGTGTCTTGTTTCATCGCGAGGACAACCGACGTAAGAGCAGCGGGTGATGCGGCGCCAGTCCCGACGGGTCCGGTGCGCAAACGAGCCGCGCGTATACAGAAACAGCGGCCCTGAAGCAAGGGCGCACGGATTACATGAGCCAGCCAGCCGACACCGCCGCCCATGCCGCCACCGGGGTGGAGGGCCGCCCCGGCGCCGGCGCCGAGCTGATCCAGAGCCTGGGCGAAGCTGCTGAGCGGCGCCCGCGCAGCCGCAATGTCGGGGCCCTGCGCCGTCTTGTCCCCTTCGCCCGGCGACGCAAGGGCGAAGCCTTAGGCGCTCTCGTCTTTCTGATCGGCGCCACAGCCGCGACCCTGGGCCTGTCGGGCGCCGTGCGCCTCCTGGTGGACGCCCTCACTGCGCCGGACATTTCGCCTGAGCGGGTCAATCTGTGGTTCGCCCTGATCGGGGGCGTGGCCCTGGCCTTGGCCCTGTCCTCGGCCCTTCGATATTTCTTTGTCACCAAGCTTGGCGAGCGGGTGGTGGCTGACCTGCGCGAGGCGGTCTATGCGCACATCCTGACCCTGGACCCCGGCTTCTTCCTGCGCACCCGTACCGGCGAGGTGCTGTCGCGGCTGACCACCGATATCCAGATTGTCGAGAGCCTGATGGCCACCTCGGTCTCTGTGGCCCTGCGCAACCTGCTGACCCTGATCGGGGCCCTTGTCCTGCTGGTCTGGGTCAGCCCTGGCCTGACGGCGCTCGTCTTGCTGATCTTCCCCTTCGTGCTGGCGCCGCTCTTCTTGTTTGGTCGGAAGGTTCGCCGCCTGACTGTCTCCACCCAGGACCAGTTCGCCCAGGCCGTCGGCCAGGCTGGGGAAACCCTCGACGCCCTGGAGACGGTTCAGGCCTTTGGCGGGGAGGCCGCCGCCGCCCGGTCCTTCGACGGGGCTGTGGAGCGGGCGTTCGAGACCTCCCTACGCCGGATGACGGCCCGGGCGGTGATGACCGCCCTGGTGATCGCCCTGGTGTTCGGCGGGGTGGTGGCCATCTTCTGGCTGGGCGTCCATGCCGGCCTGCGCGGCGAAATGAGCTGGGGCGCCCTGTTCCAGTTCGCCTTCCTGGCGGTGATGGCGGCCGGTGCGGTCGGGGCCCTGGGGGAGACCTGGGGGGACGTTCAGAAGGCGGCCGGCGCCATGGACCGCATCGCTGAGCTGCTCGACGCCCGGCCCGGCATCGCCGCGCCGCCAACGCCTGCGCTCCTGCCCACTCCCTCCCAGGGGGCGGTGGTCTTCGAAGGGGTCACCTTCGCCTATCCTGGCCGCCCCGATGCGGCGGCCCTGCGTGATTTCAGCCTCAGCATCGCGCCGGGCGAGCGGGTGGCCCTGGTGGGGCCGTCTGGCGCGGGCAAGAGCACCGTGTTCCGCCTGCTGCTGCGCTTCTATGACCCTGACCATGGGGTGGTTCGCCTCGACGGGATCGACCTTCGGCAGGCTGACCCACGGGAGGTGCGCGAACGCATGGCCCTGGTGGCCCAGGACTCGCCGTTATTCTCCGGCTCAGCGGCCGACAATATCGCCTTCGGCCGTCCGGGCGCCCAGCGGGAGGACATTCTGGCCGCCGCCCAGGCCGCCCAGGCCAGGGGATTCATCGAGGCCCTGCCCGAGGGCTTCCAGACCCCCCTCGGCGACCGGGCCCGCTCCCTGTCGGGCGGTCAGCGTCAGCGGCTGGCCATCGCCAGGGCGCTGATCCGCCAGGCGCCCATCCTGCTGCTGGACGAGGCCACCAGCGCCCTGGACGCCGAGAATGAGCGGCTGGTGCAGGCGGCGCTGGACGAGGCCATGACAGGGCGCACGACTCTGGTCATCGCCCACAGGCTGGCCACGGTGCTCAAGGCTGACCGTATCGTGGTCATGGATCAAGGGCGGGTGGTCGAGCAGGGGACACACGCCGCGCTCTCGGCCCAGGGGGGGCTCTATGCCCGCCTGGTGGCTCTGCAGTTCGGTCAGGCCGCCTAAGCGCCGAACATCTCCTGCCGCACCGTGACGGCCAGCTCCGGGAAGTCGGTGAAAACGCCGTCGACGCCAGCCCTGTAGAGGGCCCGCAGCAGTTCGGCTGAGTTTCCATGCCCGGCCGGGTCCTCCCCCAGGCGCAAGGCGCTCGGCAGGAAGCTGTTTTCAGAGCGGACGGTCCAGGGGTGGACCTTCATGCCGGTAGCCTGGGCCCTGGCGATGAGGCCGGTGGCCGCCAGCGCCGGCGTGGTCAGGTCCAGGACCATCTTCAGCTCAGGTCCCAGACCGTCGGAAAATTCGGCGACCTCCGCCAGCAGGCTGTCCGACAGCCGTCCAGCGCCCACCAGCATGACGGTGGGGGCGCGGCTGACCTGCCGGAAGGCGCGCAGGGGTTTGGGCTCAAAGCACTGGACGAAGACCGGGGCGTCCCTCCGGTCGAGGCCATTGTCGCGCAAGGCGGCAGCCAGGCTTTGCCCCATGGGCAGGCCGCGGGCCTCGAAATAGGTGGGATGCTTCATCTCGGGATAGGTCCCGATGGTCCGCCCCGTGCGGCGGCTTTCAGACCTGGCCAGATCGATCACCTCCTGGAAGGTGGGAATCTGAGCCTGACCATCAAAGGCCGCGCTGGTCGGCCTGAGCTTTGGCAAACGCTCCCGGGCCCGCAGGGTCTTCAGCTCCGCCAGGGTGAAGTCCTCGGTGAACCAGCCGGCGACCTTCACCCCGTCAATGTTTCGCTCCGCCCGCCGATCAGCGAAGTCGGGGCGGTCGGCCACATCAGTCGTCTCCGAGATTTCGTTCTCGTGCCGAGCGACCAGAACGCCGTCCCGGGTCATCACCAGATCTGGCTCGATAAAGTCGGCGCCCTGATCGATGGCGCGCTGATAGGCCAGCAGTGTGTGCTCAGGGCGCTCGCCGCTGGCGCCCCGGTGGGCGATCACCAGGGGGCGGGTGGGGCTCTGCGTGTGCCCAGGACGGCCCAGGGCCAGGGCGAGGGGGACGGACGCCGTAAAGGCGCGACGGGTCAGGGCGATCATGCCCCCGATCTAGCCGCCGGTTGTGACGGTTGCGTCAAGCCTGCCGTCTGGCCAGCCTCAGGCTGCGGCGCGCAGGCGCTCCAGAAGCAGGGGATGAAGTTCGAGATTGGCAGCGCAGACCGAGCCGGAGCCCAGCACGTCCTCGCCGCCGTCGGCGTCGGTCACCTTGCCGCCGGCCTCGGTGATCAACAGGATGCCTGCCGCCAGATCCCAGCGGTTGAGGTCACGCTCCCAATAGCCGTCGAACCGACCGGCGGCCACATAGGCCATGTCCAGCGCCGCCGAGCCGAAGCGGCGCACGCCGGCGACCCGCTGGCTGATCTGGTGCAGCTCCTTCAGGAACCTGGCGTGCTGGCCGTGGCCCAGGAAGGGGATGCCGGTGGCGATCACCGACTCGTCGAACCGGGTGCGGGCGGCCACCCGCAGGCGGTGGTCATTGAGGAAGCAGCCCTTGCCCTTCTCAGCCCAGAACAGCTCGTTGCTGACGGGGTTGTAGGTGAGCGCCGCGACGATGGCGCCCTGGCGCTCCAGGGCGATGTTTATGGCGAAGTGCGGGATGGCGTGCAGGAAGTTGGTGGTGCCATCCAGGGGGTCGACGATCCAGGTGTGGGTCTTGTCCGTCCCCTCGATCATGCCCCGCTCTTCCCCCAGGAAGCCGTAGCCGGGACGCGCGGCGGTCAGGGCCTCGAAGATGGTCTGCTCGGCCTTGATGTCTGCGGCCGAGACGAAGTCGGCGGCGCTCTTCTTGGAGACCTGCAGCTCGGCCAGTTCGCCAAAGTCGCGGTTGAGCCCTCGCGCGGCCTTGCGGGCGGCGTCGGACATGACTTTCAGAAGTGCGGTTTGCGTGGCCACGGTCTCTGTTCCAGTGCGCGCAAGGGACGGGCGGCGGTGGTCGGCGCTCGGGCGGGAAATGGGCGGCGGAACCTAGTCGCCGCGCCGCCCGATGGCAAGGCGGGCGATCAGCGACCTATTGTGCGCCGTCCGGCGCGGCGCGGGTGGCAAGGCCCCGGGCTATGGCGGCGTTCAGGTCACGGACAGCGACTGCCGGGCCCTCGGGATGAGCCCAAACCCCAGCCGAGACGGCCAGGAAGTCGGCGCCGGCGGCGACCAACCCCTCGGCGTTGTCCACGGTAATCCCGCCAATGGCGACGCAGGGGACCTCCATGGACTCCTGCCAGATGGTCAGCAGTTCGGGCTCAGCCCGGGTGGGCGCATCCTTGGTCGTCGTCGGGAAGAAGGCGCCAAAGGCCACATAGTCGGCGCCGGCCTCGGCGGCCTCCATGGCCAGGTGGCGGCTGTCATGGCAGGTGACGCCGATCATGGCGTGTTTGCCCATGATCTTGCGCGCCTCCCGGCAGGGCGGGTCGTCCTGGCCCACATGCACGCCGTCGCAGCCGAGCTTCGCCGCCAGGTCTGGGCGGTCATTCAGGATCAGCGCCACGTCGCGGCTGTGGGCGATGGGCATAATCACATCCACGGCCGCGGCGATCACCGTATCGGGGGCGTTCTTCAGCCGAATCTGCAGGGCGGCCACGTCGCCGGCGTCGAGGGCCGCGGCCAGGGTGCGGCCAAAGGCGGCCAGATCATCTAGGGCTGGCGGGGTGATCAGATAGAGACGGCAGTCCGGCGGTGTGGTCATGGCCCGCTTCTAACGCCGCGTCGGCGCTAAGGGGAGGGGCTCATTCAAGGCCGAGCAGGGCGCGCAGGGTGTAGGCCACCGCCCCAGTGGCGGCCATGCCCCCGAGCGCCAGGGCGATGAACCAGGCCAGACGTCGCGCCAGGGGACGGGGCGGGGTTTCAGCCTCGGGCGGGCCTTCAATGATATCCCGCATCGGCGCCCACCTTGCCGCGGAACACCCAGTAGACCCAGACCGTATAGGCCAGGATCACCGGCAGCAGGATCGCCACCCCCACCAGCATGAGGCCCAGGGCGTTTTCCGCCGACGCGGCCTGCCGAAAGGTCAGGTCGTAGGGGACGATGCTGGGGAAGAAGCCCACCGCCAGCCCCAGATAGCCGGAGACGAAGACCGTCAGGCTGCCCAGAAACGGCGCCACATGGCCGCCCTTGATCAGCCCCCAGGCCACAAGGGCGAGACCCGCAAGGCCAAGGGCTGGAATAGGCGATAGGACGGCGAACCGGGCGAGGTCAAAGGCGCCATCCTCAAAACCCCAGCGGACGGCGACCTGCGGGTGGACGAACAGGGTGGCCAGGCTGACCAGGACCAGAAGGGCGGCGCTGGCCACGGCGGCGATCCAGGCCCAGCGCCGGGCGTCGCCGTGCAGATCATCCTCGGTCCGCCAGATCAGCCAGGTGGAGCCCAGCAGGGCGTAGCCGGCGGTCAGGCCCACAGCCACCAGCAGAGTGTATGGGGTCAGCCAGTCGAACGGTCCGCCGCCAAACGCCTCGCCGTTCAGGGTCACTCCCTGGATAAAGCCGCCCAGCACAAGCCCTTGGGCCAGGGCCGCGACGGTCGAGCCGCCGGCGAAGGCGGCTGTCCAGAGGGCCTTGCCACGTTCCCGGCCGCGGGCGCGGAACTCAAAGGCCACGCCACGCAGGATCAGCGCCATCATCATCAGCAGGATGGGAATGTAGAGGGCCGGCATGATGATGGCGTAGGCCAGCGGAAAGGCCGCAAAGAGCCCGCCGCCCCCCAGCACGAGCCAAGTTTCATTGCCGTCCCAGAAGGGGGCGATGGTGTTCATCATGGTGTCGCGGTCACGCGGCGACCGGGCGAAGGGAAACAGGATGCCGACGCCCAGGTCAAAGCCGTCCAGCATCACATAGAGCAGGACCGCCAGGGCGATGATGCCAGCCCAGATCAGGGGGAGGTCGAGGGCCATCAATGATCCTCCTTACGCGCCGCGCCGGGGTCTTCGGGGGCGGCGGCCAGCGCCCAGCCAGGCGGGCGATCCTGACTTGGCGGGCTCTCATGGGACCCAGCCCCAGGCCCCTCGCCCAACAGGCGCAGGATGTAGAGGGCGCCGACGCTGAACACGATGGCGTAGACCACCAGGAAGGCCAGCAGCGAGGCTGAGACCGACCCGGCCCCAATTGGCGAGACGGCGTCCTCGGTGCGCAGGAGTCCATAGATCACGTAAGGCTGGCGACCGACCTCAGCCACGATCCAGCCGGCGATCACGGCCACGAAGCCGGCCGGGCCCATGGCGACGCAGGTCCTGAGGAAGGGCCGGCTTCGCGCTGTCGAGCCGCGCCAGATGGTCCAGGCCCCCCAGAAGCCCAGGCCGATCATGGCCAGGCCCAGGCCCACCATCAGGCGGAATGACCAGAAGACGATGAACACCGGCGGCCGGTCCTCAGGCGCGAAGGCGTCCAGGCCCTGGATCTCAGCCTCGACGGAGCCCCCGGTGATCAGACTGCCGACCTTGGGGGTCGACAGCTCCCAATGGTTGCCCTCGATCTCGCGATCGGGCCAGGCGGCGATATGAAAGGGTTGCTCGGCCCGGGTTTCCCAGAAGGCTTCGATGGCCGCCAGCTTGGCGGGCTGATGCTCCAGCACGTCCTTGCCCGACAGGTCGCCGACCAGCAGCTGCAGGGGGGCGACAATGACGATCATGCCAATAGCCATCTTCAACGCCATGGCTGACTCCGCCTCGCTGGCGTCGCGGAGCAGGCGGAAGGCGCTGGCGGCGGCCACCACCAGGGCCGTGGTCAGATAGGCGGCCAGCACCATATGGGCCAGACGCTCTGGGAAGGTGGGTGAGAAGATCACCTGCAGCCAGTTGACCGCCACCAGGCCCTCTTCAACCGAGCCGGCGAAGCCCGAGGGGCTCTGCATCCAGCTGTTGGCCGAGATGATCCAGAAGGCCGAGGTCAGTGTGCCGAACGCCACCAGAACGGTAGAGGCGAAGTGGAGGCCAGGTCCCACCTTCTTCCAGCCAAACAGCATGACCCCCAGGAAGCTGGCTTCCAGGAAGAAGGCGGCCAGGACCTCGAAGGCGAAGAGCGGCCCGATCACCGGGCCGGCGATGGCGGAGAAAACGCTCCAGTTGGTGCCGAGCTGGTAGCTCATCACCACGCCGCTGACGACGCCCATGCCAAAGGACAGGGCGAAGATCTTCACCCAGAAGAGATACAGCGTCTTGAAGGTTTCGTTGCGGGTCAGCAGCCACAGACCCTCAAGAACGGCGAGATAGCTCGCCAATCCTATAGTGAAGCTTGGGAAGATGATGTGGAAAGCGATCGTGAAGGCGAACTGAATTCGCGACAGAAGCAACGCATCGAATTCCATCTGGCCCTCGCGCTCCAGGCGGCTTCTCAGAACTTTGGCGAGTCATGCGCCCCTGAACGGTGATCACCAAGAATGGCCGGTGCGTCATAGAGTCGCGCGAATGCGTCTCAACTAAGATGCAAATGACTTGCAAGGACGTTCGCATCTGCTAGACATCACAGGGTCGCCTGGGGAGTCAAACCGCTCGTGTACGTTTGTAA
>DJWR01000086.1:23757-25345 GCA_002441055.1 Caulobacteraceae bacterium UBA6225 | reverse complement strand
AGCGCTTGAAGGCCGTCAGCGGCAGCTCTGAGCGGATCCCCAGATCGGCGATCAGATAGGTGCGGTCCCCGTCCCCGTCGCGGAACGGGGCCGAGCGCATCCAGCCGCCGGGATGGTCGAGGGCGCCGCGCACCCCCCGGAACCCGGCCTGCGCCATCAGGGCGGCGTGCAACCCGTCCCGCGCGCCCATGCCGGCGAAGACGAACGCCTTTTCGATGTGCTCCACATCCAGCAGCCACTGCCAGGACCCCGAGGCTTGCTGGGCGCAGTAGGTCCAGACGTGCTCAACTGTGTCCGCGGGCAGACGCAGCAGGACCGCGGCCGCCGTCGCCGCGCCAAACAGGGGGCCGATCCCGTGATTGGCGATGCCGGCGCGCCGGAGGTTGCCGACACCCAGGGCCTTGGGCATCCGACCGGCCAGTTCATAGCCGGCCATGACCGCGCGCAGCAGTTCCCCGCCGGTGGCGCCCCGGGTCTCCGCCACCGCCAGGGCGGCGGCCAGGACCGGCGGTCCAGGCTGAACAAAGGCCGAGGGGATGAAGTCGTTAATCTCGGCGGCATGGCCGGTCATGGCGCCGGCGAAGGCCGCATCTACGAGGCTGGCCTTGTCCGAGGTCCCGAGGATGGTCGCCGCGTTCGGCCCATCGCTGCGGCTCAGACCAAGGGCGTAGGCTCGCGCCAGGACGGCGGGCTCCAGGTCTCGACAGGCGACGATGGCAGCCAGGGTGTCCAGCACATGCAGACGGGCCAGCTCGCGGTGCTCATGGGGCGGGTCGGTGGCAAGGGCGCCGGCGACATAGGTCGACAGAGCCGGGCTCACCGCCAGGTCCTGGTGTTGATTGGCGACGGACTGGCTCATCGGGAACTCAAGGCCTCTGACATGCGGGCGCCGGTTTCCAGCAAGGCGTCGATGGCGGCTTCCTGCGCCGCTGTGGTCATCCGGTCGACCGGAGCCGACACCGAAAGGGCCGCCTCAGCCGGCGCATCGCCGATGGCGACAGCAACCCCGATGCTGACGACCCCCGGGCTGTGGCCGGAACGGGCATAGCCCCGACCTCGAGCCTCTTCGAGTTCGACCTGCAGCGCGGAAACATCGAGGGGATGGCGGGTCGCGATGTCAGCGATCAGGTCCGCCCGGTCGGCCCGGGCGGCCAGGATCGCCTTGCCGCCGGCCGTGAAGGCGGCAGGCGCGCGACTGCCGACCCGGGTCATGAACCGGACGGGACGTGGGGCGACAATCTTGTCCAGATAGACAACGTCTGTCCCCGACAGGACAGTCAGGCTGACCGTCTCGCCGGTGATCCTGTGCAGTCCGAGCAGGAACCCTGCCGCCGCACGTTTGATGGGGTGTTTGGCGGCCAGCTCCGCCCCAAGCTCCCAGGTGCGCAGGGTCGCGAGGTAGCGGCCGGCGCTGTCCTGCGCGGCATAGCCCAGGTCGATGAGGCTGTGCAGGATGCGGTGTGCCGTACTCTTCTGAAGGCCAACCCGTCGGCATATGTCGGCCAAGCGCATGGGCTCGCCGGCGCGCGCCAGGCATTCCAGCAAAGCAAAGCTGCGCGCGACCGCCCGGTCCATCCCGTCGTCCAGT
>DJWR01000086.1:3799-23626 GCA_002441055.1 Caulobacteraceae bacterium UBA6225 | reverse complement strand
GCCGCGGGTGATCCGCACGGGCGAAGAGGTGCGGGTCTCGACTCCGGTCAGCAGGGCGTCGGGATCGTCATAGCGGGGGATCTTGCGGCCAAAGACCGGCAGGGCCTCGCGCATGGCTTCAATCACATAGGCGGGCATCAGCGGCGCGAGATCAGTCGGCCGCACGCCGGGGCGATAGCTGGGGATCACGGGACCGAGGTCAGTCGAGGCGTGGCCCGCCATGAAGTCGCCGAGCCGCTGGCCAGGCGCGAAATAGTCCCGACCTCCGGCGACGAAGGCCCGGGCCTCTAGGTCGCGCTGCAGCTCCACGCCGGCCAGGGGATGGTCGCTGGGATAGTCGGCGGGGGAGATCCCGACCACGAACCCGGCGTTGGCGTTCCGCTCATTGCGCGAATACTGGCTCATGCCATTGGTCACCAGCCGGCCAGGTTCCGAGGCCGCCGCCACCACAGTGCCCCCGGGACACATGCAGAAGGAATAGACCGTCCGACCGTTGGCGCAGGGGTGGGAGAGCGAATAGGCCGCCGCCCCCAGGTCGGGATGGCCGGCGCACGGGCCGAACATGGCTTGGTCGATCCAGGACTGGGGGTGCTCGATCCGGAAGCCGATGGAGAAGGGCTTGGCCTCCATGTGGACGCCCCGGTCGTAGAGCGCCTGGAAGGTGTCCCGCGAGGAGTGTCCGATGGCCAGGACCACCTGGTCGGCCTCCAGGAACTCGCCCGTATGCAGGTGGAGGCCCCGCANNACCAGGCGGAAGGTGCCGATGTGGGGGTGGGCCTCGGTGAGGATCTCTGGCGGCGCCCCGGCGGCGACGAACTCGGTCAGCACCTTGCGGCCCAGGAAGCGCGGGTCCTTGATCTGGCTGTAGAGCTTGCCATCGGAGAATGTGCCGGCCCCGCCCTCGCCGTACTGAACGTTGGACTCCGGATTCAGCTCGCTGCGCCGCCAGAGGCCCCAGGTGTCCTTGGTCCGTTCCCGCACCACCTTGCCGCGGTCGAGGATGATGGGACGGAAGCCCATCTCGGCCAGGATCAGGCCGGCGAACAGACCACAGGGCCCCGCGCCGATGACTACGGGGCGCAGGCGGCCGGGCGGCGGGGCGGTCGCCACAGGCCGGTAGGTGGTGTCCGGCGTCGGGCGGATGTGTGGATCATCGGCCACCCGGGCCCGCACCGCGTCTTCGTCCCGAACCTCGACGTCGACAATATAGACCTTGAGGATCGCCGACTTGCGCCGGGCGTCATGGGCGCGCTTCCATACCGACCAGCTGATGATGTCGGCCGCCTCAACGCCCAACCGCGCGGCGATCGCCGTCGGCAAGGCGTCAGGGGCATGGTCCAGAGGCAGTTTGAGTTCGGAAATTCGCAGCATCCCGCTCCCTTTAGCCGTTGCGGGCGCGAGACGCACGGGGGGCGTGAAGCCGCCGGCTCCAGCCAGACGTATCTCCCACGCCTTCGCAATCCCTAGGAGCCTTGCCGTGTCGAACCTGCCGATGTCCGCCGCCGCCCTGGCCGGGCTGTCCCTGCTGGCCCTGGCCGCCTCTGCCCAGGCCGCAGAGCCGCCGACGGCTGGGCCCCTGTCCATCGATAGCTTCTATTCCGGCGTCTGGTACGAGCAGGCCAGGACCCCCACCCGGCTGACCCGCGGCTGCGAGTACGCCACCACCACCTACGGCCGCACCGCACAGGGCGAGATCGCCGTCACTGACGCCTGCCGACAAGGCGGTCCTGAGGGCCGTGAGCGGGCCATTTCTGGTGTGGGGAGGATCCAGGATCCTGGCCAGAACGCTGAACTGGCGGTCCGTTATCGCTTCGGCCCCTTCCGCCCCAGTATCACCTACCGCGTCATCGCCCATGCGCCGGACGGCCAATGGTTCGTGTCCGCCGAGCCGGGCTTTGAGAAGATCTACATGTTCAGCCGGCCCACCGCCCTGCCGGTCCCGGAGATCGAGGCGCAGATCGCCGCAGTCCGGGCCATGGGTTATGACGGTGAGGTGGAAATACTAGCGACGCCGGGGCGCTAGATCCGGACCCCGAGGGAGGCCGCCAGGGCGCGCTCGACGCGGGCCACGACGCCCTCGTCGGCGCCCTGGGCCCAGTTGGCGTAAACGCTGGCCAGGGAGTCGGCGTGGTGATCCTGCAGGCGCACGCCGGCCGCGCGATAGGCGCGGCGAACCGCCAACTTGAACCGATCTTCCAAGGTCACATCATCTCTCCCCATGGGGAGAGCCGTGGCGCGCTTTGCCAAACAGCAGGTTAATGGCGCGCGGGGTTTTAGCCCCCTGAAGCTTTGCGGCGATCGCGGACGAAACCGCCTTCGCCATGCTTGCCGACGCTGACGAACTCGGCGTCGCCGGCCTTGTGCACGAACTGCTCGGCCACCAGCCAGGCCTTAACTGGACGCAGCGTGCCCAGGCAGCCGCCAATCATGGCTGGGAAGGCGATGGCGATCTGCGCCCAGATCGGCGGCTGGGCCATCACGGCCCAGATGGCCCAGATGGTGGTCACGACGACGCCGACGCCGCTCATCACGAAGAAGGCCGGGCCGTCGGCGGGATCGGCGAACCCATAGTCCAGACCGCACTTTTCGCAGCCTTCGGCCAGGGTGAGGTAACCCTTGAACAGTTTACCCTCACCGCAGTTGGGACAGCGACAGCGTAGGCCAGCACTTAGACTCGATGGAGGATTGGTGTTTGTCATGATGACCTTGCCTTAGCAGGTCGGCGCAATTTGGTGCAATTGCATCGATCGTCTCAGGCCAGTTGTCCGGCCGCGTGAAGGGTCAGGCCGGCCAAGGAACACCCGATCAACAGGGGCACGGCGCCGAGCTTGAAGCCAAAGGCCGCCACGGCCGCCGCCAGGGTCAGAAGCAGGCTGGCCAGGTTCAGGGATTCCGGCGCTGGAACCTGCAGGGCGAGCCAGGGGACGCCGACCTCCCTGACCTCTGCAAACAGCACATGCAGGGAAAACCACAGGGCGAGGTTGAGGATCACCCCCACCACCGCTGCGGTGATGGCGCCCAGGGCGGCGTTGAGGGCGCGGGCGCCGCGTAGGGCCTCCACAAACGGCGCCCCGAGAAATATCCACAGGAAGCAGGGGGCGAAGGTCACCCAGGTGGTCAGCACGCCCCCCAGAACCCCCGCCCAGAGCGGATCAAGACCCGTGGCGTTACGCGCGGCCCCCAGGAATCCCACGAACTGGGTGACCATGATCAGAGGCCCTGGCGTGGTCTCGGCCAGCGCCAGACCGTCCAGCATCTCGCCAGGCCGCAGCCAGCCATAGGTCTGCACCGCCTCCTGAGCCACATAGGCCAGGACCGCATAGGCGCCGCCAAAGGTCACGACGGCCATCTTGCTGAAGAAGATGGCGATCTGGGTGAACACATTATCCCAACCGAGGGTCAGTCCCAGGGTCACGACCGGAGCCAGCCAGAGGGTCAGGATCACAGCCCCTGTCCACAGGGCCCAGGACAGGTCCGGTTGGGTGTGGGCGGGGTTGGAGTCGCCTAGCACCGTGGCGGCTTCGGGCGGGTCGTCAGTGAGAACGCTCTCCTGAGCGCCCCCCGTGGAGAAGGACGGAAGGCCGGCGCGGGCGCCGAGGAATCCGATCAGACCGGCGGCCAGGATGATCAGGGGGAAGGGCGCGCCAAGCACGCCGATGCCGAGGAAGGCCGCGGCCGCCACAGCTATCAGGGCGCGGTTGCGCAGGGCGCGGCCGCCGATCCTGAGCATCGCCTGCACGACGATCACCAGAACGGCGGATTTGAGCCCAAAGAAGACCGCCGCCACCGGGCCTGTGTCGCCGAGCACGAAATAGAGGATGCTCAAGCCCATGATCGCCAGGAAGCCGGGCAGGACGAACAGAAGGCCGGCCACGAGGCCGCCCACGGTCCGGTGCATCAACCAGCCGATATAGATGGCGAGCTGCTGAGCTTCAGGGCCAGGCAAGAGCATGCAGTAGTTCAGCGCATGCAGGAATCGCCGCTCGCCGAGCCAGCGCTTCTCCTCCACCAGTATCCTGTGCATCACCGCGATCTGGCCGGCGGGGCCGCCAAAGGACAGGGCCGCGATCCGGGCCCAGACCCGAACGGCGGCGGAGAAGGGGATGGGTCCTGGGGACGGCCGCGGCGGATTTTCGACGGTCATTTCGGGCCTCCCGGAGCGCGCCAAGCCCTACGGGAAAACAGCCCGTCGCACGAGACCAAAGACGGCGCAGTCATTGCGACGAGTTCTCAATACCTCTAAGTCTGATGCGACCAGAGGAGCCATGACCGTGACCCCACGCCTGACCGCCTTCGCCAGCCTCGCAGCCGCCCTTTCGCTGGCCGCCTGCAGCCCTGCCGCTGACCCCGCCACGGGCGGCGATGCGGCCAGCGGCGAAGTCAATGTCTACAGCGCCCGCCACTATGACGTGGACCAGAAGCTCTATGAGCAGTTCACCGAAGCCACGGGCATCAAGGTCAACACCATCGAGGGGTCTGCGCCGCAGCTGATCGCGCGGATGCAGAGCGAGGGCGCCGCAAGCCCCGCCGACGTCTTCGTGGCCGCGGACGCCGGCGCCCTGTGGCGGGCGCAGGAAGCCGGTCTGTTGGCGCCTGTCCAGTCGGAGACCTTGAGCGCAGCCATTCCCGAAAACCTCCGGGAGCCGGAAGGCCGCTGGTTTGGTTTCCAACGGCGGGCGCGGGTGGTCGCCTATGACGCAGCCAAGGTCCGCCCTGAGGAAATCGACTCCTACGAGGACATCGCCAGCCCCCGGTTCCGTGGCCAGCTGTGCGTCCGGTCGTCGGACAACATCTACAATCTGTCCCTGGTGGGCGCTCTGATCGAGGCCTGGGGGCCGGAGAAGACTGCCGAATGGGCCCGTGGGATCGTGGCCAACCTCGCCCGTCAGCCGGAAGGTGGCGACCGGGATCAGATCCGCGCGGTGGCCGCCGGGGTCTGTCAGATCGCGCTCACCAACAGCTATTACTACATCCGCATGGCGGCCGGCGACGACGAGGGCGACCGCGCGGTCACCGACAAGGTCAAGCTGGCCTTCCCCTCCCTGGACGGCCAGGGGGCGCATGTGAACATCTCCGGCGCTGGTGTGGCGGCCAACGCCCCCAACCGTGATGCGGCCATCCGCCTACTGGAGTTCCTGGCCTCGCCCGAAGCCCAGACCATGGTCTCGCAGGAAAACGGCGAATATCCCGCCAGCCCTGGCGTCGCCGCGCCGGAGCCCACGGCGGCCTATGCGGACTTCACGGCCCATCCGATGGCGGTGGCCACCTACGGGCCCCGGCAGGCTGAGGCCCAGGCCCTGATGACCGCGGCAGGCTGGCGATAGCCGCGCCGGCCCTGACCCCGCGGGGGCTCCGGCGGCCGGGTCTGCTCAGCCTGCTGGCGGGGCTGGCGGCTGTTGTCGCCATCCTGCCCCTGGCGGGCGTCGCCGCCGCCGCCCTGACAGGCGAGACCGCCGCCATACCGGCCCGGGACATCGCCCGCTACGCAGCGACCTCGGCGGTTCTGGCGGGGCTGGTGGCCGTGGCGACCGGAGTCCTGGGCTCCCTGGCCGCCTGGCTGGTCGTGATGCACCGCTTTCCCGGGCGCGATATCTTCGCCTGGGCGCTCGCCCTGCCGCTCGCCGCGCCGGCCTTTGCGGTGGCCTACGCCTATGCCGACCTGTTCGATGTGGCTGGCGACCTGCGGATATGGATGCGCGCCGCGCTCGGCTTCGACCTGCCATTCGAGATGCGGACCATCCCTGGGGCGGCCTTCGTCCTGACCTGCGCCTTCTATCCTTATGTCTATCTCGCCATGCGCGCGGCCTTCGTGAACCAGTCGGCCCATGCGCTGGAGGCCGCCCGGGCCCTGGGGTGCTCGCCTGCTCAAGCCTTCCTGCGGGTGGCGATGCCGCTGGCCAGGCCGGCCCTGGCGGCCGGTGTGGCCCTGGCTGTTATGGAGACCCTGGCGGACTATGGGGCGGTTCAATTCCTTGCCGTTCAGACTCTGACCACCGGCGTGGTGCGGGCCTGGTTCGTGTTCGGCTCCCTGACCTCTGCGGCGCAGTTCGCCCTGCCGTTGTTGGGCGCTGCGGCCTTGCTGCTATGGATCGAACGCTGGGGTCGCGGCGGTCGAGGTTACGAGAGCGCCAATGCTCGCTGGAGACCCTTGCCGGTGACGGCGCTGTCTGGCGCGGCCGGGGCGCTGGCGGCGTTGTTCTGCCTGGCCTTGATCACCCTGGGTCTGCTGTTGCCAGCCGGATGGCTGGCCGCCGCCTTTCTCGATGTCAGCCCTGACTGGCCCCGCCTGATCGAGGCTGGCGGCAATTCGCTGACCCTGGCGGTCGCTGGCGCGGTGGTCACGGTGGTCTTGGCCGCCGCCCTGGCCCTGGGGGCCGCCAGGGTTCCGCTGCTGGCGAGGCTGGCCAGCCTTGGCTATGCGACCCCGGGGGCGGTGATGGCCATTGGACTGCTAGTTCCAGCCGCTGTCGTCTGGCGGCTTGCGCCCGGTGCGGCTCAGGGGTTTGGCGCCGGCCTCATCATGCTGATCTACGCCTATGCCGCCAGGCTGATGGCGGCGGCCCTGGAGCCGATTGACGCCGGCCTTTCCCGGGTGACGCCCTCCATGGTCCAGGCTGCGAGGACCCTGGGGCGCAGCGCCCCAGGGGCGGCGTGGAGTATCCAGCTGCCCATAGCCCGGGGCGCTCTGTTCACCGCGGGCCTTGTGGTGTTCATCGACATCCTCAAGGAGTTGCCCGCGACCCTGATCTTGCGGCCGTTCAATTTCGACACCCTGGCGGTGATCGCCGACAACTACGCCCGGGACGAGCGCCTGGCCCAGGCCGGCTGGCCGGCCCTGCTGATCGTTCTGATCGCCCTGCCGGCGGTGATTTGGCTGACCCGCAAGATCGCCGCCTCTCGCCCCGGAGCCCCCGCATGACCGACGTCGCCGCCCTGACCGTCCAGGCCGTGTCCAAGGCCTATGGGACGCGGGCCGCGGTGGTCGCCGCGGACCTGACCCTGCAGCGGGGCCGGATCACCTGCCTGCTCGGCCCGTCGGGCTGCGGCAAGAGCACACTTCTGCGGTTGATCGCAGGGCTGGAGGTTCCGGACACCGGCGAGATTTTCGCTGATGGGCGACGGCTGTCCTGGGGCGGCGACGCCATCGCGCCGGAGGACCGGGGCATTGGTCTTGTCTTCCAGGACTATGCGCTCTTTCCGCACATGACGGCCCTGCAGAACGTCGCCTTCGGCTTAAGGGACATGCGCGCCCGCCAGAGACGGGATCGGGCGCAGGCCATGCTGGAGGCCGTTCAGCTGGGAACGCGGGGCGGGGCCTGGCCGCACGCCCTGTCTGGCGGCGAGCAGCAGCGGGTGGCCCTGGCCCGGGCCCTGGCCAGGGCGCCCAACATCCTGCTGCTGGACGAGCCGTTCTCGGGCCTCGACGCCCACCTAAAGGGCGAGGTCCGCCTGTCGCTGACCGAGGCCCTGCGGGCGGCGGGCGCCACCGTGCTGGTGGTCACCCATGACGCCCGCGAGGCCCTGCTGATGGCCGACGATCTGGCGCTGATGCATGGGGGCCGTATTATCCAGTCTGGCGCTCCGCGAGACTGCTATCTCGATCCCGTCTCACCGGACGCCGCGCGTCTCCTGGGTGAGGTCAATCTGATCCCGGGCCAGGTGCGGGGCGGCCTGGCCCACACGCCTTTCGGGGCTGTTACGGCGACACGCTGCGCCGATGGACCGGCGGTGGTCATGGTGCGTCCGGAGGGCCTCCGCCTCGCCGAGGCGGGGGCGCCCGCCCATGTGGCTCAGGTCCGATTCGGCGGCGGCTATCATGAGGTCCAGCTGACCGCGGAGGGACAGCGGGCCCATGCCCATGTCGCAGGCTCAGCCCCACAGGCCGGTCAGACGGTCATGGTGCGGATCGAGCCCGATCTGGCGCGGGTCTTCCCCGCGGGGTCTTAGCGCGCGCGGCGCAGGCGGCCCCAGGCGATGGCGGCCAGGGGCGCGCTGAGGGCGATCCAGGAAATCCAGTCGCCGGCGCCATTGGCCACCAGGGCGGCGATCAGCCCAACGAGGCTGGCGCCGAGGATGAGCAGCGGCGCGGCGAAGGTTCGCCAAAGATTGGCCCGGTGGGGCTTGCGGCTCATGCTCACTCCGCTGGGGCCAGGGCCGGCTGATCGCCGAGCTGGGCGACCACCGGATCGGTGGCCGGCGCTCGCCTGCGGCTGAGCCACAGATAGAGACCGCTGCCCAGGACAATGATGGCGGCGATATCAAGCAGGGCCCAGAGGATCTTCAACGGCAGCCCGCCATAGTCGCCAAAGTGCAGCGGCCCGGACAGCAGCAGGGCCTGGGCGTACCAGGGCATCGGGCGGATCGCGGTGAGATCGCCGGTGCGAGCGTCGATCAGAGCCGGGGTCAGCAGGTGCTTGGTGAGCGGCGTGTCGCCCTGCATGAAGACGGCGTAGTGGTGCTCCGTGGAATAGGCCACGCCGGGGAAGGCCACGAACTGGACCCGCATGTTTGGGGCGGCGGCGAGCGCGGTGTCGATCGCCTGCTGGATCGAGGCCTCGGCGCGGGCCGGCGGCAGGTCTCGATAGGGCGCGGTCATCTGCGCCAGCTGGTCGGCCTGCCAGTACTGGATAATGGGCAGAGACAGGGTGTTGATGGTGCCGGTGAGCGTCACGACGCTCAGCCAGGCCACGGTCACCACGCCGAGCAGGTTGTGGTAGTCGAGCCACTTCACCCGCGAAGACCGGGTGACCCGCACGACGCCGAAATCCAGTTTCCGCATGAAGGGCGCGTAGAGCACCACCCCTGAGACTATGGCGGCGAAGACCACCAGCCCCATGAAGCCCAGGAACAGCATGCCAGGCAGGCCCATGAACATCTCAATGTGCAGGGTCAGGATGAAATCCATGACGCCGCCCTCTTGATGGGGGGGCAGGGCCTGCGCGTTCGTCCAGTCGAAGGAGGCGAAGTGCATGTCCGCATCGGCCGCGTCCGGCCGCGGCCCCGTGGTCACATTGATCACCGGCCGGTCTTCATCGAAGCTCAGATAGAGCGGGACCTCGCCGGGCCGTTCGGCGAGCGCGACCGCCATCATGCGGTCGAGGCTGAGGGTCGGCGTGCCCAGCGGGGGCGCCTCATAGGCGCCGTGGGTCCCCAGGGCCTCGTCGATCTCGTGATGGAAGATCAGCGGCAGGCCCGTGAGGCACAGCATCAGCATGAACGCCGCCGAGACGAGGCTGGTCCATTTATGGACCACGGACCAGGCGCGGACGGTGTTTCGGGTCATGCGGGGGCTGGGATCTGGGCTGCGTTTGCGAATTGCTTTCAACTAGGCGGTTCTGGGCCGGGACGCAACGGACATGCCCGCGTCCCCGCCGTGAGCCTGCGATCAGAAATCCACCGAGGCCGAAACGATGAAGGTCCGCGGAGCGCCCAGCACCAGATAGTTAGCGCCAGGATAGCCGCCGGCGGAGAGCCAGTCGGCCTCGTCGGTCAGATTTTCGACGCGAGCCCGCAGGGTTAGCGGCCTGCCTTGCGCTTCGAAGCTGTAGCGCACGCCCAGGTCCAGCCGGGTCCAGGCGTCCAGCTCCAGGGTGTTGGCCTCATTGGCGAATTGTTCGCCAGTATAGACGAGGCGGCCATCCAGGGTGAGGCCGGGGACGGTGGGCAGATCGTATTCAAGGTTCAGATTGGCCTGGCGCTCGGGCACGCCGATGGCGGTCTTGCCGTCGAAAGCGCCGCCCTGGGTGCGTTCGCGCTCGGCGTTCAGCACAGTGGCGCCGCCCAGGACCCGCAGGCCGGGCGTCGGTTCGCCATAGAGGCTGAGCTCGACCCCGCGATGCGCCTGTTCGCCGTCGACGACGAAGCGATTGGCGGCCACGATGGCGCTGGGCTGGGTGATGGAGAAGACGCTGACCGTCCCACCGAAGGTCCCCTGGTCGAACTTGACGCCCGCCTCGTACTGCTTGCTGCGGAAGGGGGCGGTGATCTCGCCGGCGTTCAGGATTGGGATGGCGCCCACCGTGCCGGGCGCGATCTGGCCCGGCGTCAGGGCTTCGGCGTAGTTGGCGTAGACCGAGACCGCGTCAGTGGCCTTGTAGACCAGGCCGAAAGCCGGGGTGACGGCGTCGTCGGCGTACTGAGACAGCTGAGCGCCGGTATTGTAGTCGAAGGAGGTCGTCTCGATCTCCTGGAAGCGGGCGCCCAGGGTGGCGATCATCCGGCCGTCCCAGAAGGTGATCATGTCGGCCAGCGCGAAGGAGCGGTTGTCCACCTCCTCGGTGACGCCGGGATTGTTCAAGTCGCCGCCGGTGAAGAAGTTGGCCGCCGGGGCCGCCACGGCCACCGGATTATAGAGGTTGCCTGGGAAGCCTGCGAAGTTTGAGAAGGCGTAGGCGTTGCGAGACTTGGACTGGATGGCCGAGACGGACGCCACCAGCAGATGGTCGAAGCCGCCGGTGGCGAAGGCCGCCCGCAGACCGGCGTCGGCCGAGATCACCTCGTCCTCGCGGGTGTTGTCGAAGCGGTAGGCGGTGATGGCGCCCCCAGCCTGAGCCGTGGGGTTGGCCAGGACATTGGCCTCCTTGCCGTCGCGACCGCCCAGGGCTGCCCAGCCGGTAAGGTTAGGGGTGAAATCGAACTCGCCGCGAGCCACGCCGAACAGCTGCTCTTCGTCGGTGAAGGTCCAGGGCTGGGCGAAATTGACGTCGGCGTCCGGCGCGGCGGGAATTTCGATGGTCGGCGTCACGCTCGGGCGGGGACGGTCAATCCGATGATCCTGATAACCCACGTCGGCGGAGAAACGCAGGCGGCCGTCATCATAGTCCAGGCCAAGGGCCGCCACTGAAAGCGCCCGCTCCTGATCGGAGATGGCGGTTTCGCCGTCGCGGCGCACCAGGTTCAGCCGGACGCCGAAATCCTGCTCGGGGCCAAAGCGGCGGGCGGTGTCCAGGGCGCCATAGAGCTGGCCCCCGCTTTCATAGCCGAGGGTGGTCCGCGTCAGGGCCTCGCCCGCGCGCTTGGGGACGATGTTGAAGGCGCCGCCCACGCCGCTGCCGCCGGGGGCGGCGCCGTTCAGGAAGGAATTGGCCCCCCGGAACACCTCGACCCGCTCGACCAGTTCGGCGGCGACGAACTGCCGGGGCAGGATCCCGTAGACCCCGTTATAGGTCATGTCGTCCGAATAGACCGGGAAGCCACGGACGACGTAGAGCTCTTGAAAGTTGCCAAAGCCCTTGGCGACACGGACCATGGGCTCGTTCTTCAGAACATCGCCAATGCCGGTGGCCTGCTGATTGCGAACCAGCTCCTCGGTGTAGTTCGTGGCTGAGAACGGCGTATCCATCACATCCAGGGCGCCGAACAGGCCCACCCGGCCGCCCTGCGCCACCTGGCCGCCGGCATAGGCGGGCGCGAGCTCCACCTGCGAGCCAGTGATGATCAGTTCCTGCACCTCTACAGCACCCTCCTGGGCCAGGGCGCCGGAGGCCGTGGCCAGGCTGAGCGCCAGGGCGGAGGCGGAAAACAGGATGGAGGTGGTGCGTGACATGAAGAGAGCCCGAATTTGTGTGTTCTTGAAACTTAATCGCATTAACAGGAGCGATGGGCAGCCGCAAAGGCTTTTCACTCGCAACTGGCGGCTTTGGGCAGGTATGGCGCCGATGCTCGTCCGTCAGTATAGGGAGGAATGCTTGCTCACAGATCAGCCCGGGCCGTCTGGATGGCCGCCGCCCTCAGTCTTTTCGCCGCCGAGGTCAGGGCCCAGGACGCCCTGTCCCCGGAGGTCGCCGCCCTGATCGAGGCGCAGGCCCAGAAGATCCGTGAACTTGAGGCTCGCCTTGCGCGGCTGGAGGCCCAAAGCGGGGGCGATTCGGCCATGGCGAGCCTGCCCGCTGAGCCAGGGCAGACGGCCGCCGCAAAGCAGGTCAGCCTGCAATCGCAGCCGACCGCGCCCGCAGCGCCGGCCGCAAAGCCCGCCAGCTCGACCACCCCCACCTTGCGCGGGCGGGCTCAGTTCGACGCCCTGATCTATAACAATGATGAGGGGTCCAAGAGCACGGGCACCGAGGTTCGCCGGTTCCGCCTGGGCGCAAAGGGCGATCTCAGCGAGCGGCTCTCCTATGTGGCTGAGGCCGATTTCGGCGGTGGGCAGGTCTCTCTGCAGGACGTGCTGCTGACCTATGAGTTGGCGCCGGGCAGGACGCTGTCGGTGGGCTATTTCAAGCCGCCGATCACCATGGATGAGCTGACCTCAAGCAACGAGACCGTGTTTCTTGAGCGCTCGGCTTACGCCGCGACCTTCTTCCCTGGCCGGCGGGTGGGTGTGGCCGCCAAAGCCTGGGGTGATCAATGGGGGCTGAGCGGCGGGCTGTTTGGCGAAACCGAGGACAGCGACCTCGACACTGAGCGTGAAGAAGCCTGGCTGGCGGCTGCGCGCGGCCATGTGGATCTGCTGCCTGGTGAGCCGGCGCTTCACCTGGCCCTCTCGGCCTATCATACCCGCCTGCCCGACAGGGCCCCGGGAGTTTGGTTGAGGGTTAGACCTGAGACAGGGCGCGCGCCCCGTCTGTTGGATACCGGCGCCTTCATCGCCGAGGAGGGGACCTTCGCCGGCGTCGAGCTCGGATATGGCGCGGGGCCGCTGACCCTGCAGGCCGAGGGGGGCCTCGTCGACTATGCCGGGGCGATCGCAGGTCCGGATTTCCACGGTTGGTCGGCTCAGGCGGCGTGGCGCTGGACCGGGGAGGCTCGGCCCTACGACATCGAGACCGGCGTATTTGAGCGCATGAAGCCCGCCAGACCGTTGGGGCAGGGCGGTTTTGGCGCCGTTGAGACCGGTCTGCGGGTGGGTCACCTCGATCTGGGGGACGAGACGGTCGATGGCGGGCGGATGACGACCTATGGGGTGGTGGTGAACTGGTTGCCCATCACGCGCCTGCGACTGTCGGCCAATCTGATCCAGGCCAGGATCGAGCGGCTACGAACCGACCCGGTGGATGAGACGCTGCTGACACTGCGCACCGCCCTGGACTGGTAGCCCCGGGAACCGTCCTCGCGCGCGGATTGTTGCTTCCGAAAGGAGGCCATCATGCCAAATCTGAGCTGGGAAGTGATGTTTCCGATCGGCGCGGCCCTGCTCGGCCTGGCCATCGCCTACGGTCTGTTCCGGTATTCCCGCCGCGATCGACGGAATGATCCTTTGAGCGAGCAGGCGACCCGCGAGGTTTATCAACACCCCGAACGGGCCGATCGCACGGCCGACGACCTTCGGGCGAAGGCGCGTTCGCCCCGGTAGGGTCGTGTCTCGTTAACCGTGACCATAAACCGCATCTCAAGTCCTGACCTGCAACTTGGGCGTGACGGGGGATGGATGAACGGTCGTCGGCACTTACCCAGCGCGAACCTCAAGGCTGACGATTTGTCGGGCCTGAGGGTGTTGGTCGTGGACGACCACGCCAACACGGTGCGGCTTATCGTGGATGTCCTGCGCGCAGCCGGCGTTGGCGCCGTGTTCGCCGCCTCAGAGGGGCTGAGCGCACGCCAGTTGATGGCCCGGGAAGAGCCAGATGTGCTGTTCACCGACTGGCGCATGCCCATGATGGATGGGCTGGAGCTCACCCGGTCTATCCGCCAGGCCGCCGTAGCACGGGATCGGAGCGTCCCCAATCCAGCGATCCCGGTGATCATGGTGACAGGCCACCGCAGCGCGGCCGAGGTGGAGACTGCCCGGGAGGCGGGGGTCAACGAGTTTGTCATGAAGCCGTTTACCCCAGCCGCGCTGCTGTCGCGGCTTCAGGCGGTCCTGACCCAGCCTCGCAGCTTCATCGTCAGCGCCAGCTATCTGGGGCCAGACCGGCGTCGGAAGGCTGAGATCAGCTATTCTGGTCCCCTGCGGCGGACCAGCGACCCCGACGAAGTGGTTGATGTGGTCGAGCGGCAGGTGGCGCGGGAGACCATAAGCGTCGAACTGGAAGCCATGCGCCGGCTCATCGCCGCCCGGGGCGGCGTCGACCGGGCGACCCTGCAGATGACCTATCGCGTCATGCAACATACCCGCTTCCGAGCCCGCCAGGTGCGCGACCGCATGCTGGAGCGGGCGACCGACGTGCTGCTGGCCTATGCGGCCGAGGTCGGCGGCATGGAGCACTGCGAGGCCGATGTGGTGGAGGCGCACCTGTCGGTGTTGGGGCAGATCCTGGAAGGCGACGATCATGACGCCGTCGGCGCCGCCAAGCTGGTGCGCGGCCTGGAGGCCCTGATCCGTCGCAAGCGCGCCGCGCGCCAGGCCATCGCCGCCTGACCTCGCCCCAGCCCCTGGCTTGGGCTAGGAGAGGGCATGGCTGAAGCATTCAACGACCTGATCCTGCCCGCTGAAAAGGCGGAGCGTTACAGCGCCCTGGCCGAGGAGATCGCGGCCGTCCTGGAGGGCGAACCCAACCTCACCGCCCGGATGGCGACGGTGGCCTCCATGCTGGCGGCCAGCTTCGATCACTTCTTCTGGACTGGCTTTTATGTGGTCGACCCCGACAAGCCGCAGGAACTGGTGGTTGGTCCCTATCAGGGGACCCTGGGCTGCCTGCGCATCGCCTTTGGTCGTGGCGTTTGTGGGACAGCGGCGCAGACCGGAGAGGTTCAGGTGGTGGCCGATGTCCATGCCTTTCCTGGCCACATCGCCTGTGACGCCAGGTCCGCCAGCGAAATCGTCGTCCCTGTATTCGATTCCGAGGGCCGCCTGATCGCGGTTCTCGACGTGGATTCAGACCAGAAGTCGGCCTTCGATGAGGTGGACGCCTCCTGGTTGCAAGACATTGTTCATAAAGCGTTTTCCATGCCTCGTCCGGCCTGAGGCTTGCAGCGGGTCTGGCAGCTGATCCCTCTTCGGGACGGCTGCTACGGATCCTGCTGATGTCACCATGCCAAATCCTGCACCCGGCCAACCTGTCCAACGAGGACGTGGCCGCCTGGCGAGCCATTGCGGCCGCCGAGCCCGCCTTCGCCTCGCCGCTGCTCGGCCCTGATTTCGCCCGCGCGGTCGGCGCTGTTCGTCCTGACGCCCGGGTGGCGATCTGGCGGCGGAATGGTGAGGCGGTGGGCTTCCTGCCCCATCACCTGAAGTCAGGCGGTCTGGCGCGCCCGATCGCCGCGCCGCTCTCGGATTATCACGCCCTGGTCAGTCGCGAGCCCATGTCTGCGGGCGACATCCTCGCCGAAGCAGGTCTGGGCGCCCTGCGGTTCACCGGGCTGATCGATCCCCATGGAGTCTTCGACTCCGCCGTGCGCAATCGCCTGACGGCCTATGTGATCACCCTTGAGCAGGGCGCCGACGCCTATCTGGAGGCCCTCCGCGCTCAGAGCCCCAAGCGCTTCAAGAACTACCGCCGGCTTCAGAGCAAGATTTCGCGGGAGCTTGGAGCGCTCACCCTCACGGCGCCGGACACCGACCGCCACGCCTTTGACCAGTTGATCGCCTGGAAGCGGGAGCAGCTCCAGCGAACCGGCGCCCATGACTTCCTGGCGCCAACCTGGACGCGAACGCTGATGGAGACGTTGTTTGCGACCGCCGAGGCTGACTTCAGCGGGTTGATGATCACCCTGCGGGTCGATGGCCGGGTGGTGGCGGGTCACTTTGGCGTGCGGCTGGGGGATGTCTATCACCCATGGATCGCCTCCACCGACCCTGAAATGGGCGCCTATTCCGTGGGGCAGCTGTTTCTGCTGCAGGCCATCGAGGCGATGCCGGGACTGGGACTGCGAACCTATGACCTCGGTCCCGGCCATGACCACTACAAGGCGCCCTACGCCCTGAGCCGTCGGGAGATTGGCGAGGGCACGGCCCTGGCCGCCGGCGCCGCCGGGTGGCGGTCGCGCCTGGGCGAGGGCGCCTGGCGTCTGGCCGGGGCGGGGTGTGGCCCCCTGGCTGGCCAGGTCCGGCGCCGTTTCGAAACCATCTCCGACGTAGAACTCACCCTGAGCGGCAAGATGCGCGGCATGGCGACCGCCGTCGCGGCCAGGGCGCGCCGAACTGGCGCGGAGATTGAGGGGTAGGTCTGAGATGTCGGAACGGGTCAGCCTGATCATCCCGACCCAACGGCGGCTGGGGGGCCTGCAGGTGGCCGCGCGTAGCGTCTTCGCCCAGCAGGGGGTCGATCCTTCACGGCTTGAGTTGGTGGTGGTCGACAATGACCAGGTTCCTTCGGCCCAGGAGACCATCGACGCCCTGGCGGCCGAGGCCCCGTTTCCCGTCGTCTATGTCCATGAACCCCGCGCCGGAGTCGCCAACGCCCGCAATGCGGCCATGAGCCAGGCGCAGGGCGATCTGATCGCCTTCCTGGACGACGACGAGGAGGCGCCGCCCACCTGGCTGGCTGGCCTGCTGGCGACCCGGGATGCTCTGGAGGCTGATGTCGTCTTTGGTCCGGTGCGCGGCAGGGCCCCGCCGGAGATAGAGCGCCATCGAACCTATCTGGAGACCTTCTTCTCCCGTCTGGGGCCAGATCAGTCTGGCGCTATCGAGCACTACTATGGTTGCGGCAACAGCCTGCTGCGCCGGGCCGCCCTGCCAGATCCCCAAGCACCGTTTTCGGCGCTTCGGAACCACATTGGCGGCGAAGACGACCTGCTGTTTGGCGAGATGAAGGCCCAGGGCGCCCGCTTTGGCTGGGCGGCGGAGGCCTGGGTCTGGGAAGACCCCGTCCCTGCTCGGCTCAGCCTTGGCTATACGATCCGGCGCGCCTTCGCCTATGGCCAGGGGCCCTCGGCCGCCTGCGCCGTCGCCAAACCGCCCAACTATCTGGGCCTCGCCTACTGGATGACCCAGGGGCTGGCCCAGGCCGGCGTCTTCGGACTTCTGGCCGCATTCAAGTGGCTGATCCGCGCCCCTGATTTCGCCTTCACCCTGGATCGCGCCGCCAGAGGCCTGGGCAAGACCCTGTGGTGGGGACCCTTCAAGATCGAATTCTACGGCCGTGGCGCGGCCTGATCGGTGAGACCTGACATGATCATCCAAGACTGGACTGACGAGAAGGCCGCAGCCTTCGGCAAGCAGACCCTGAACTTCACCCACGACCTGCATCAGCGTCCGATGTTCACCGATGAGGGCCTGGCCGAAGCTCTGGACGCCTATCCCCGCACCAAGCTCGGCGTCTTCACCATGGGGGAGGACCCCCGGGCCTGGACCACCTGGCGCAAGGGCTCGGCCGAGGGACTCACCGGCGCGCAGCTGCTGGAGTCCGCCAAGGCGGGGCGGATCTGGTTGAACCTGCGAGAGGCGAACCTTCACCTGAAGCCCTATGCCGAGCTCGCCGATGAGGTGTTCGCCGAGAAGGAGGCCATGGCGCCAGGTCTGCGCACCTTTAAGCGGGACGTGGGGGTGCTGATCTCATCGGCCAACGCCCAGGTTTTCTACCATCTGGACGTGCCGCTGGTGTCCCTGTGGCAGATCCGCGGGACCAAGCGGGTGTGGGTCTATCCCCCCAAGGCGCCCTATGTGGGCGAAGAAGCCCTTGAGAAGATCGTCCTGCGGGAGAGCGCTGAGCAGTTCGCCTTCGATCCCGCCTGGGACGCCGGGGCCGAAGAGGTGGAGCTCACCCCCGGCCGCATGGTCACCTGGGCCCAGAACGCCCCCCACCGGATCGAGAACGGGTCGATGCTCAATGTCTCGCTTTCCATGGAGTTCATGACGCCCCAGGCTCTGCTGCGCGCCAATGTGATCTACGCCAATGGCGTGATGCGCCGGCGGGCTGGCCTGCAGCCACGCCTGCGCGATGGGGTCAGTCCGACCAATCTGGGCAAGCTCGCCGTAGCCAGGGGCGCCAAGGCCCTGAAGCTGCAGAAGGCCCATGAGCGGGTCTTGCCAGCCACATTCCGGCTGGACCCGGCCAAGCCGGGCGCAGTCCTTCCCATCTAAGCGAAAACCCTCCGAAAACGCCCAGTTGGCTTACCTCGCGGCGCCTGAATAGACTTGTTTTCGACGCGCCAGAGGGCGCGCGGCAAGCTTTAGAAGATCGATCCTTCGCCCGGCGCCACCTGGCCCGGCCGGGGGTCCAGGCAAGGGAGCGGAACAATGGGCGAAGCCTATATCGTCGCAGCCACGCGCACGGCCGGCGGCCGCAAGGGCGGCAAGCTGAAAGACTGGCATCCGGTGGATCTGGGCGCCGTGGTGCTCAACGAGCTGGTCGACCGGACGGGCGTTGACCCCGCCCGGGTCGAGGACGTGGTCATGGGCTGCGTCATGCAGGTTGGCGAGCAGGCCATCAATGTGGCGCGCAACGCTGTCATGGCCTCCAAACTGCCGGAGAGCGTGCCGGGCACCTCCATCGACCGCCAGTGCGGCTCGTCCCAGCAGGCCCTGCAGTTCGCCGCGCAAGCCGTCATGAGCGGCACCCAGGACATCGTCATCGCCGCCGGCGTTGAGAGCATGACCCGCGTGCCCATGGGCTCATCGGCCGCCCTGGCCGCCAAGGCCGGCATGGGCCAGTACAAGAGCCCGCGGATGGAGGAGCGCTACCCCAACATCCAGTTCTCCCAGTTCATGGGCGCCGAGATGATGGCCAAGAAGTACGGCCTGACCAAGGATCAGCTGGACGAGTACGCCTATCACAGCCACCAGCGCGCCATCGCCGCCACCCAGGCCGGGGCCTTCAAGGACGAAATCGTCGCCCTGAAGATCAAGGACGAGAACGGCGCCGAGAGCGATCACACCATCGACGAGGGCATTCGCTTCGACGCTAGCCTGGACGGCATCCGCGGCGTGAAGCTGCTGGCTGAGGGCGGGGCGATCACGGCGGCCACCTCCAGCCAGATCTGCGACGGCGCCTCGGGCGTCATGATCGTCTCGGAAAAGGCGCTCAAGGAGTTCGGCCTGACGCCGCTGGCCCGCATCCACCACCTGTCGGTCATGGGCCATGATCCGGTGATCATGCTGGAAGCCCCGCTGCCCGCCACCCAGCGGGCCCTGGAAAAGGCCGGCATGAAGATCGACGACATCGACCTGTTCGAAGTCAACGAGGCCTTCGCTTCGGTGCCTGTGGCCTGGCTGCAGGCCACCGGCGCCAATCCGGAAAACATGAACGTCAATGGCGGCGCCATCGCGCTGGGCCATCCGCTGGGCGCTTCGGGCACCAAGCTGATGACCACCCTGGTCCACGGGCTGAAGGCGCGGAACAAGCGCTATGGCCTGCAGACCATGTGCGAAGGCGGCGGCATGGCCAATGTGACAATCATCGAGCGGCTCTGATAAACTCGGGCCATGAGCCCGCGTATCATTGCTGTCACCGGCGCCTTTGGCGTCCTGGGGGAGGTGGTCGCTACGGCCGCCGCCCTCCAGGGCGCCCGACTGGCGCTGATCGATTTTGGTCTGGTCCCGCCGGACGGACTGGTTGAGGCCTGCGGCGTCGACGCCCTGGTCCTCACCGGCGTCGATCTAGCTGATCCGGCGGCCGCAGACGGGGCTATGGCGGCCGTGAAGGACCGCTTTGGCCGCCTGGACGCCCTTATCAACATCGCCGGCGGATTTCGCTGGCAGACCCTGGCGCAGGGCGATCCGGCCGTTTGGGATCTGCTCTACGCGACCAATGTCAGAACCGCCGCCAACGCCAGCCGAGCGGCTCTCGACATGCTAAAGGCCGGCCCGGCCGGTCGGATCGTCAATATCGGGGCGGCCGGGGCGGTGAAGGCTGGCGCCGGCATGGGCGCCTACGCTGCAGCCAAGGCGGGGGTCCATCGGCTGACCGAAAGTCTGGCCGAGGAACTGAAGGCCGACGGCGTGACGGTCAATGCGGTCCTGCCCTCGATCATCGACACGCCGGCCAATCGCGCGGACATGCCAGACGC
>DJWR01000086.1:0-3684 GCA_002441055.1 Caulobacteraceae bacterium UBA6225 | reverse complement strand
GATGAAGCTTTCCCGTACCAGCGTCGATGACGGCGTTCTGATGTATGCCGGCGTGATCGAGAAGGTGGGCTACGAAATCCAGAGCGACGAGAAGATGAAGATCGGCAAGGGGGAGCTGATCGGCTCACCCGACCTGATGCGGGACGCTTTTCGGCAGGGTCGCCTGACCCTGAAGCTGGCTGAAGGCTCGGACATCCGCATCATGATGGTGGCCCACACTGAGGGCGGCGACCGCGCCTATTTCGAAATCGAGACCTAGACGCCGGGGACGCTCACAGGGCGCCTGTGGCCCGCAGATTTCCTGGCTCCATCAGCCATTTCCCGCCAAGCTGTCAAAAAGACCAAATGACAGTTCCGGGAGGGGCGCTTTGATCCTGACAGTCCTGGCCGCCAGCGCGGTCAGCCTTGCGGCCGCGCAGGCGGAACCGACGGCTGCGCCGGCCGAGTCCGCCGTAAGTCCCGCCCGTGGGGTCATCGCCTATCCGCCCAGCGCCTTCGCCGAGGCCAGACCGGATACAGCCTATGACATGGTGCTGCGCCTGCCTGGCTTCGCCTTCGACAAGGGGGCGACGGTGCGGGGCCTGGCGGGGTCGGGCGGCAATGTTCTGATCGATGGTCAGCCGCCCGTCTCAAAGAATGACGCCCTGGACGAACTCCTGAAGCGAATTCCAGCCTCGGCGGTGGCGCGGATTGAACTGATCCGTGGCGGCGCCCCAGGGGTGGACATGCAGGGGCGCTCGGTGATCGCCAATGTTGTGCGCGCCAGGACAGGCGGGGCCCAGGGGGCGGTGATGACCTCCGCCCACTTCATCAATGATGGACGGGTTCTCACCAGCCTGCGGGCCGAAAGCCAGTTCGAGTGGAGCGGCCGTCGCTTCGAGGCTTCCATGGTCTATGGGAAGGGGCCCGATGACACCTTGGGAGATGGCCCCCGGGTCCGCTTTGGTTCCAATGGTGAGGTTCTGATTAGTTCCATCGTGGACGCTGACGCCGGCGGCCTGCGGGCGTGGCTGAACGGGGCGATGGAGAGCCCTCTGGCGGGGGGACGCCTGCGCATCAACGGCGCCTATATGCGCACGCCCGCCAGCGGCGAGATCACCGACCGACTGTCCGCCGGCGGGCGGGAGTACGAGTACTTCACCAATGTCCGCCTGCAGCAGGAACTGGGCGGCCGCTACAGCCGTAGCCTGGGCGCCCGCACCTCTCTGGAGGCGGTAGCCTTCCAGCAATGGAACGATGTGGAGACGAAGGCTGACTTCGAGGCGCCTGGCCTGCGGCGGGATTTCGACCTCGACAAGGCGGTGACCGAGACTGTGGGGCGGGCGACCCTTCGCCGGACACTTAGCCCCTCCCTGTCGGCCGAGATCGGCGCAGAGGGGGCGCTGAACCGCCTCGAGAGCCGTACGGCCTTCACCCTCAACGGCCGAGCCGTTCCGCTGCCTGCGGCCCAGGTCGAGGTTGAGGAGACCCGCAGCGAGCTCTTCAGCACAGTCACCTGGCGCGGCGGGCCTGGCCTCACGGTGGAAGGTGGCCTGCGTCACGAAACCTCGTCCATCGGCTCAACAGGCGATGTGAACCTTGAGAAGTCCCTGTCCTTCACCAAGCCCCGCCTGTCTTTGGCCTGGTCGGCGGGCGGCGGTCGACAGGTGCGGCTGCGCCTGGAACGCGAGGTTGGTCAGCTCAATTTCGATGATTTCGTCGCCTCATCCTCGGCGGTGAGCACTGGGGCCGTGCTGGCGGGGAATCCTGACCTGCGCCCGCAACAGGCCTGGGTCAGTGAGGCGGCGTTCGAGCAGCGGTTCGACAATGGCGCGGTGGTGGTGGCGACGGTGCGGGTTTCCGACCTCGCAGATGTGATTGATCGGGCGCCGATTTTTCTGCAGGGCGTGGCGGTGGCCGACGCGCCGGGAAATCTCGGCGACGGGACGCGGACGGAGGCGATCCTCAATGTGACCGTACCCCTGGACCGGTTCGGCGTTCGGGGCGGTCAGTTGAAGGGGCAGGGGACCTGGCGCGAGACTGAGGTGGATGATCCGCTCACCCGCCAGCCCCGAGAAATCTCCGGTGCGCGACCCCTCGAGTTTGAGGCGCATTTCACCCAGGACTTGCCAGCCTTTCGGACCAATTGGGGCGTCGATGTTCTGGGCGGGTATCGCGAGCGCTACTACCGCCTGAGCGAGGTGGAGACTCGCAAGGTCGGGACCTGGGTGGTGCTGTTCGCCGAGTACAAGCCGCGGCGCGATGTCATCCTTCGCCTCGAACTGCAGAACCTGGGCGAGCGCAATGTCCAGCGCACCCGAGAGGTCTATGTGGGACCAAGGTCCGACGGGCGGCTGGCCTATGTGGATGTCCGCGACCTGGAATATGGACGGGCGGTGTTTGTCAGGCTGCGTAAAACCTTTGGCTAGGTGGCCGCGGTTTCGCCGTTGTCGCCTCAGAGGTTCGCGCCCTGGCGCAGCGCTCGTCTGAAGCCGCCAAGCAGATCCGAAACCTGATCACCCAGAGCGCCACTCAGGTGGAGTCTGGCGTGAACCTGGTGGCTGAAACCGGCGACGCCCTGCGCAGGATCGTCGAGCGCGTGGTGGAGATCGACCACAGCGTCGCCGAAATCGCCGCCTCCGCCGAAGAGCAGGCCCGGGCCCTGGGGGAGGTCAATTCGGCGGTCAGTCAGATGGACCACGTGACTCAGCAGAACGCCGCCATGGTCGAGGAAGCCACCGCCGCGGCCCAATCCCTGCGTCGGGAGACCGACCAGCTGAATGGCCTGGTGGGCCGCTTTGTCCTTGAAACCAACCGCGGGTCAGTCCGTCAACGCGCCGCAGCCTGAGGGGCGGGCGCAACTCGCCACACCGCCCCGCCGGCGTCATCGGTGACCAACAGAGCCCCGTGGCTGTCCACGGCGACATCTACCGGGCGCCCCATGGCCTGATCGCGGTCGTTGAGGAAACCGGAGAGGAAGACCTCGGGCTCTCCCTTCGGCATGCCGCCTGCGAAGGGAATGAAGACCACGCGATATCCGCTCAGCGGCTCCCGGTTCCAGGAGCCGTGCTGGCCGACGAAAACCCCACCCTGGTAGCGCTCGGGGAAGGCCTGAGCGGTGTAGAAGGTCAGTCCGAGCGAGGCGGTGTGCGGACCGAGCGCATAGTCGGGCTTGATGGCCTTGGCCACCAGATCGGGACGTTGCGGCTCGACCCGGGTGTCCACCGTGTCGCCGAAGTACGAGTAGGGCCAGCCATAGAAACCGCCCTCCTGCACCCGGGTCATGTAGTCGGGGACGAGATCATCGCCGAGCATGTCGCGCTCGTTGACCGCGGTCCAAAGGGCGCCTGTGACCGGCTCATAGGCCATGCCGTTGGGGTTGCGCAGACCTGACGCATAGAGGCGCAGGGTCTTGTCCGCCGGGGTCACTTCCAGGATCGCAGCGCGGTTTTCTTCCGCTTCCAGGCCGTTCTCGGCGATGTTGGAGTTGGAGCCGGAGGTGACGTACAGACGCTGGCCGTCCGGCGAGGCGATGACGTTCTTGACCCAGTGGTGATTGATCGGGCCCGCCGGCAGATCGACGATCTTTTCCGGGATCCCCTCCATCCGCATCTGACCGTCGCGATAGGGGGTGGCCACCAGGGCGTCGGTGTTGGCGATGTAGAGCGTCTCGCCAACCAGGGCCATGCCCTGGGGGCGGTTGAG
>DJWR01000022.1:10381-10536 GCA_002441055.1 Caulobacteraceae bacterium UBA6225 | reverse complement strand
TCGGCCTGTTCGATCAGGGTGTCGCGGAACACCTCCCAGTTCAGGTCCTCGGCGACGCCGTTCACCTTCTCCAGGGCCTGATAGATGGGCACGGTCCCGATAGGCACGGGGCTGTTGCGGATGATCCAGTCGCGGATGTTGTGGATGTTGCGCCC
>DJWR01000022.1:0-10334 GCA_002441055.1 Caulobacteraceae bacterium UBA6225 | reverse complement strand
GCTCGGTGTGGTTGATGTTGGCCGGGATGATGGCCCGGCCGCGGGCCACCTCGTCGCGGACAAACTCGGGCGTCACCAGGTCGGGGATGGAGGCGCCGAAGTCCTCGCCGTCGCGGATGAAGGCCTCGCCCTCCTTGCGGCGCAGGTTCTCGCGGATGGCCACATATTCCATCTCCGGCGTGACGATGCCGCGGCGGGCATAGTCCATCTGGGTGACGCTGACGCCAGGCCGGGCGCGGTAGATCCGGCGGGGCTGGCTGAACTCCGGCGCCAGGTGGGCGCCCCGGGCGAAGCCGTTGTCCTCGGGCTTCACGTTCCGCGGCGCAGCGACGATCTCCACATCCCCACGGGAGACGACCCAGGGTTCGCGGGTGCGAGGCAGGCCCTTGTCGATGTCGATGCTGACGGCCGGGTCGGTATAGGGCCCGGACGGATCATAGAGGGTCACCGGCGGCTCGCCGGCGCTCTCATGCACCGCCACCTCGCGGAAGGGCACCCGGATGTCCGGCCAGAGCCGTCCGGCCTCATAGACCTTCCTCGAGCCGGGGCGCTCGCCGGTCGGGATGGCGTCGGCGTCGAGACTGGGGGTCAGCGGCTTGTTCATCGGGTGTCCCTGAAGACGAGGTTTGAGGAGGTGGGGCCTATCCGGCCGCGCGGCGATAGCCGACCAGGGTCAGCCAGACCCCGACGCCCACGGCGGCGAGGCCAGCGGCCACGACGAGGGGCGTTCTGGCCATCACATTGTCGGCAAGGTCGAAGATCACGCTGGGGGCGAACAGCAGGAAGACGCCCCGCAGGGTCAGCAGCCAGATGGTCAAGCTAAGGGCGATTTCAGCTGGCGTTCGCCAGCGCTGATGGACCGCCATCAGGGCCAAGCCCGCCAGGACCAGCATCATGCCCGTGACGAAGGTCAGGGCCGAATCGGCTTGAAATCCCTCAATGAGCGCCAGCAGGTCGTCACGGCGCAGCACCGCGGCCGCCCCGGCCACGGTCAGGAACGGCCCGAGAATCCGGGCGGTCAGTCGTGTTGAATCCAATACTCGCGCCATGGCGCTCTCCCTTCCCTTCGCCGGCATGACCCGGATCAGGTTCTACGGGTCGCGGGCTCACCCGCCTCTCAGCCGCTTGTGCGCGGCCCCCCGAGGATATGGGTGACTCTACCCCGCCTGCCCGGCGCCGCCAAGGCCCAGGATGGCCCAGCTTCGGCCCCAATGGCGCCCCAGATTCCACTGAACTGGAACAGCGGGCCTGGCCGCCACGTTGTCGGCCGAAGGAGGAAGACGAATGCTGAACCCCGCCACCGCCGTGGCCGCCCTTGGCGCCCTGACGCTCGCCGGCTGCGCCGCCGCCCCGCAGGCGACAGCCCGCACCATGACGGCCATGGCCGAACGCGCCGCCGACGCCCCGCGCGCCTGCTTCCGCGTCAGCGCCATCCGGGCTCAGAAGATCGTCGACCGCAACACGGTCCTGTTCCGCACCAGCGTCGGGCCGCAGGATGTCTTTCGCCTGACCATGCGGAACGCCTGCCTGACCACCAGCGCCTCTGATCCCCTGGTGCTGATCCCGTCAGGCGGCTCCGACACGGTCTGCGACCGGATGGACCTGGACGTGCGGGTCGCCTCGCCCATCGGCTCGACCCCGTGCCTCGTGCAGGAAGTCCACAAGCTGACCCCCGCCGAGGTGGCGGCCCTCGGCCCAGGCGAGCGTCCCTGATCAGACTGGATCGTCGACCCTGACGCCGGCGGTCTCCAGGCCCTGGCGCAGGGGCGCAAGCCCTGCCCCGTACTCGCGCCAGCCTCCCACTGAGCCGTCAGGGATGGCAGGGTCCTCAATCAGGACCCATGTGTCAGGATCGAGGCTCAGACCGCAGAAATCCAGAAGCCGGCGGCCTTCCCCAGCGGGATCTGCGATCAGCGCCTCATAGCTGACCTCGGTGAAGCGGTCCGTCGGCAGAACCCCTCGCCAGTGGGCGGTCAGGCGCTCGAACCCCGCATAATAGGCCGCCGTATCGGCGAGGTCGTAGGCGTAGTCGAAATAGGGGTGGTCGACGTCGAACAGGCGACGGAAGCTGGCGAGGCAGGCGTCCATCGGCTGACGGCGCAGGCAGATGATCCGCGCCTGAGGCAGGGCCCGGTGGATGAGTCCGGCATAGACAAAGTTCAGGGACGTCGCGTCCACGACGCGCTCATGCCCGGCCACAAGCGGGCCAACCGCGCGCAGATAGGCCTGTCCGACCTGGCGCGGGTCGAGCCCGCCCGCCGCCTCCAGCGTCATCTCATCCAGCCACGCCGTCCCGCTCAGCCCGGCCATCTGCGTCAGGATCCGTCCGAAGTGCGGCAGATGGCCAGCCGCGGTGGCGTGGCTGTGCCCGAGGAGCAGTTGCATGACCTGTGATATCCCTGTTCCGGGCATGCCGACGACAAAGATCGGCTGGCCGGAAGACCCGCCACGTCCCGCGTCCGTGGCGGAAGGAAAGGTCGCGCGCGCAGCGGCGAACAGCTCGGCGTCGGCGCGGGGATCATAGCCCACCTGACGCCTTCTGGCGGCCTTGGCTCGGATCAGCCAGTCGAGGGCAGCCTCGAAGTCCCCCAGATCCTCGTGGGTCTTGGCCAGGGCGTGGCCAATGTGCAGGCGCGCCTCGGGAGAGCGATGGGCGGCGGCGAACTGAGCCTCCAGCTCAGGCCGAAAGTTCGCTTGAGCCGTCTGTCGGCGCAATCCCACCCGCGATGACCAGGCCCGGTGCAAGGCGGGGTCGAGGGTCAAGGCCTGGGCATAGGCCGCCTCGGCCCCGGCGACATCGCCCGAGGACTGGCGCGCCGCCGCCAGATTGAACGCGAGGTCCGCGCGCTCCGGCGCCAGGGCCAGGGCGGCTTCAAAATGGCGGATGGCGCGGGCGTGCAGCCCGGCGCGGCTGAACACAAGGCCCAGGGTGTCGAGGGTCAAGGCGTCGATGGGCCCTCGCGCCTCGGCGACCTGGGCCTGGACCAGGGCCTCATCGCGCCGCTCCAGAATCATCAGACACAGGGCCAGTCTGGCGGGCGCCCGGGGGTCGTCCAGGTCCAGAGCCGCGGCCTTGCCTAAGAAGTCTATAGCCTTGCCTGGGTTGTCGTGGTCTGCGGCCAGAACCCCGAGGAGGCGCCAGGCGCCGGCAGCCTGGGCGTCAGTCGCCAGGACCTCCATGCACAGGGCGTGAGCCGGCTCATAGGCCTGATCGGCGATCAGTTGCTCGGCCTCAGCCAGGCTTTGGACGATCTGCGGTGAGTCGGTCATTGATGCCGTCAAACCTCTGCGGGGCGATCATGGTTTCGTTCCCCTCTGAATATCCTGAGTTCCGCCCTGATGACATTGACCCTGGCCGGAGCTTGACGGCGGCTCGGCGCAGGGGTCCCCTTCGTGCAGATGCGCCAGAGGGCGCGCAAAGGGGGACGCCGAAATGACCATTGAACTCGTCATGCTGGCTTGGACGCTGGTCCTGGCCTTCATCCAGATCCTGCTGTTCGACATGGCGCGCACCGCCCAGTACGGGCTGAAGTGGAACACCGGCGCCCGCGACGAGGAGATGCCCCCCCTCAATCCCCGCGCCCAACGCCTGCAGCGGGCCCAGGCCAACCTGTTCGAAACCCTGCCCATCTTTATCGGCGTGGTGCTGATCGCCCATGTCACCGGCCGCGGAACCGACCTCAGCGCCATTGGCGCACAGGTCTATTTCTGGGCGCGGGTGGCCTATGTGCCGCTCTACGCCTTTGGGGTGCGGGGCCTGCGATCCCTGGCCTGGTTGGTCAGCATCGCCGGCCTCGGGATGGTGGCGGCGCCCATCCTGGTTCCCTGACCGACCGGGCGCAGACGGGGGGCCAGGGGCGTGTTAGGGCAGGCTCGAGTTCATCGAGGAGCCGATCATGCACCTGGCCCGCTTTCCCCGCGTGCGCTTCGCCCACCTGCCCACCCCGCTTGAGGCCGCGCCCCGCCTGGGCGAGGCGCTCGGCGGCCTGAACCTGTTCATCAAGCGCGACGACGCCACAGGCCTGGCCGGGGGCGGCAACAAGACGCGAAAGCTTGAATTCCTGGCTGGCGAGGCGGTGGCACAGGGCGCCGACACCCTGGTCACCCAGGGCGCGATCCAGTCCAACCACGTGCGTCAGACCGCGGCGGCGGCGGCCCGGCTGGGCATGGCGTGCGAGATCATCCTGGAGGCCCGCACAGGCTCTACGGCGGTGGACTACAACAGGTCAGGCAATGTGCTCCTCGACCAGCTGTTGGGCGCCCACATCGAGACTGTACCTGGCGGCAGCGACATGACCGCCGCCCTGGAGCGCGTGGCCCAAGGGGTTCGTGAGCGCGGCGGCCGCCCCTATGTGATCCCGGGCGGCGGCTCCAATGCGGTCGGCGCTCTGGGCTATGCCGACTGCGCCCGCGAGCTGGTGGTCCAGGCTGACGCCATGGGGCTCAAGATCGACAGGATCGTGACGGCCACCGGCAGCGCCGGCACCCATGCGGGACTGGTGGCGGGGCTGGCCGTGATCGGCGCCGACATTCCAGTCCTAGGCATCGGCGTGCGCGCTCCGCAGGCGACCCAGGAGGCCAATGTGTTCAAGCTGGCCCAGGAGACCTGCGCCCTGCTCGGCCAGGAGGGCCGTGTCACCCGCGATCGCGTGGCGGCCAACTGCGACTATGTGGGCGCGGGCTACGGCCTGATCGACCAGGCGGTGATCGACGCCTTGAAGCTGGCCGCCCGCACAGAGGCCTTGATCCTCGACCCGGTCTATAGCGGCAAGGCGATGAAGGGGCTGATCGACCTCTGCGCCAGGGGCGCCTTCAGGGACGAGACCATGGTCTTTCTGCACACCGGCGGCGCCCAGGGTCTGTTTGGCTATCAGGCCGAGTTGGAAGGCCAGCTGGGATGAGTCTGGTTCTTGGCGTTCTTGGCGGCATGGGCCCCGCCGCCACCCTGGATTTCCTGGCCAGGCTGCAGGCCTATACGCCGGCTGCTCGGGACCAGGACCATATCCGCGTCCTGATGGACCTGAACCCTCAGGTGCCTGACCGGAATGTCCCCGGGGCTGGCGCCGGGGCTGTGCTGGCGGAGATGGCCGGTGGGCTGGCCGGCGGCGGCGCCGAGGTGCTGGCCATGCCCTGCAACACCGCCCACGCCCATGCAGACCTGATCATCCGGGCCAGCGGCCTGCCGCTGATCGACATGATCGGCGTCGCGGCCAAGGCGGCCGCCGACACCGGCGCGCGCCGGGTCGGGGTGCTGGGCACCAAGGGGGCGCTGAAGCTCTATCGCGAATATCTCGCCGCCCGGGGCCTGGGTCTGGTGACGCTGCCGGCGGAACGGCAGGAGGCGTTCATGGCGCTCCTCTACCGCATCAAGGCAGGCGACCTGTCCCGTGAGGCTCGGATGGAGATGGCGGGTCTCGCCCGAGATCTGGTCGCCGAGGGGGCGGAGACCCTGATCGCCGGCTGCACGGAGGCGCCTCTGGTGCTGGGACCGGCCGACACCCAGGTTCCCCTCATCGACGCCGGAGACCTGCTGGCGAGCCAGTGCGTGGCGGTGTGCCTGGAGCACGAACCTCCGCCGCCGATCTGATCCCTTAGAACCAGGTGCGCGTTTTGCTCCGATAACCGGTTCCCACTTATCGGAACGCGCTCTAAAGCCGCGCGGCGCTGAACGTGTCGCAGGCGTTGGGATCGCCGGTCTCGGCGCCGCGCCGGAACCAAGCCATCCTCTGGGCGCTGGAGCCATGGGTGAAGGCGTCAGGGACGACCCGGCCCTGACTCTGTTTCTGCAGGGTGTCATCGCCGATGGCCGAGGCCGCCGCCAGCCCCTCGGCGATGTCGGCCGGCCCTAGGGCCACCGCGCCACCCGACGCCGCTTCGGCCCGGGCCGCCCAGACGCCGGCATAACAGTCGGCCTGCAACTCCAGACGCACCGCGCCGCTGTCGGCGCCCTGCGCCCCCAGGCGGCGGGCCTGATCCATCTGGCCCGTCAGGTTCTGGACGTGATGGGCGACCTCATGGGCGATGACATAGGCCCGAGCCGCCTCGCCCCCGGCGCCGAATTTGTTTTCCAGATCATCCCAGAAGGACAGGTCCAGATAGACGCTGCGGTCAGCCGGACAATAGAAGGGGCCCATGGCCGCCTGGCCGGTTCCACAACGGGTGCCAGTGGCCTGCTCATAGAGGACCATGGCCGCAGGGGGCTCATAGGTTTGCCCCGCCTGTTGGAAGATCTCCGTCCACACCTCGGCGGTGGAGGTTTCGATGACGTCGACGAACTGGCCGGCCTCATCATCGGGGGCTCCACGAACCCCTGAGCTCTGAGCAGCGGGCGCGCCTGCGCCGTTCACCACGCTCAGGGTGGTGCTGGGATCGATGCCAAAGACGAAATAGCCGATGAGGGCCAGCACGACGCCGCCGACGCTGAGCCCCCCGGCCACCGGGCCAAGCCCGCGCCGGTCATCAATGTTTCCAGACCGCCGTCCGCCCCGCCAACGCATGCGCTATTCTCCCCAAGGATCAGGCCCAACCATGCCCTGGTCCTGGCCTGGAGACTACCGCCCGTTGCGGGCCAGGATCGCTTTGATCTTGGCGTTGGAGTCCGCCAACCGATCGCTGGGAATAGTAATGCCGGCCACCTCGCCTGGCCCCGCCCCTGGGGTGGGCGTGGACCAGAGGGGAGCTGCCGGCCCAGTGAGCAGACTGCCCCTCTGGAGGCGGAGACTGTCCAGAGCGCGCTCGGTCTGAACCTCGCCGGCCAGGGCGTTCAGCTCATTCTGCTGAGCGATCGCCCGGAAGCGGTCCATCTGCTGCTGAGCCTCAAGCACCCCCAGCTGATGTTGCGCATAGGGGGCCTGGGCCGCGGCCGGAGCGACCGCAGCGAGGCTGGTGAGCGCCACGGCCGCAAGGATGGGGGCCAGGCGAGGCTGAGACAGGACAGAAGCCATCATCCCGTCCCAACGCCCCAGAGGCGCCTGAAGCTCCCCCGCCTTCAGTTGGGCACAGTGCGGGTGGTGACCGAGAACCGCGCCAGTTGCTCTGTCGGCGCGGTCCAGCCCGGCGCCAGCTCCTGGGCCTTCTGATAGTCGAAATAGGCCGACCGGGCGTCTTCAAGTCCCTCATGGGCCAGGGCGCGGTTGTAATAGGCCTTGGCCGGTTCCTCGACCCCCAGCTCCAAACCGCGGTCAATGGCCGGCAGGCTTTCAGCGTAGCGCTTCTGGCCGATCAGGGCGGCGCCGCGATTGACGTGCCCCTCCCCCAGGTCCGGCTTCATCTTGATCGCCTGATCGAAGTCGGCGATGGCGCGGGGGTATTCCTCGCGGCGCATGCGCAGGACCCCGCGGTTCACATAGGTCCCGGCCCGGTCCCGGGCGTTGAGGAATTCGGTCTCCAGGGCCAGATCGCAGAACTCTTCGAACCGTTCATCTGACCGCCCCCCGACCGCGGCCTTGGAGCAGGCTTCCGCCATGCCGCCGCCAATCACGGTCACCGCCGCCTGCGCTGATCCGGCGCCGGCCGCGGCGGACAAGGCGGCCAGGGCCGCCAGGATGGAAAGTCGACGACCCATGGTCGGACCCCCTGAGCTTGGATGCCGCCGACCCAGTGTCGACGTTACCGCAAGACTCTTCTCGTATCGCGGTTCCGTCAATGTGACAGACCACTTCAGTGGTGTAATTTTATCTTGAAAAATCAACTCTGAGAGGTCTCAGCTCGCCGGCTCGCGGCGGCGCCTCGTCTCTCGATAGAGGATGTAAAGCCCACTCGCCGCCACCACGCCGGCGCCGACGAGGGTGAGCGCCCTGGGCAACTCGTCCCAGACCAGAAAGGCGAACAGGCTGGCCCAGACCAGCTGGGTGTAGTCGAAGGGGGCGACCACCGCCACGGGCGCCACACGGATGGCCTCGGTCAGCAGAAGCTGGCCGACGCCCCCCAACAGGCCCATCACCACCAGCAGCGCCAGGGTGCCTGGATCTGGCATGACCCAGCCGAAGGGCAGGCTGGCCAGGCCCGCCAGGGCCCCGGCGACAGTGAAGTAGAAGACGATCCTGGGGCCAGGTTCGGTCATGCTGATCTGACGGATGGTGATCATGGCCAGGGCCGAGCCCACGGCGCCGATCAGGGCGAAAATCACGCCGACATTGGCCAGATTGGCCGGGTCAGGCCGGATCATGATCAGGACGCCCACAAAGCCGACCGCCACCGCCGCCCACCGGTGCGCGCCGACCGACTCCTTGAGCAAGGGGACCGACAGGGCGGTCATGAACAGGGGCGCGGAAAAGGACAGGGCCGTGGCCTCGGTCAATGGCAGGTGCGAGACCGCCAGGAAACCGCCGATCATGCCGGTTAGCCCCACCATGGCCCGGGTGGCGTGGGCCCCTGGCCGGGTGGTGCGCAGCACGCCGAACCCGCTGGTGCGCCAGATGTAGATGGCTATGGGAATGAAGGCGAAGGCGTTGCGGAAGAACAGGGTCTCGAAGATCGGCACGCCACGTTCAGAGGCGACCTTCACCAGTCCGAACAATCCGGCCAGGCAAGCCATGGCGCAGACTCGCAGGATGATTCCCAGGCCGATCCGTGCGGCGGGCCGCTGCAGGGGCGCAGGGCTTGGGAAGGGGGTGTCGCTCGGCATGGCTGGCCATGACCCGGCCAGCGGCCAAGGTCAATCGCTGCAGAGGCGGCGCGGCTTCATTTCATAGGCTAAGCCCGCCAGCCAGCTCCCTGGCGCGCCGAGCGCTGTTGGGCTCATATGTCCGGACAAGGCCGAGCACACGGCTGCGAGTCTGCGGGGGGATGCGTGCAAGATCAGGACGGAACGGCGCTCGCCTTGTCGCGACGCCAGATGGCTGGGCTGGTCCTCGGTCTGGGCGCTTTCCTCGCCATTCTCGCGGCGCCGGACTTTGGCTCTGGGCCCGCGGTTCGTCCGGTGGCGGCGGTGACCGTGCTCATGGCGATTCTCTGGATGACCGAGGCGGCCCCCCTGGTGATCACCGCCCTGATCCCTCTGGTGCTGTTTCCAGCCCTGGGCGTCAGCGACATCCGCACCGCCGCGGCCCCCTATGCCGATCCGGTGATCTTCCTCTTCCTGGGCGGCTTCGTGCTGGGGGCGGCCATGGAGCGTTGCGGCCTGCACAAGCGGGTGGGATTGGGGTGCGCGGCCGCAGCTGGCGCGACGCCTCGGCGGCTGGTGGCCGGCATGCTGGGCGCCACGGCCCTGGTCTCCATGTGGGTCAGCAACTCCGCCGCCGCCGTCCTGATGATGCCGGTGGCCATGGCGGTGCTGGCCCTGGCCGAAGACCATGGCGGACGGGAAGATCCGGTCTCCTATCGCAATCTCGGCGTCGCCCTGCTGCTGGCTGTGGCCTATGGGGCCAGTATCGGTGGGATCGCCACCCTGATCGGCACCCCGCCCAACGCCCTGCTGGCCGGCTACATGGCCCAGGAGCATGGGGTCGAGATCGGCTTTGGCCAGTGGATGATGATCGGCGTGCCAGTGGCTCTGGTTCTGCTGGTCGCCGCCTGGGCGATCCTCATCGCGCTCAATCCAGTGAAGCTGGTGTTGCCGGAGGCCCGGGTATTGTTCCGGGAGGAAAAGGCGAGGCTGGGCGCCATGAGCCGGGCGGAAATCCGCGTCTGCGTCATCTTCGCCCTGGCGGCCTTCGCTTGGGTCTTCCGACCTCTGCTGACGCCCTACGCCCCCTGGTTGAGCGACACCGGGGTGGCGATCGCCGCCGCTGTGGTCCTGGCCTTCACCCCGTCCGGGGAGGCCCCGGGCGACCGCTTGGTCACTGAGGCGGAGCTCAAGCGCCTGCCCTGGGGGGTGCTGACCCTGTTTGGCGGGGGTTTGAGCCTGGCCGCCGCCATCTCCACAAGCGGCCTGGCGGCCTGGCTGGGCGAACTGCTGGGCATCCTGGGCGGCTGGCCGGTGGCGGTGCTGGTGGTGATGGTCACCCTGGCGATGATCTTCCTCACAGAATTGACCAGCAACACCGCCTCGGCCGCCACCTTCCTGCCCATCGGCGGGGCGCTGGCGCTGGCCGTGGGGGCCGACCCGCTGATGTTCGCCGTGCCGCTGGCGCTGGCGGCGTCCTGCGCCTTCATGCTGCCAGTGGCCACACCCCCCAACGCCATCGTCTATGGCGGCGGGCTGATCACCATCGCCCAGATGAGCCGGGCCGGACTGTGGCTGAATCTGATTGGCGTGGCGGCGATCTCGCTGATCGCCCTGGTCGCCATTCCGTTGATCTTCGGCGCGGCCTGACCGCACGGCCGGTGGTGCCCCCGGTCGGACTCGAACCGACACACCTTACGGTACCGCATTTTGAGAGACCCGATATCCC